>NZ_CAMLDX010000020.1 GCF_946478885.1 uncultured Bacillus sp. | reverse complement strand
GTTAAGACACCGCCCTTTCACGGCGGTAACACGGGTTCGAATCCCGTAGGGGTCATTGATATATGAACAAAACGAGGCTGTCCCAATAAGGAGTCAGGCATCTGCAATTTATCTATATCCAGTGCAGTTTTATGCAATGTGGTACTAGATTTGTGGTGCTTGATTCCTTTACTTTTGGGGCAGCTTCTTTTTTACATAATTGTCACAGAAGTTCCATAATTCCTTCTCTTATCACAACCTATTGACTAGGTTGCAAGAGGGAACAGTATGATAAAATATGAAGGGAAGTGATGGGGAGGGAATTGAATGAAAAAGAAATTGAGCAGTTTCTTTTCAATTGTGTTTTTACTGCTATTGTTAGCAGGATGCGGTTTGAACGAAGATTCAGGCAAGGATGTTTTCCAATATAAAGGTACACTTGTTGGGGACAATAGTTCGGTTGGGGCTATTATTAAGGAAATTCCCTTCAATGAATACTTTAAGGAATTTTCCTTGCAAACTAAGAAAGAACCATACGGTATTATCGTTAAATATGATATTGATCAGGAGTCACCTGAACTGAA
The DNA here is from genome assembly GCF_946478885.1 of uncultured Bacillus sp. The sequence goes on along the minus strand of NZ_CAMLDX010000020.1, from coordinate 40,888 downwards.
TGATGAAAATATGAAAGAATTGGCCTTATGCAACTCAACGTACTTGTTTGCCTTGGTCCAAAATGCAGAGTGGGTTCAATATGAATTCGGTACCCAAACATTAAAAGTGAAGAAGAAGGATTTACAGGCCTGGTATGATAAAGATTTAAGCAGTATTAATGATGAAAAAGATTTAAAAAAATTATTACAAGATTATTTATCAGATAAAAATGAGATTAACCGCTATTTTGAAAAATGATATTTATATATAAGGCTCGAGGCTGAAGATATTTAAATTTTAAATGAAAAATTTCTTTAAGCCTGGAGCTTTTTCAATTCTCCTTCAGGATTTGTTCACCTTTCTATCCGTCTATTGTTCACTAGTATATATTTTCACGAGAGATACTCCAATTATTGGATTTTACTAAATCACAAACGCGAATATTGTAAGATAGATAATATTATTGTCGCCAAGTTTTACAGTAACTTCACAAGGATATTTAAGAAAAGAAACGAATATTATATGGAATAAGGAAATTTAATAAAAAATTATTTTCATATATAGGAGGGAGAAAATTGGTTGTCCCTAAAGCGTTACCATCTGATTACCAGTTACATCTCTTTCATGAAGGAAATTTGTTTGAAAGTCATGAGTTGCTGGGCGCACATCTTATTGAATATAATCAAAAAATATATACAAAATTTTCAGTGTGGGCGCCAAATGCGCTGGATGTAAGAATTGTCGGTGATTTTAATGGATGGAACGGCGCAACATATTCCTTACATAAAGTAAATAATGAAGGCATATGGATGATTACAATAGAACAAAATCTTGAGGGAGAGTTGTACAAGTACGAAATCATTACAGCTGACGGCGAACGAATATTAAAAGCTGACCCTTTTGCTTTTTATTCTGAATTGCGTCCGAACACTGCATCTATTGTCTACTCACTGAATGGGTTTCAATGGAGTGACAGAACCTGGAAGAATAAAAAAATGAAACGAAAGATTCTTGCTGAACCGATTGCCATTTACGAAGTTCATCTCGGTTCTTGGAAGAAAAAGGATAATGGAGCCTTCCTGACTTACCGAGAATTGGCAGAGGAATTAATCCCGTATGTTTTAGATTTAGGCTTTACCCACATTGAATTGCTTCCTATTGTAGAACATCCTCTCGATATCTCTTGGGGATATCAAGGAACCGGTTATTTTTCTCCAACAAGTAGATATGGAACACCTCATGATTTTATGTTTTTTATCAATGAATGTCATAAAAATGGTTTAGGCGTGATCCTTGATTGGGTGCCAGGACATTTTTGCAAGGATGCGCATGGCTTATACAAATTTGACGGTACCTTTCTTTTTGAATATCCATATGCAAATGATCGGGAAAATCCCATTTGGGGAACTGCGAACTTTCATTTAAGCAAAACTGAAGTACAAAGTTTTCTCATTTCAAGTGCCTTATTTTGGGTGCAATATTATCATATTGACGGCTTTAGATTGGATGCGGTGGCGAATTTGATCTATCGACCGAATCAGGAAGGGAAGATTGAAAACAGAGATGGAATTGAATTTTTAAAAAAGCTTAACAAAGTTCTTTTCGCTCATGACCCGACGATTTTAATGATGGCGGAAGATTCTACGGATTGTCCCCGAGTGACGTCCCCGGTCGATCACGGCGGACTCGGTTTTAATTTTAAATGGAATATGGGATGGATGAATGATGTTTTAGCCTATATGAAAACTCCTCCTTATTCCAGGAAGTCCGTACATGAGAAAATGACATTCTCTCTGCTTTATGCCTTCAATGAAAATTTTATTCTTCCTTTTTCACATGATGAAGTTGTTCACGGAAAAAAATCTCTCCTTGATAAGATGCCTGGTGATTACTGGCAGAAATTTGCCCAATTAAGATTAATGTTGGGCTATATGATCGGACATCCCGGCAAAAAACTGTTATTTATGGGATTTGAACTTGGACATTTTTCAGAGTGGAAGGATAAGGAACAACTGGATTGGAATTTACTAGATTATGATTTGCATTGCAAAATTAATCAATACGTAAAGGAACTATTAAAAATCTATAAAAAGTCAAAGCCATTATTTGAATTGGATCATGATTATCATGGTTTTGAATGGATTGATGTGAATAATGCACAGCAGTCAATTTTCTCTTTTATCAGAAGGGCGAAGAATGGTGATTTACTAGTTTTTATTTGTAATTTTACACCAACCGTTTATCATGACTACCTTGTTGGTGTTCCTCAGGCGGGTTCTTATCGTGAAATATTAAACAGTGATGCTGAACGTTATGGCGGATCCGGGGTAACAAATAAAAAAGTAATTCAAACAACGGATAAGGGCTTTCACGGGAAGCCTTATTCGATTAGGATGTCGATTCCCCCTCTTGGGGTATCTATATTGAGGCCAGTCAAACATCGGAAGGAGAGAAAAGGTGATGATAAGGAAAAAGTGCATAGCCATGCTGTTGGCAGGAGGAAAAGGAAGTAGGCTGTACACATTGACAAAAGATTTGGCAAAACCAGCCGTTCCATTTGGAGGCAAATATCGGATTATTGACTTTCCTTTAAGTAATTGTACGAATTCCGGGATTGATACAGTAGGTGTATTAACACAATATCAACCGCTCGTCTTAAACTCATATATAGGAATCGGAAGTGCGTGGGATTTGGATATTATGGATGGGGGAGTTACCGTTCTGCCTCCATACAGCGCTTCGTCTGAAGTGAAATGGTATACCGGAACCGCTAGTGCGATCTATCAAAATATTAATTATTTGGAGCAATACAATCCGGAGCATGTTCTGATTCTTTCCGGTGATCATATATACAAAATGAATTATGAGGAAATGCTTGAATTTCATATTGAAAAAGGGGCAGATACTACTATTTCTGTTATAGAGGTTTCATGGGAGGAAGCGGGCCGATTTGGCATCATGAATACGGATTCCGATTTAGCGGTTACTGAATTTGAAGAAAAGCCGAGAGAACCCAAGAGTAACCTTGCCTCAATGGGAATTTATATATTCAAATGGGAATTACTGAAGGAATACTTATTGTTGGATGCGGACGACGCTCAATCCAGCCATGATTTTGGAAAAGATATCATTCCCAAATTAATTCAAGAGAATAAAAAGTTGTTTGCTTTTCCCTTTAAAGGTTACTGGAAGGATGTGGGGACGGTTAAAAGCCTTTGGGAGGCAAATATGGATTTGTTGGATGAAAATTGTGAGCTTGATTTGTTTGATCACAGCTGGCGTATTTATTCGGTTAATCCTCATCTAAAACCGCAGTACATTTCCCCGGATGCGGAAGTAAATGATTCGCTGGTGAATGAAGGGTGTACAGTCGAAGGCATCGTCAATAAGTCCGTCTTATTCCAAGGAGTCAAAGTAAAAAAGGGCGCCGTTATTAAGGAGTCTGTTATTATGCCGGATGCGGTGATTGGTGAAAATGTACTGATCGAAAGAGCTATTGTTCCATCGCATATGCATATTCCGGATGATACGATTATCCGCCGTAATCCGGATGAAGAAGAGGTATTACTAGTAACAGAAGAAATGCTGATGAGTTGATAAGAGCCTGATTTAAAATAATCTATCTTTGAGGAGGAATTCTGATGAGCAAAAAATTATTGGGCGTTATTGATGCAACGACAACCTACGATGATTTAGACGGTTTAACTGCTCATCGGTCGTTGGCTGCCGTTCCTTTTGCAGGACGTTACAGGATGATTGACTTTGTCTTGTCATCGATGGTGAATTCAGGAATTCAAAGTATGGCAATATTCACAACCTATCCATACAGTTCGCTGCTGGACCATTTAGAATCAGGAAAAAACTGGAATTTGAGTAGAAAAAGAGATGGACTGTTCTTTTTCCCATCCCCGCATCTGGCTATACCTAGCGCTGGAATCGGTTCTTTTACCCATTTTGCAGAAAATATCGATTATTTTTATAAAGCATCTCAAGAATATTGCCTTATTGCGAACTGCTATACGATCATGAATTTGGACTTTCGTCCAGTTCTTGAAAGACATATGGAATGTGGCTGCGATATTACAGAAATTATCCAAAATGGAAGATCGTTGGATATGTATCTGGTTAAAAGGACTCTATTGATTGATTTGCTTGAGACTAGAGAGTTAACAGGTTATACATGCATGAAGGATGTCGTAGATGGTAACAATTCCTATACTTGCTGCCTATATGAATATCAGAATCATGCATTTATCATTAACTCGGTAGAATCTTATTATACTGTCAGCATGGAGCTGCTGAAGCATTCTGTTCGCAGGGATTTGTTTTTTATGAACCAGCCCATTTATACGAAGGTAAAGGATGAACCGCCTACGCGTTATTGCAAAGAAGCGGATGTAAAATACTCGTTAGTAGCCAATGGATGCATCCTTGAAGGAAAGGTGGAAAACAGCATCATTTCTCGGGGAGTCAAAATAGGAAAAAGGTCTAAAATAACAAACAGTATTATTATGCAGAAATGTCAAATTGGAGAGAATTGTGTAATTGATTCGGCGATCCTTGATAAGGATGTTAGAATAGAACCAGGAACTGTGTTAATCGGTTCAAATAGAATGCCATTTGTAGTTCCAAAGGGTACAGTACAAGGAGCGTTGATGAATTCGTGAAGGTATTATTTGCAGTTAGTGAATGTGTTCCATTTATAAAATCAGGGGGACTTGCAGATGTTGCGGGTTCTCTTCCAAAGGAAATCAAAAGGCTTGGTACGGATATCAGAGTCATTATGCCTAAATATGGTGCCATTTCAGATTCTTATAAAAAATCAATGAAAAAGCTTGCGGATTTCAGAGTACAGGTTGGCTGGAGAAATCAATACTGCGGTATAGAAGAATATGTGTTCAATGATGTCATCTTTTATTTTGTTGATAATGAGCGATATTTTAAGCGGGAGAAGATGTACGGCTATGATGACGACGGCGAAAGGTTTGCCTATTTTAGCCAGGCTGTGTTAGAGAGTTTATCCGTTATTTCCTTTTATCCTGATGTGATTCATTGTCATGACTGGCATACAGGTATGATTCCATTCCTATTGAAAAACAGATATTCCTTGATAAAGGAGTATGCCTCCATCAAAACGGTATTTACCATCCATAATCTCCAGTTTCAAGGAATTCTGCCGCGTGAGGCGATCTGTGATCTATTTGGTCTTGATGAGCATTGTTTCAATATAGACGAACTGGAATTCTATGGGAATATCAACTTTATGAAGGGGGCTCTTGCCGCGGCTGATCAAATAACGACTGTTAGTCCTACATATATGAACGAAATTCTGACTGATTATTACGGAGAAAAATTAAACGGCATGCTGCTGAAAAGAAAAGGAGATTTAAGCGGGATCTTAAACGGCATTGATATTGAGGTATACAATCCAGGAAATGATCATTGTATTATCCAACATTATCAGGCTGAGGACGCCTCCGGTGCGAAGCTCAAGAATAAAAGGTTTATTCAGGAAAAGTTTGCTCTTCCTGCACTTGACATTCCGCTCGTTACGATGATTACACGTCTGACAAAACAAAAGGGACTGGAATTGGTTCGAGCTGTCTTTCATGACCTCATGGCAGAGGATATGCAAATGATTGTATTAGGAACGGGGGATCCTGAATTTGAGGATTTTTTCCGTGCTATGGAAGGTCAGTACGGTCATAAGTTTAAGTCCTATATTGGTTTTGATGAAGAAACTGCCCATCAATTATATGCCGGGTCCGATCTATTTCTGATGCCTTCAAAATTTGAACCGTGCGGACTCGGACAGCTCATCGCCTTAAGATATGGATCTGTTCCAATTGTCCGGGAAACAGGCGGATTAAATGATACTGTTTTTTCCTATAACGAGGTTACAGGTGAGGGAAACGGTTTTAGTTTTAGGAATTTCAATGCTCATGATATGCTTGCTACCATCCGACGGGCACTATTTTTCTATCGACAGAAAGAAGTTTGGAATGCATTAGTCAAAAGAGCGATGTCTATGAATAATAGCTGGGCACAGTCTGCTTTTCAATATCATCAGTTATATACGGGGCTTCAATCAAGGAGTGATACGCATGTTCTCAAGTAAAGCGGAATTTAAGAAGCACTTCTTGCAAAAGCTTGAAATGATGTGTGGGAAAAGCTTTGCAGAAAGTACTAGAGATGACCAGTTTGATACTTTGGGCCATATGATTCGTGAATATGTGAGCAAAAATTGGATTCAAACAAACGAACGATACCGTTCTGAGGATCAAAGACAGGTCTACTATCTATCAATCGAATTTCTCTTGGGGAGATTGTTGCTTCATAACTTAATAAATCTCGGAATTGTTCAGGTAGTCGAGGAAGGTTTAAACGATCTGGGAATTGACCTTGAGTCTATTGCCGAGATTGAAACAGATGCAGGATTGGGCAATGGAGGACTTGGCCGTTTGGCAGCCTGTTTTCTTGATTCATTGGCATCGCTTGGGCTTCCAGGCCATGGCTGTGGAATCCGTTATAAGCATGGTTTGTTTGAGCAGAAAATCATTGAAGGCTATCAGGTAGAGCTCCCTGAGCTTTGGCTAAGACATGGCCAGGTATGGGAGGTTAGAAAAGCCGATTTAGCTGTTGAAGTACCATTTTGGGGGCATGTTCAAACAGGGGTAGAAAATGGTCGTCTCATCTTCCATCATATGAATGCGGAAACGATAACTGCTGTACCATATGATGTTCCGATGGTTGGCTATCAGAATGATATGGTGAATACACTCAGATTGTGGAATGCTGAACCCGCTCTTTTTCCAATCCATAAGAATATATTGAAATATAAGCAAGAAACGGAAAGCGTTTCTGAATTCTTGTATCCGGATGATGCACATGATGAGGGGAAAATCCTCCGATTAAAGCAGCAATATTTCTTAGTCTGTTCGAGTGTTACATCCATTGTTAGCAGGTATCTTGTCAAGCATAAGGATTTGAGGCAATTTCATCATCATGTGTGCATTCACATTAATGATACGCATCCGGTATTGGCGATACCGGAGTTGATGAGGGTCTTAATGGATGAAAACGGATTGGGATGGGATGAAGCGTGGGAGATTACGACACAGACCATCTCTTATACAAACCATACGACATTATCCGAGGCATTGGAAAAATGGCCGATTCGCATCTTTCAGCCCTTGCTGCCAAGAATTTATATGATTGTTCAAGAAATTAATGAACGTTTCTGTCAAAAGCTTTGGAATCTTTATCCGGGGGACTGGGAAAGAATTGAACGGATGGCCATTATTGCTCATGATCAAGTGAAAATGGCACATCTTGCATTAGTTGGCAGCTTCAGTGTTAACGGTGTTGCAGCCCTGCATACGGAAATCCTGAAATCTCGTGAAATGAAAGATTTCTATGACGTATTTCCGTATAAATTTAATAATAAAACCAATGGAATTACACATAGGAGATGGCTGTTAAAGTCTAATCCAGAATTGTCCAGTCTGATTACGGAGGTCATAGGTCATTCATGGATCAAAGAACCTGAAAATCTGAATCAATTGCTGAGATTTCAAAATGATGCGGCATTTCTTGCACAATTAGAGCGGATTAAACAAGAGAATAAGAAAAATTTGGCAGAACTAATTCAGAATAAGACAGGTATTGTGATTGATCCTTCCAGTATATTTGATGTGCAGGTTAAACGGCTGCATGCTTACAAACGGCAATTATTAAATGTGCTGCACATCATGCATATCTATAATCGCCTCAAGGAGGATCCGCATTACTTATTTTATCCTCGGACTTTTATATTTGGAGCAAAGGCCTCACCGGGTTACTATTATGCGAAAAAGATCATTAAATTGATTAATTCGCTGGCTGACAAGGTAAACCATGATCCAGATGTGCGCGATAAGCTAAAGGTAGTTTTCCTTGAGAATTACCGTGTTTCATTAGCAGAGAAGATTTTTCCCGCATCCGATATTAGCGAACAAATTTCAACGGCGAGCAAGGAAGCCTCCGGAACGGGAAATATGAAATTTATGATGAATGGTGCATTAACTGTTGGAACATTGGACGGTGCCAATATTGAAATCAGGGATTTGGTGGGAGATGATAATATCTTCATTTTTGGTTTAAAAGCCGATGAAGTCCTCAATTATAAAGGCTACCATTCAATTGAGTATTTTCATTATGATAAAAGAATCCGTAAGATTGTTGAGCAATTAACCAACGGTTTTTTTCCGGAGGTTGACGATGAGTTTGAAGCGATCTATGATTCCTTGTTAATTCAAAATGACCAGTATTTTGTTCTCAGGGATTTTGACTCGTATGTTCAAACCCAGCAAAAGGTAGGACGTTTCTATGAAGAACGGGATAAATGGTTGCGAATGAGTTTAACCAATATTGCCCATTCTGGCTATTTTTCAAGTGACAGGACAATTAATGAATATGCAAGAGAGATTTGGAAAATACACAGGTAACCTGTAGAAAAAGGCCTTTAGGGTCTTTTTTTTTGCCACAAATAAGTGAATTTGGTAAAAATTGAAAAAGCCCTTTCATTTCGCTGAAGTGAATAAAAAATTATCAAAGGGGGTGGCCCCAAAAGAAGGATTCTCTGTTTATTATTTACTTGACGGCAATGCATATTTCCATTTTGGCCATGAGGTTGTAAGGCTACAATCCAAGAATATCCTCAAGACATCTGTTGCACCGGCAATTATAGTTGGAATTGGACATCATAGGTCTGTTGAAAAACTGCCGAAGAGGAGATTCTATGAATTCACACCATCTGCAGAAAGCTATTCTTATCCTGAACGGTTAAAGGGGAGAGACCTTGGAAATCACGGAGGGGCAGAGAAAAAGAATTAATGCCTATTATAGCGGAGAAATATCCTGTGAACAGGAAAAGCCAGACTTTATTTGGTCATTCATTGAGTGGCTTATTTGTTTTATGGACCCTATTTACTCGTCCGGAGCTTTTTCAAACCTATTTAGCCTTTAGTCCGTCTATTAGGAGGAATAAGTATGAAATTATGGATTATGCCAAAGAGGATGCATATACACATGAACGTAAAAACCTATGTATGATTGTCGGCGGGAAAGAGGGTTTTATGGTGAAGGATGCACGCAATCTGTATTCCGTATTGCAAAGCAACAGCCGAATTCATGCCGAATTTTATATTGCTCCTGAAGAAAATCATGCTTCCGTGGTTCCGGCAGCGATCAGTAGAGCCTTTCGCTTTGTTCAACAGCCTATTTGAAGCATTGTTTTAATCAACTGTTCAAAAGCGGGACTTCTGAACAGTTGATTATTTTTTGAACTTGGTCGGGTACGGAACATATTTCACTTTACTGTTTGTCAAAGGGAAGATCTCTCCGGTCATCCTTTTCTTCGTCAACATATCCATCCGTTTGATGATAATGTACATCACCCCAAATGGTTTCCAAGCCTTCATCATCAAGCATGGCTTCATATTGTTCATGCTTTTTTGAAGAGTAGATTTGGATGTTCCTCCCGGTAATATCTGTTGCAATAAAGGTTTCAATATCCTCAGTGAATCCTTCATCGTCATGTCCAACGTTATATAAGCTGTTGTAGTCTTCATAATCGCCACTTAAATCAGACGGGGATTCAGAAGTGCCGTACCGAGCAGCTTCCTGGAAACTGTCCTCATGATCGATTGGATTGTGTTGAAAATGGTTTCCGTGGGCAAATTCAAGTACTTCCTCCTCTACGGGGCGATCAGACTGCTTGACTTGATCCGGGCTGTGTTTAACACAAAATAAAGTAGTCGGGATTGCCGCCATACGGTCATACGGTATTTCCTCATTGCACACCTGGCATTTTCCATATGTGCCGACTTCCATGGCTTGTAGAGCAGCATTTATTTTGTTTAATTGTGAATTGGCGTGTTCCTCAAGTGCAAAATCTTTTTCTCGTTCATAAAGTTCTGTTCCCATATCTGCCGGATGATTGTCATAAAGGGATAGTTCTCCAACGGTGTTGCGATGTGATCTTTCTTCGGGGCTTCCTTCTTTATTCCCTTCAAGCTGATGGTTCAGTATATGTTGCTCATTTAACAGCATTTGTTTTAATTCATTCAGTTGATTATTTGTCAGCATCTTATCTCTCATTCCCTCATCAGATTATTTTCTTAAACTTAGTATGAACGATATTTGTTAAATCATGTTGAAACCTGTTTTCAATTTGCTCCATTTTTTGGCTGACAAAAAAGCCTCTGCTTGATGCAGAAGCTAATCAATGAGAAATTATAGAAAATAGCCAATAAAAATTCCAGTGGATAACAATACGCCATAAATCGTATTTGTTTGAGAAGTCGCTTTCATCGCTGGCATCATCGCCGGTGGTGTAGTATTAATGAAGAATTCTTTTATCGCTTTAATTGCTTTTGGAATACTAAGGACGATAAGCACGATCCAAGGTGTAATAATACCAAAACCAATCAAAGTAAATGCCCAAAGATACGATATCACAAACATAACGGCTAAAAAGATGACCGCATTTCTTTTTCCAAACAATACGGCAAGTGTTTTTCGACCATGTTCTTTATCGCCGTCTAAGTCTCGAATATTGTTGGCCAAATTAATTGAGCCGATTAAAATCATAATTGGAGTAGCGATTAAAATACTCGCTATTGATACAGTGCCTGTTTGGATGAAGAAGGAGATCAATACAATGACCATTCCCATTAATAAACCGGATGCCAATTCACCGAAGGGCGTATAAGAAAGGGGCATAGGCCCTCCTGTGTACAAATAGCCGGCGGCCATGCAGAACAATCCGACAGCGGCTATCCACCAGCTACTGTGACTGCAAATATAAATTCCTAATAACAAAGCTGCACCATATAAACTGAGAGCGGCAGCCATGATGGTTTTTGGTTTTATCCCATCTCTGACAATTCCTCCGCCAATCCCTACGGATTCTTCATTATCCAGTCCTCTCTTAAAGTCATAATATTCATTAAATAAATTCGTGGCGATTTGAATAAAAAGACTGGCCATTAGCATGGTAACAAAAAGCCCAAAATGAATATCCCCCTGTGTCATTGCAATGACGGTTCCCAAAATAACAGGAACGAATGCTGCAGTTAAAGTATGCGGCCGTGTAAGTCTCCACCATATCTTCCATCCCTTATCCTTATTTTGAAAGGTTGGAGAGGCTTTTGCTTGAATTTGTGATTGCATAAAAGAAAATCCCCCGTATGTTTTATCTCTTTAGAAAGTTGTTTTGTCGAATACGACAAATAAATGTTAGACAAAGTTCATCTTTTCTTTACAAATTAAGTTTAGGAAAAGATAAAGGGAGTGTCAATGGATTTTTGGTGGGAAACAGGAAAGGTATATCAATGGAATGTACAGTGAATGGTAATAGTTAAGGAAAAGAAACGGATAATGGTAAAGACAATGCTGTTATGTTATGATAATGTAGGTGTTTTTAAAGAGCGACTGTTATTGGAGGGGTTTTTTTGGTTACCATTCAACAGACGGAACTAAAGGATGGAATTCACAAAGCGATTAAGATGGCAAAAAAAGAATCTGCCTCCATTTTAGTTAGTGAGATCCATAAAATTGGTTTCATTGATCCTTTCTTGTTTTTTGCACATGGAAAGGATCGATATGCCGGGGAACGATTTTTTTGGAAAGAATCTGTCGGTGAAAAATATATGGTTGGTCTCGGAATTGCCAAACAAATTAAATCGGATCAGAAAACTGACCGCTTTTTTCATGTTGAGAAAGAATGGAACCATTTCTTAGAGAAAGCGATTATTTTTGATCATTATTATAAGGTAGGAACCGGCCCTTCTGCATTCGGAGGGTTTTCCTTCGATCCGTTAAAGAAAAAAACGAAGCTTTGGTCAAAATATGGCGATTCTCATTTTCATATACCGAAATTCATGTTAAGTATCCTTGAAGGGGAGGCTTATTTAACAACAAATGTGGTTTGCAACGAGTCTGATGATGTTTCCATATACCAGGTATTGGAACAGGAAAGACAGGATCTAATCAGAAATGCGGAAAAGAATTTCCAATTTAAGCCTTTTGTAGCGACGAAACAAGTAGAAATGAATCCGGAGAATTGGAAACGGACGGTTTCACATGTGGTGGATGATATAAAAAATGGACAACAGAAAAAAGTGGTCTTAGCAAGAGAGTTACGCTTAATGTTTGATACGGAGATTCAGGTGGAACATGTTTTGCATAACTTGTTGAACGAACAAAGCGATAGCTATGTATTTGCTTTTGAGTCAAATGGCGATTGCTTTATTGGAGCTTCCCCGGAACGCTTAGTGAAAAAAGAACATAACCAAATTTTTTCAACCTGCCTAGCCGGCTCTATCGGAAGAGGAATAGATAAGGCAGAGGATGACCTCCTTGGCAGAAAGCTGTTAACGGATGACAAAAATTTAGGCGAGCATCAATATGTAGTAGATATGATAAAAGAAGCGATGGAAGATACTTGCTCTGAAGTAACTATTCCGAAGAGTCCAAAATTATTGAAGCTGAGACATATCCAACATTTGTATACCCCGGTAAAAGGTCTGGCTCACCCAGAAACCTCCCTTTTGATGATCGCAGAAAGATTGCATCCGACACCGGCACTCGGAGGTCTGCCGCAAAAGACAGCCTTGCTGAAAATCAGAGAGGCTGAGGATTTAGATCGAGGTCTCTACGGTGGTCCGATAGGCTGGTTTGATTATCAAGGAAACGGAGAATTTGCCGTGGCTATCCGTTCAGGCCTGATTCAAGCTGAAGCTGCCTCTATTTTTGCAGGCTGCGGGATCGTTGAAAACTCTGAAGCGGAAATAGAGTATCAGGAAACAAAGATTAAGTTTAAACCGATGTTATCTGCACTTGGGGGAATTAAATCATGAATCATCAGCGTGCATTAACTGCTTATATTGCAGCGTTTGTATCTGAGCTTGTGCAAGCGGGAGTGGAAGATGTGGTCATAAGCCCAGGCTCCCGTTCGACACCAATTGCGATGGTTATGGCTGAACATCCTGGCCTTCGTATTCATATCAACGTAGATGAAAGGTCTGCAGCCTTTTTTGCTCTTGGAATTGCGAAGGCTTCACTTAAGCCTACTGTACTTCTATGTACCTCAGGAACAGCAGCGGCAAATTATTTTCCCGCCATTGCGGAAGCAAAAATATCCCGAGTTCCATTAGTAGTATTAACGGCAGACCGTCCACATGAATTAAGAGATGTCGGTGCGCCGCAAACAATCGATCAAATACATTTATATGGCAGTCATGTCAAATGGTTTGTCGAAATGGCTCCTCCTGATCATTCCACGGAGCTGGTACGTTATGCTCGTATGGTATCTGCCAGAGCCGTTGCTGTATCCGCTCAGGCACCGGCAGGCCCTGTTCATTTAAACTTCCCATTGCGAGAGCCGCTTATTCCGGATTTGGATGATGATCAATTATTCATGATGGAGGAACGTACAGACGGATATGTGAGGATTCAGCAGGCAGTCGTTTCTCTAGAGAGAGAAGATTACACTCAATTTGCCGAAATGATGGAGTCGGTTCAAAATGGCATTATCATATGCGGACAGATTGATGATGCGGATTTTGCTGTAGCAGTTACAGAACTGGCTCAAAAGCTGAGCTTTCCTATCTTAGCAGACCCTTTGTCACAGCTGCGCAGTGGTGAGCATCAGAAAGAATGGATTATGGATACATATGATACATTTTTACGTTTTGATGAGACCAAAAAAATGTTGAAACCGGATTTGATCATTCGTTTTGGCGCGATGCCTGTATCTAAAGCGCTCTCATTCTTCTTAAAGGAGAATAGTTCTGCTCGGCAGATCATGGTGGATGGAGGAACTGGATGGCGTGATCCTGCTATGTTGTCGACGGATATGGTCTATTGTCAGGAAACGCTGTTTTGCCAGGAGACCTTAAGAAGGGTATCGCAACGGACAGTGTCTGGCTACAGTGAAAAATGGAAGCAATTAAATGATCGTACCAAAAAAGCGCTTAGCAAAATAAATGAAACAAAGGAATTAAGTGAAGGAAAACTCTTTTATCAGCTTGTGGAACTGTTGCCGGAAGGCGCCACGCTGTTTGTTGGTAACAGCATGCCAATCCGGGACTTGGATTCCTTTTTTCACTTTAATCATAAACGGATTAAAGTGATGGGCAACAGGGGGGCAAATGGAATAGACGGGACGATTTCAACAGCACTGGGAGTGTCGGTTAGATCAAAGCCAATGTATTTAATTGTAGGTGATTTGACCTTTTTCCATGATATGAATGGCTTAGCAGCGGCAAAATTGCAGGAGCTGAGCATCACGATTCTTTTAGTAAATAATAATGGCGGTGGGATTTTCTCATTTCTGCCGCAATCGGCACATCCGAAGCATTTTGAAAGGCTGTTTGGAACACCGCTGGATTTAGACTTTAGCCTTGCTGTGAAAATGTATGGCGGGGAGTTTATTACGATTACGAGCTGGGATCATTTTCGAAAATCTATGTTATATGACGAACAAAAAAAAGGTCTACGCGTTTTGGAGATTGTCACAAACCGATATGACAATGTAAAAGAACATCGTGAATTGTGGAATGGTGTTTCCCAGGAAATAAATATGATGCTGAAGGATCTTGAATAATGAAGTTTGATATTGATGGTGTACATTATTTTGCAGAAGAATCAGGAGAAGGCTTTCCGCTGATCCTGTTACATGGTTTTACAGGCAATTCCGGGACATGGCGTTCTTTTTATCCGCAATGGCGTGATGGCCGAAGACTGATTTCCATTGATATCATTGGTCATGGAAAAACAAATTCTCCTATGGAACTGAATCGCTACAGTATGTCATCTGTTGTCAAGGATCTAAAGCAGATCCTTGAGCAATTGCAAATTAAACAGACTGATATATTGGGCTACTCAATGGGAGGACGACTTGCCTTAAGCTTTGCGATTCAGTATCCGCATTTAGTGAACAAGCTCATTCTTGAAAGCTCATCTCCAGGATTAGAAACCGAAACGGAGCGGGAACATCGAAGAAGACGGGATGAAGAACTGGGCAGTTATATTATCGAGCAGGGGATTGAGAAGTTTGTGAATTATTGGGAGAATATCCCCCTCTTTGCCACACAGAAAGGTCTTTCACCTGATATACAAGAAGCACTCAGAAGACAGCGCTTGCTAAATAGTGAGATTGGACTGAATAACAGTTTGGTTGGCATGGGGACGGGTGTACAGCCGTCATGGTGGAATCAATTACATAATCTTCAAGCGGAAACCTTGCTGCTTACCGGCAGTCTCGATGAAAAATTTTGTTTTATAGCAGAGAAAATGACAAGGAAAATTCGTCATTGTACATGGAAAAAAGTAGAGAACTGCGGTCACACAATACATGTGGAAAATCCTGATAAATTTGGTACAATAATTAAGGGATTTTTATCACGTTCCTAATCGAACAGAGGGGCAAAAAAGAAAGCCTTTCATCTGTTTTTATGCACTTTGCTTTGAGGTATATCTATATTTTTACATTCATTAAGGAGGAATTGAAATGGCAGTTGAATGGGTTGCAGGACGGCAATATGAAGATATTCTTTATGAAACGTATAATGGAATGGCAAAGATAACGATTAATCGTCCTGAAGTGCGAAATGCTTTTCGCCCAAAAACAGTTATGGAGCTAATTGATGCTTTTGCTTATGCACGTGATGATGCAGATATCGGTGTTATCATTTTAACTGGAGCCGGAGATATGGCCTTTTGTTCGGGAGGCGATCAAAAGGTACGCGGCCACGGCGGTTATGTTGGAGAGGATCAAATTCCGCGTTTAAATGTGCTTGATCTTCAGCGCTTAATTCGTGTTATTCCCAAGCCGGTCATTGCAATGGTGAAAGGTTACGCGATCGGCGGCGGTCATGTTTTACATATCGTTTGTGATTTAACAATTGCGGCTGATAATGCCATCTTTGGTCAAACGGGACCAAAAGTGGGCAGTTTTGATGGCGGTTATGGCGCCGGATATTTAGCCAGAATGGTCGGCCACAAAAAAGCCCGTGAAATTTGGTACCTCTGCCGCCAATACAATGCACAGGAAGCCTTGGATATGGGACTCGTTAATACGGTAGTGCCGCTTGAACAGGTTGAGGAAGAAACCATCAAATGGTGTGAAGAAATTCTTGCCAAAAGCCCAATGGCGATTCGTTTCCTGAAAGCAGCATTTAATGCCGATACAGATGGATTGGCTGGTATCCAGCAGCTGGCAGGAGATGCAACGTTGCTTTATTATACATCGGATGAAGCAAAAGAAGGCCGCGATGCCTTTAAGGAAAAACGTCAGCCTGAATTTGGTAAATTCCCTAGATTCCCTTGATTTTTGGAAATTTAATGTTAAATAAGCAGCTTGATGGAGTGCCATCAGGCTGTTTTTGTATGTGACAGATAGCGACAACTGCCTGAATAAGCTTTCTTTAAGACTGTGTGCAAATTATGTGTTCACATACTCAGTTACAAGTGATATCTCATGAATGTTTTCTATGGAGTGGGTGAGAAGATTGAGACAAGTGATGCCAAACTGGCTGAAAAAAAGAGCCTATTTAACACCAAACCGCTCTGCTATAATCTTTGAAGGCAGAGCATGGACTTATAGAGAATTGTACGAAGCGGCCTTGCAAACGGCAGGAAGATTATCTGCCGAAGGTTTAAAACAAGGACAATTTGTGGGTGTACTGCTACGCAATCATATAGATTCTGTTTTTATTTTATTAGCCTTCCATCTTCTCGGGATTCGTGTTGTCATTTTAAATAATCGCTTAACGCCAAAAGAACTAATTTGGCAGTTAAAGGATTCAAAGGCTGAATATCTTGTCAGCGAGGAGATGTTCCAAGAAACATTGGAAACAATCAGTGAACAGCTTCCCAAACTCCCGCAATTAGTTAAGGAAGGCTTAATGCATGGAAAAACTGTTGAGTTTTCTGTTCAAGTAGAAATAGAGATGGATGAAGTTTGTACCATTATGTACACTTCAGGTACAACCGGTCACCCAAAAGGAGTGATCCAAACTTATGGAAACCATTGGTGGAGCGCTATCGGCTCTGCTTTAAATCTGGGTCTTCATGAAGATGACTGCTGGCTTTGTACGGTCCCACTTTTTCATATCAGTGGCTATTCTATTTTGATGAAATCCATTATATATGGAATGAAAATTGTTCTTCATGAGAGATTTGATGCCGGGAAAACATTGCACGATATAAAATCAGAACAAGTGACAATCATGTCGGTTGTCAGTGTGACGTTAACTAGGATTTTGGAATATCTGAAGGAGGAAAGGCTCCCAACTTATTTTCGCTGCATGCTTCTCGGAGGAGGTCCTGCTTCATTGCGGCTGCTTGAACAATGTGTCGCTAAAAACATTCCTGTTTATCAAACCTATGGAATGACGGAAACATCTTCCCAGATTGTGACGTTGTCTCCCGAGGACAGTATTCGAAAATTAGGCTCGGCAGGGAAACCTTTATTTCCATCACAATTAAAAATAATTACTGATGGAAGGAAGGAAGCTGGAGTCAAGGAGCCGGGTGAAATTGTGGTGAAGGGACCGAACGTGACATCTGGTTATTTAAACAAAGAGAAGGCATCGAAAAAGGATATACAAGATGGATGGCTTTATACAGGTGATGTTGGATATCTGGATGAAGAAGGATTTTTATTCGTTCTTGACAGACGGTCAGATTTAATCATTTCTGGTGGCGAGAATATATATCCCGCTGAAATAGAAGGAGTGCTGACCTCTCATCCGGCGGTAGCTGATGCAGGGGTCATTGGACAAATGAACGAAAAATGGGGAGAAGTTCCGATAGCTTTTATCGTAAGAAAAGCATCTGTGACAGAGGAGGCCCTGCTTGCATTTTGTCGGGAAAAACTGGCTAGATACAAAATTCCGCAATGTATTTACTTTATTGATGAAATCCCGAGAAATGCCGCAAAAAAAATCTTACGCAGAGAATTACGGGGCTTTTTGAACAATCAGGGGTAAAAAAACAGAGCCTCTTAGGGAAAAGGAGGCTCTGTTTTTTTAAATGTAGCATTGGGTGATAGGTCAAGCGCTATTTCAGCAGGGCTTTTTTCAATACATCAATATTATGCTGCATAATGGTATAGTAATCTTCATTATTTTTTATGTCTTCATCCGTTAAGGTGGATAAATTATGCAGGATCAGCGCCTCAGCTCCGATCTCCTTTTGGACAGTTTCTGTTAATTTTGAGCTGACATTTTGTTCGAAAAAGATGTAATGCAAATGGTGTTCCTTTGCTGTCTGAACGATTTGTTCAAGATCCTTTTGCGAAGGCTCGTTAGAAGTGGACAGTCCGGAAATACTGATTTGCTTAATTCCGTAACGTTTTTCCCAGTAACCATAGGCTGAATGTGAAACGAGAATTTCTTTCTCTTTTGCTTCCTTGCCGATATCGATAAATTTATCGTTAATCTGTGAAAGCTGTAGTGATAATGTATTAAAATTTTTAATAAATTGGTCTTCTTTTTCAGGCATTTGCTGAATTAACTCATCCTTGATTAACTCAGCCATTTGTATTGAATAGACTGGGTCCAGCCAGACATGTGGGTCGATATCGCCATGTTCATGTTCATGCTGATGCTCATCGTTGTCTGAGTGACTGCTTTCAGTTGCAGTATCAGCGTGTACATCGTCTTGCTCCGTATGTGCTGCTGCTGGATCTACTCCGTCTTCTTCAAATTCAATGTGCTCGCCAGCAGCCACGAAGGCTACCTTTTCATTTTTCAAAGCCTTTTCAGCCTTTTCGACAAAACCTTCGAGACCAAGTCCGACATAAATAAAAAGATCGGCATCCGCTAGTTTAATCATATCCTTTTGCGAGGGTTCAAATGTGTGTTCATCTGCCCCCGGAGGATATATCGTTTCCACCTTTATGGCATCCCCGCCAATTTGCTGTGTAAAGAATTGTAGCGGATAAACGGTTGTATAAACGATAAGCTGCTCCTTTGTATCTGTTGTTTGAGCCTTTTCTTCTCCACAGCCGCTTAAAAAAAGGCTACCAGACAAAAGGATGCTCAAAAACAATAATAACTTTTTCATGTGTTTCCCCTCTCATCCCATAAAACAAATTAAGTCTAGTTATGTTTCCATCATGTAGTTTTTAATAATTCGTAATCATTACGATTATCCTTTGTTATCTTACAAAAAAAAGTAAGAAAATGCAAGACTAAAAGTATGCTATATTTTTGCTGTTGTTTTATGTATGCTAGTATTAGTGATAATCTATTTTGAAAGGTGAGAAAAGTATGAAACCTTTAGAAGAAATCTTAACTTTTAATGAACAATTTGTAGCAGATAAAAAATATGAGGAATTTTCTACTAGCAAACTTCCAAATAAAAGAATGGTCATCTTAACCTGTATGGATACCCGGTTACTTGAATTGCTGCCGCGGGCGATGAATGTTAGAAACGGTGATATCAAGCTAATCAAAAATGCTGGTGCTGTGATTAATCATCCCTTTGGGAGTGTCATGAGAAGTATCTTAGTAGCGGTCTATCAGCTAAATGCAAATGAGATCCTTGTGATCGGACACCATGACTGCGGAATGGGCGGATTAAAGGCAGATGAAATGATTCAAAATATGAAGAAACTTGGAGTAAAGGATGAAACACTGGAAACCCTTGAGTACTCAGGTATTGATGTAAAGAAATGGCTGAAAGGCTTCAGTAAAGTGGAGGAAAGTGTTGCAAACAGTGTTGAGATTATTAAAAATCATCCGCTGTTGCCGGAGAATGTGCCTGTTCACGGTCTGGTGATAAATCCGGAAACGGGTAAATTAGATATTGTAATAAACGGTTATAATGAATAAATTATAGCCTATTTTCAGAAGAAGAGATGCTGTTCATTTGTGTACAGCGCCTCTTTTATTTTTTTCTCTTCTTCTAAAGCTGGGGAATTGTTCAGGTACGTGATCAATACCACCCGGATGGAAGGGATGGCATTTAAGTATTCTTCTAAGCGCAAGATACCCTCCCTTTAATGCACCAAAACGTTTTACCGACTCTAGACCATAGTGGGAACATGTCGGGTAAAAACGGCAGGTAGGAGGTTTGAGAGGGGAAATTACGATTTGGTAAAATTTAATGATACCGATCATAAGTGATTTTAACATTTGGAAAGCCTTCTTTATTTTCAGTATTGGGGACAGGAGATATCAGCCGGTGTTTATTGTACTGTTGCTGCTATCTACAGCTTAAAATAACATATTTCCTTCGTTTCGTCTAAAAGAAATGTTCTTGACTTTAATGAAACTATGAAGAATTTACGATATAATCAATTCTAGTGTGCAGGATTCATCATCTGCCGGTAGGATGAATATGCTATAGTTGATGAATAAACAATATAGGAGTGATGAAATTGCCTTCAGTTGAAAGCTTTGAATTAGATCATAACGCCGTTAAAGCGCCGTATGTAAGACATTGTGGAGTTCATAAGGTCGGAACGGATGGTATCGTAAATAAATTTGATATTCGTTTTTCTCAGCCGAATAAAGATCATATGCAGGCTGATGCTATTCATTCTTTGGAACATTTGCTGGCTTATAATATTAGAGGATGTGCGGAGAATTATGATTTTGATATTATCGACATTTCTCCTATGGGATGCCAAACCGGGTTTTATTTAGTCGTCAGTGGTGAACCGACTGTAGATGAAGTGATTGATTTGTTGGAAGCAACTATGAAGGTTTGTCTACAAGCAACTGAAGTCCCTGCTGCTACAGAGCTGCAATGCGGGCAGGCTAAGATGCATACCCTGGAGGGGGCAAAGCGTTTAATACGCTATTGGCTTGAGCATAGTAAAGCAGAATTAAAACAAGTTATGGCATAATGATTCATAAGGATTGCTAGGTTAGAAGCGAAAAAAGGAGTATCCCATAGGTGTCAGGTATCCACCTTTGATCTATATCCCGTGCAAATGATTGCAAAGTGATAATAGATAATGGTGATGCCTGGCACCTTGCTTTGGGGACAGCTCCTTTTTCGTATATTTAAGCGGAATTACCGGGCTTTCAAATTTTCTACAAAATCGGAGATAAAAGACGGGAAATCGATTCTTTCAAACGAATATAAATAGGACGTTTTCTATATTCCTCAAGTGTCAAAACTTTCGAAACCTCTAAATCCTGGCAAAAGATTTCGGTCAGTTGTTTGGCAATGTCTTCATCATAGATAAATGCATTGACCTCGAAGTTTAGTCTGAAGCTGCGGACATCAATATTGGCTGTACCAACTGAAGAAAGCCTTTCATCTACAATGATTGTTTTGGCATGAATAAACCCATTATTATAGATGTAGACTTTAGCACCTGCTTTGAGTATTTCACCTATATGTGACATGGTAGCCCAATAAATAAACGGATGATCCGGTTTATTTGGGATCATAATCCTGACGTCTTTGCCGGTAAGTGCTGCGATTTTTAAGGCATCCATTACACTCGCATCAGGTACAAAGTAAGGTGTTTGAATCCAAATTGATTTTTTTGCAGAGGTAATTAATTTGATAAAGCCGTATTTAATTTGTTCTAACTCTGAGTCTGGTCCGCTAGATACAATTTGCATCCCTGTATTCCCGGTTATTTCAACGGGAGGAAATAGTCTTGGTGAATAAGATATATCATAGCGATGGGATGCCTGATTCCAATCCAGGATGAAACGAGTTTGAATGGCATGGACTGCGCCTCCGGTAATACGCAGATGCGTATCACGCCAGTACCCGAATTTTTCCTTTAATCCGAGATATTCATCTCCAACATTAAAGCCGCCTAAATAAGCGACTTTCCCGTCAATAATGACCAGCTTTCGATGGTTGCGAAAATTGATCCGGAAATTGATCAGAGGTAGTTTAGAAGGGAAAAAGGCCTCAATTTCTCCTCCGGCTGCTTTTAATTTTTTCAGGGCTTTTTTTTGTAAAGATTTGGAGCCAAGGTCATCATAGAGGATGCGCACTTTTACCCCTTGTTTTGCTTTATGTGTCAGCAAATCAATTAATTTAGTACCTAAATCGTCATTTTTAAAAATATAATATTGCAAATGAATAAATTCCTCGGCGCTTCTGATATCCCTAAATAGGGAGTTGAATTTATCCTTTCCATCAGTAAAAATCTCGACTGAGTTATCAGTCGTTAAAATCGCCGCATTTTTGTCCAAGAGCATATAAATGAGTCCTTTATTGTTTTCAATGACTTCATTGGAATAAGGCAAATTTCCTGTTCGGAAGCTGATGGTCTGTTCTGCTATGATTTTGGATATTCCGATTTTCTTTCTGTCTTCCCAGAGAAACAGATGCTGTTTATTAAGGTTTTGACCTAATAATAAATATAAAATAAAGCCAAGAATAGGAATAAAGGTAAGAACCATTAGCCAGGCCCAAGTTGAACCTGGATCTCTATTTTCCATAAAAATGACGATTATAGCAAAGATGATATTTAATAAAAGGATTAAACTGACTATGATTGTATAAGGATCCATCATTTCATAAACCTTTCTCTATCTTTATTCAGGTGTTGTATGGCTGGATTTTTTCTCTGCTTCACTCCCTGCCAAATGTTGATTCCCTTCAATCGGATCAACTGTATGCTTATATTGATAAGCTTTATTGGTCGTAACAACACTAACAATCAGCACAATAATGACGATCAGCACTGAGAGTATAATGATGGTATATACCAACCGGACATTCCTCCTAAAATGTATGACATATTCTATTTTACCATGAAATGGTTGAATTGCCTTACAAATGCTTCATCTCAGGATTATGGATCAATAGAAAGAAAACTGCTTCACAAGTGGTGAGGCAGTTTATTTTATCTACGCAAAGAAGTATGTACAATTATATTAGTGAAGGCTTCGTCGGTTTGTATAAGGGTATCGCTGTTGTTCGTAATCTCCTTGAGCAAATTTTCCTTTGAGGCTTTCGATAACATATAGTCCCATCAAGTTGTATAGTTCCTGCTCATCCATATCATAAATAAGATGCAGTAAATCTTCGCGTGTCATTTCTTCCAAAAATGCAAACGCGAGCATATCAATGTCTTCTTCATCCCCCGTTAATTTATCTCTATACAACTCGTAAAGTTCATCCACAAGCTTCATCATCTAACACCTCCTCTTTAAGTATATAATGAATGATTGATTTTTACATTATATTTAATTTGTACCCCTGAATATGAAAAAAAATGCGATTTTCCTTTAGAAATAAATCGCATAGAATGGCGGATGAATGGGGGACGATATAGGAAAAGGATTAAGGAGTTTAGAATATGACGCACAAGAAGACGTATTATATTGAGATCGGTAGTGGTGAAATTTCGCAAAGTGCAACCAATTCTACGTGGAACTTCAAAATAGAAGCAACTGATTTCGAAATTCAAAAACTTCGGGAGCAATTTGATTTGATTGATGCAAATGAACCGGCAGATTTTCTTCGAGCACACATCCCTTTTAAAGAATATCATTTTGATCGGGAAAATGATTTTTATGATCAAGCTTTGCATAACATCTATCAAATGATTTATCGGCTAGGTGATGATGAAGCAAGAAAAACGATCGATGAAATGGGAATTTTGCGAGTAGAAAATGAATCATTTGATTGCTAACGATGTATTTCCACCTATAATAGATAGTAGAAAAGCGCTGAAAAATCGAGGTGTAACAGGTGGAAATATATCAGGATTTTTATGGGAGGCAAATCAAGCTTGCGAAGTCCCGGTGCTCATTTGGCGATGAAGCTGGGCATGTATTGGTAATTTGCCGTTTTTATCATCAATGGCTTTTGACGAAACATAAATTAAGAGGTTGGGAATTTCCAGGAGGAAAAAGGGAACCGGGGGAAACACTTGAAGAGGCCGCGGTAAGAGAAGTAGAAGAAGAAACCGGAGCACATATCAAAACAATGCAATTCATTAGTGAATATGAAGTGACAAATGAAGAGGAATCATTTGTTAAGGCTGTTTTCTATGCTGAAATTGACTCTATACGTCCAAAAGAACATTATTTTGAAACGAATGGACCCGTTTTAATCGGGGGGGACATTTTGTCGTTACGTTGGCAGGAGCACTACAGCTTTATTATGAAGGATCAAGTGGTAGAACAAGCTGTTAAGCAAATTATGGAGCAGAATGGCGGTGAAAAAACGGCAACTCATATTTAATTTAGTTACCGTTTTTAATTAGTTTCTTCTCCAGGAATTCAACGAGTTGATACATAATAGTTGCAAATATGGCGATAACCAGCAGAGAAAGGAAGACAAGGGTAAAATTAAAAACCTGAAAGCCGTATATAATCATATAGCCAAGTCCCTTTGAAGAGACAAGGAACTCTCCAACGATCACACCTACCCAGGAAAGACCAACATTTACCTTTAATGTAGAGATAATAACGGGGAAGGAGGCAGGCAGGATTGCTTCTTTAAAGGATTGCAGCCGTGTAGCACCAAATGTTTGGAGGACCTTTAAATAATTGGGATCTACTTCACGGAAAGCAGTGTACACGACAATCGTTGTGATAATAATTGAAATCATCGTTCCCATCGCCATGATCGAAGTGAAATTCGGTCCCAAAGCGACAATGAGGATGGGGCCAAGGGCAACCTTAGGCATTGCATTTAGAATAACAAGATAGGGATCCAACACTTTTGATAGCATGGGCGACCACCAAAGAAGAGCAGCCAAAAGCGTACCGAGCAGTGTGCCTAAGAGAAAGCCGGATACCGTTTCAGAAAGAGTCACACCCAAGTTCATTATGAGAGATCCATCTTCAATTTTTTCGATAAATAATGCCGCGATTTTCGAAGGTGAACTGAAAATCAGTGGATCAATCCATTGCTTTTGGCTGAAAAGCTCCCAGCTGCAGAAAAAAACAAGGAAGATGAAAAACTGATACATACGGACTTTCCGTTTCTCTTTTTTCAGACTTAATAGATATTGCTGATGAATAAGGTCGATGTTATGGGATAGCTTCAAGGGATTCCAACTCCTTCCATATTAATTGGAAAAATTCAGGAAAAGTTTCGTGATTACGGGTTTTAAATGGTGTTAGGTTTCTTAAGTCATTCGGGACAAAAAAGGTTTTGTAGAGTTTTCCGGGACGGGCAGAAAGGAGGAAAATGCGATCGCTCATGGCAATAGCCTCACTAATATCATGTGTAACGAGAATCGCCGTTTTACGAAATGATTTTAATGTATTGTAGACGAGATCCTCCAAATGAAGCTTTGTTTGGTAGTCGAGGGCAGAGAACGGTTCATCAAGCATTAACAGCTTGGGCTCAGTTGCCAAAGTCCGTACTAAGGCTGCCCGCTGCCGCATCCCGCCTGATAATTGTTTGGGGTATTGATATTCAACATCCTGCAGTCCCATTTTGTTTAGTAAATTTAAAGTATACTGTCTAGTTTCCTTATTTAGCCGTTTATTTAACTTAAGTCCAATCTGAATATTTTGTTCAATGGTTTTCCATGGAAATAAATAGTCCTGCTGTAGCATGTAACCAATATCATTTTCAGCGGCAGAAACAGCCTTTCCCTCGAGCATTACACTTCCTTCCGTTGGTTGTAGCAGTCCGGCAATAATAGAGAGCAGCGTAGTTTTTCCGCATCCGCTTGGTCCTAAAAGGGAGACAAACTCACCCTTTTCCACTTCAAAGGAAATTTCGGATAAAGCCTCCACTGCTGATTTTTTTGTGAAATAACTATGATGTACATTGGCAATTCGCAAAAAATCCATTAACAACCCCTCCATAAAGGGAAGATTTAATAAGCTATTTATTCTGAGGCTTTCATGGCAGGATCCTCCGCTTTTAACGCAAGTAAAAACCTCAAGACTTAGGAAATGATCATTAGAATTACTCCATGATTGACTCTGCGATTTTTGTATTGACGAGCACAGAATGTTCAATACGGTGTGGAAGTTCTCCTGCTTCTTCCATAATGTTCTGTAGGTTATTCCATTCCTCTACATCTAGAATTGGATTTGAAGCATAGGAATTCTGTTGTTTATAACGGTTGATAGACGACTCAATAATCTCCAAATCGGTATCTTCAAAATATTCCTCGATTAGCTTTGCTGTCTCTTCTGCACTATTTTCATTGACCCATTGCTGTGCTTTATAGATGACACGAGTAAATTTTTTCACTAATTCTTCATTTTCCTTGATATAGCTTTCTTTCGACATAAAAGTAGTATAAGGAATGTGACCGGATTCCGTTCCAAATGATGCAACGATATATCCTCTTCCTTCTTTTTCAAACAAGCTTGCCTGCGGTTCAAATAACTGGACAAAATCACCTGTACCGGAAATAAAGGCATTTGCTATATTTGCAAAGTCAATATTTTGAATTAAGTTAAGATCATGATGCGGGTCAATTCCATGGCTTTTCAATACAAATTCTCCCGCCATTTGTGGCATTCCGCCCTTCCTTTGGCCTAAAAAGTCACTGCTTTTTAGCATATCCCAGGTGAAATGGTTTATTTTTTCGCGTGAAACAAGAAATGTTCCGTCAGTCTGTGTTAATTGGGCAAAATTGATTATTGAATCGGTTGAACCTTGAGCGGAAACATAAATGGAGGTTTCTGAGCCGACAAGGGCAACATCGGCGCCACCTGAGATGAGTGTTGTCATCGTTTTATCTCCACCCCAAGTAGTGGTCAATACAAGATCAATTCCCTCTTCCTCAAAAAAGCCCTTTTCAATCGCCACATACAGTGGTGCATAGAAAATC
The DNA here is from genome assembly GCF_946478885.1 of uncultured Bacillus sp. The sequence continues at coordinate 14,120 of NZ_CAMLDX010000020.1, read as the reverse complement.
GAGCGGGTTACCTCTGCGACTCGGACTCTTTCCATTGCGTCCGCGGTATCCTTTGTATTGGCGCCACAAGCTGTCAGGATGATAAAAAATAGGGAAATGAACAGAAGAAAACCAGTCTTATACCACCTTTTCATACGAACGCTTCCTCTCCAATAAAGTGAAAAGTCTCTCTGACATATCGTATGAATTGGAGCGGAATATGTGATTGTCAAGATATTTGCAAAAGGGGCTGCAGGCAGAAAAAGGGGGTTAAAGGACAAAGCAAAAAAACGGTTTCAAAGGAATTTCCTTCAAAACCGCTTTTGTTTCAATGGATCATTTACTTGCTGATAAACATCTGTGTCCAGTGATGACCTGTAGAGTCATAGCCTACACCAATATGGGTAAAGTCTTTGCTTAAGATATTTCTGCGATGTCCTTCGCTGTTCATCCAAGACTGAACGACTTCCTGAGGTGTTCTTTGACCTTGGGCGATATTTTCCCCTGCAGATTTATAGCTAATATCGAAATCGCGCATCATATCAAATGGTGAGCCATATGTCGGACTTGTATGGGAAAAATAACCATTTTGTTGCATGTCCTCTGATTTTTTTTGTGCCACACTATTTAATTTGGTGTCAGTCTGCAATGCCGGCAGTCCATTTTGCTTTCTTTGCTGATTGGTTAAATCAATGACCTGCTGAACAGCTTGATTGACATTTTCTGGTGTTTTCTGCGTCGGCTGTTGTGTTTGAGCCTGTGGCTGTTCTTCTTGAGTTTGCGCCTGTTGTTGCTGTTGTTGCTGCTGTTGAATTAAAGACTGTTGTTGCTGTTGCTGCAATAAAGCCTGTGCCTGTTGCTTCAGTCTCTGTTGTATTTCTGGTGTCTGGACAGTTTCGTTATTGTGACGCAGATTTGTTTGTCTCTGTGTATCCTGATTTGGATTTACAGGGATGAATTGATATCTTGCCTCTTGGACTAATACAGCTTTTGTGTGTGGATAAGCATCGCTGTTTTTCGAAGTCCGGTAACTGGAGATCTTCGCATTGTTTCGATTATTTTTTCGATAATTGACATCTATATTGCGTTGCGGGTTTGTACGGATCGCTGTTCTGTCACGACCATCTAGATGATTTCTTTTATTGCGATTATAGTTTTCCGCAAGCGGCCCCTGATGGTCAAATGGATATCGGTTATTAACACGATATAGATTTTCATCCACATTGGCTGTCGTATTTATCGGCTTGCCATTTGTGTTGTCAAATGCATTGTCGTTGTCATTATTACAAGCAGCTAGCCCTAATATGAGAGCAGGTGCTATGAATACTCCTAGCTTTTTCTTTATCAATCGAATAACCTCCTTTTGAAATTGGTGTATTACATTCTTATTTTTGCAGAAGCAGCCAAAAGTATAGGTGGTAATAACCGTATTTAATGGGAGTAAACTGAGGCATACTACTATCAATCAGATCAAGAAGGAGCGATCATTTATAAAAAAAATTTCATATAGCAATATTTAACGAAAAATTTTTTAATTAATTGTATTGAAACATAAAATATTTTTTCGTATAATAAAAATGCTTGAAAGTGCTTTCATCAATATTAGTTTTGATGCACAGAAATGGAAAGGCGGAGGATGTATGGAAGCTTATTTACTACTAGTTACCTTGGCAGCCATTGTTATCGTTATTGTGGGTGTTTCATGGTTTAAATGGCATGCGTTTATTAGTTTGACAATCGCCGGATTGTTTCTTGCCATCATGTCTGGCATGTCCTGGGATAAAATCGTCGGTGCCTATGAAACAGGTGTAGGAGGAACGTTGGGACATCTTGTCGGAATTTTGGCATTAGGGACGATTTTAGGTAAGATGCTTGCGGAATCAGGAGCAGGTCTTCAGATTGCGAATTTCTTTGTGAAGATTTTTGGTGAAAAGAAAATGCCTTGGGCGATGTTCTTTTCCGGATTTATTATTGGAATTCCAGTATTTTTTGAAGTAGGAATCCTCATTTTGTTACCATTAGTCATCTCTATTCAAAAAGCAACGAAACAAAATATCTTAATGATATCCTTGCCAGCTATTGCCGGATTATCGATTGTACATGGTCTCGTGCCTCCGCATCCGGGAGCAGTCGCTGCCATTGGTATTTACGGTGCTGATTTAGGAAAGGTATTGTTATATTCATTAATTATCGCGATTCCTGCCGGTATTATTGGCGGACCACTATTTGCAAAATGGGTAAGTAAAAAGGTGATTCCACAGGGTGAACCTGAACTAGTCAAGGTGGATGAAACAGCTGACAAGTTTTCTGTCCCTAGCACAGGCATTTCGTTTCTGTCTATTTTAATGCCTGTTCTTTTAATGATATTAGGCACTGCAGCTCCATATATGTCCTTACCGTCAAGCATTGAAAAACTTCTTGTCTTTATTGGAAGTCCGCTTGTTGCATTGCTTATTTCTTGTTTTTTTGCCTTTTATTTTCTGGGCTTTCGCAGAGGGATGGATCGAAAAATTATCAAGAAATTTACTGAGGAGTGTCTGCTTCCGGTCGGTTCAATCCTGTTAATTATTGGGGCTGGCGGAGGTTTTAAACAGATTCTGATTGATAGTGGGGTAGGAGCTACCATTGGTGTCATGTCCGAGAATTTATCCTTATCGCCTCTTGTACTGGCCTTCTTAATTGCTGGTCTGATTCGGATTGCCACCGGCTCAGCGACGGTGGCTTTAACAACCGCAGCCGGGATTGTTTCACCGATTATTGCTAATATGTCTGGTGTTAACCTGGAATTGCTCGTCATCGTTACCGGGGCGGGGTCATTGATGTTTTCCCATGTGAATGATGCCGGATTTTGGATGGTGAAAGAATATTTGGGATTATCGATTAATGAAACCTTTAAAACCTGGACGGTATTGGAGACTGTACTTTCCTTCACTGCCTTTGCCGGCGCGTTAATTCTTGATATCTTGATATAAGAAAAAGAAGCTGACTTGCTAACGGGTTCTGACACGTTTCATATGAGAATACTTAAGAACAGGGGCTGTCCTAAAGGCAAGGGAGCCAGGCACCACAAAACCGTATCTCGTATCACTGTGCACTAATCTGCACAGGATATCGATCAATAGTGGATGCCTGACTCTTTATGGGCCAGCCCCTTCTTAATGTGTGAATCAATTTCTTGTTATATCGTGACTTGGAGGTAGGGGGAATGGGCTTTCATACTCTTGAAGACCGTTCAAATCGAGATGGACTATGAACGCTTACTCATTTAAGAATCCCACTGCTTTAGCTGTGGGATTGTCAAATTCTTGTTTCGGAAATAGCGTCTCTTACCTTCTCAAGCGACTTTTGTGCCGCCCCTTTGTTTAATATCATCATATTGACATATAAAGCATCAATCAGACTTAACTGTCCTATTCTTGAAGATAACGCCTCTGAGCGGTATTCCGTTTCCTCAGAGCTTGTGAAAAGGGCAACATCTGACATTTGGGCGATTGGAGATTTAGGATAGCTTGTAATACCAATCGTTTTCGCTCCATTTTTTTTGGCCGTTTTTAAAATATTAATCGTATCCTTATTTGTACCGGAATGGGAAATGATAACGGCCACATCATTCTCTGAAAGTTGAGAAGCTGACATTAATTGGAAATGCGAGTCGATAAAGGCAAATGCTTTAATACCTGTTCTCACAAATTTATGAAAGGCATCCATCGCAATAACCGAGGATCCACCAGTTCCATAAAACTCAACTCGATTGGCATTCAGTAATAATTCCACTGCTTTTTGGATAGAGTGCTCATCCAAAATTCGCAATGTATCTTCTAATGTCCGTATATTTGATTTGAATATTTTTTCGGAAATGATTTTCTCAGTATCTTGCTCATTAATTTCCTCATGGATTTGTTTTATAGGAGTGACGATCTCTGAGGCTAGAGCAATTTTCATCGCTTGATATCCTTTAAAACCAATACGTTTACAGAAACGAAACACCGTAGCATCGGCAACATTTAAATCCTCAGCGATTTCATTAATCGTACTGTGAATGATTTTTTCCGGATGATCCACAATATAATCGGCAATTTTCTTTTCCTTTTCGCTTAACCTCGCATAGTATGAGCGAATATTTCCAAGACAATTTTGTGACATAGAAATGTTCCTCTCAGTATCATTTATATTTAGTATAACATAATGAGATAGAAAAAATATTTTTTCAATATGTTCTATTTACTAAAAAATTAAATGGTTTGGTCATTAATGATAAACAAGCATCCTATAAGTGGATGCTTGTTTATCATTAAAACGGGACTTATTTATTTAAATCGAGCGAACGGCACCGCTGGCAGCCGAAGAAGAGCTCATTGAATAAAGTCTCAAGAATTTGCTGGCTTCTCTTTTAATCTTTTCGAGATGCTCGAGACGTTTCGCCAATTCCGCCTCTGAAACATGTAGATTCAGACTCCGTGCCGCAACATTAATGTCAATGATATCTCCATCCTGTACAAGGGCTATATTGCCTGCTTCGGCTGCCTCAGGGCTGACATATCCAATAGATAGTCCTGCCGAGGCTCCGGAAAATCTTCCATCTGTAATGAGAGCAATTTTCTTAAATTTGTTTAGAACTTCTGTGCAGCGGTGGAGCTCACGCATTCCTGGACCGCCTCTTGGACCCTCATAGCGGATTACAACAGCATTCCCTTCATGAATCTTATTGGACTCAAAGGCCTCGAGAAACTCTTCCTCAGAGTTAAAGACGACAGCAGGCCCAGAGAAGGTTCTTAATGCCTCTGGTACGGCAGATTGTTTGATTAAGGCTCCCTGTGCAGCTAGATTTCCTTTAAGAACCGCAATACCACCTTCATGGTCAATCGGCTTCTCCAAATGATGAATAATCTCACGATCCAGAACTTTTGCTCCCCTTATGTTTTCACGTACAGTGGTTCCTGTGACTGTTAAGGCATCAAGATTTAGATGGGAAGAGAGCTCCTGCATTAATGCTGGCATACCTCCAGCCCGTTGGAGATCGTTCGTTGTGTATTCATTATTATTCGGTGTAACTCCAGCTATGAATGGGACGGTACGGCTAATTTCATCAAATAAATCTAGCGGTAAATCGATGCCTGCTTCATGAGCTATGGCTGGAAGATGGAGGCAGGCATTTAGGGAACCTCCCATTGCTAATAGGACAGAAATGGCATTTTTAAAGGCATCTATTGTTAAAATATCAGATGGTCTGATCTTTTTCTTGACCAGTTCTACGGCTTGACGGCCGGCAGATTCAGCGGCATCCAGCTGTTCTTCCGATAATGCCTGCATCCAGGATGTTTTTGGCAATGCCATACCCAGGGCTTCAGATAAACCCTGCATGGTATTAGCGGTACCAAGAAACGGACATGCACCGGCACTTGGATAGTATTGTTTGGTGATATCAACCAAGCCTTTTTCATCCAGTTCTCCAGCAAGAAATTTCTGCCTAGCTGCTTTTGATTCCTTTGGTTTAATATGATTTGGCATAACACCGCCAAGGACAACAAGGCTAGGAAGATTCAAACGGGCAGCGGCCATCATCATCCCAGGTACTATTTTGTCACATGAGCTTAGAACAACCATTCCGTCAAATATTCCATGGGCATTGACCATTGTTTCAACACTATCGGCAATAACTTCCCGGCTTGGCAGGGAGTACTTCATCCCGTCATGTCCTTGGGCAATTCCGTCACAAACTGCGATTGTATTAAATTCCAACGGAAGGCCGCCTGCATCCATAACGCCTTTTTTCACTCTTTCTGCCAGCTGGCTTAAATGGACATGGCCAGGTACAATTTCATTCCATGAGTTTGCGATGGCAATTACTGGCTGATCCATTTTGTTATAATCCACTCCGCATGAACAAAGATGAGATTTAAGAATAGCTCGTGTATATGGTTTAATGGCAGATAATCGATTCTCAGTCATGTTTTTCTCTCCTCAAGTTAATGATTTTATTTCACCCATTTTTTTTGAAATCGTGAAATCTCTCTGTATTCATTCTCCAGAATTCTAGAAATACGAATATAGATCGAGATTAATTCTTCATATATTTTGACATTGTCCGGATTTGGCTTGTGTGCATGTGTGGAGCCGACCCATTCTTCAACAATGGAAAAATCATCTATCTTGCCAAGGGCATACATGCCCAGGACAATTGCCCCTAAACAGGAACTTTCAAAGCTTTCAGGTACGACGACTTCTTGATTAAAGATATCCGCCATCATTTGTCGCCACAGCTCAGAGCGGGCAAATCCCCCTGTGGCTTGGATCTTTGTTGGGACACCAATCAGCTCCTGCAATGCTAACATGACCGTATAGAGGTTAAAGATAACTCCTTCTAAAACAGCACGAATCATATGCTCTTTCTTATGATGAAGACCAAGCCCGAAAAACGATCCCCTGGCATTAGCATTCCATAACGGTGCACGTTCACCGGCTAAATAGGGATGAAAAAGAAGACCGTCAGAACCGGCCGAAATACGGGAGGCGATTTTTGTTAATACCTCATATGGATCTATTCCCAGACGCTTGGCTGTTTCTACCTCTGACGAAGCCAGCTCGTCCCGCACCCATCTTAATGTCATTCCCCCATTGTTTACCGGGCCTCCAACCACCCAGTGCTTGTCTGTTAATGCGTAACAGAAAATCCGTCCCTTTGGATCTGTTACCGGCTTATCTGTTACTGTCCGAATAGCTCCACTTGTACCGATCGTGATGGCGACAACGCCGGGATCAATTGCGTTTACTCCAAGATTTGAAAGGACACCGTCACTAGCTCCAATAATAAAAGGCGTATCAGTCAATATTCCCAGCTCTGCGGCATACTCGTCCTTGATTCCTTTCAAACAGTAAGTTGTCGGAACCAGTTCTGCTAAATTTTCCTCAGTAATACCGGCGATCTTCAGCGCCTCTCTATCCCAGGTCAGCTGCTTTAAATTAAATAGACCAGTGGCGGAAGCTATGGAATGATCAACAACATATCGGTTAAAAAATTTATAAAAGATATACTCTTTGATTCCAATAAATTTTTCCGTCTGCGAAAAAATTTCCGGATGATCCGTCCTGAGCCAAGCTATTTTAGCTAATGGCGACATAGGATGAATAGGGGTTCCTGTTCTCTTGTATATTTCCAGTCCGTTTAATTCGTTTTTGATTTTCTCGGCCCAATCAGTAGCCCGGCTGTCTGCCCAAGTAATACAGCGAGTCAGCGGTTTCCCCTTGTGATCCATAGCAATGATACTGTGCATAGCTGAGCTGAAGGATACCAGTTCAATGGCTGAAGGAGAAACCTTTCCTTTTTGAATGGCTATTTGAATGGCTTCCTTTACAGCATGGAATATTTCTTCCGGATCCTGCTCGGCAATGGAAGGGAAAGGGCTATAAAGGGGATATTCTTTGTGATGAACACTTATTACAGAACCTTTATGGTCAAATAATACGGCTTTCGTACTAGTTGTTCCGATATCAACGCCTAAGTAATAGGATGGCTGTATCATACATGTTCAATCTCCTTTTCAGAGTATTTTCTTTAGTATTTTCAATAAATGTCTTTTTGAATCTTTTAGGAAAAATATTTCTTTTTAATAAAATAAATAAGAAAAAATATTTCTTATGAAGATATTCTACTTTAAAAATTAGGAATTTGGAAGTGATTTCACAAAAAATCTTTTTTGCTGAAGTAATTTTTCCAAAAAAACAGCATACATCCGTATTCAAACCTGAGATTTCTTTATATAAAGAGGAAGAGAAATAGCCGATTCATTTTATTTTTTAATTAACACTGTGGTAATATGAATGATGACAATTAAAAGGAATTTCTACTTATTTAAGTAAGACTGAAAGAAGGAATGTAACGTGATTGCAAAAACAGAAGAAGATTTCCAAGGACTTAAAGAGGCCGGTAAAATAATGGGAACGATTCGTGATGAAATGGTGAAGAATACAAAGCCAGGCATCTCGACAAAAGAATTAGATGACCTTGCCGGTGAACTTTTTGAAAAATTTGGTGCCGTTTCAGGACCAAAGGGAGAATATGATTTTCCTGGCTATACATGTATTAGTGTAAATGATGAGGTGGCGCATGGAATTCCGGGCAAGCGTGTGATTCAGGAGGGAGACCTGGTAAACATTGATGTTTCCGGATCGAAGAATGGCTATTTTGCTGATACAGGAATTTCATTTGTTGTTGGCGAAGGAGATCCAACCGTAACAAAGCTGTGTGAAACGGCAAAGAAGGCCTTTGAGGCGGGATTAACAAAATTTAAGGTTGGAGGCAAGAAGAATGCCATCGGCAAGGTAGTTTACCAAACTGCCAGACAGAATGGATTTACCGTGATTATGAATTTGACTGGGCATGGAGTCGGTAGAGCCCTTCATGAAGAGCCTGATCATATCTTAAATTATTATGATTCATGGGATAAAGAATTACTTCGTGATGGGATGGTCATTGCCTTTGAACCATTTATTTCTACTGGCGCACAAGAGGTTTATCAAAAAAACGATGGATGGACATACGCTACGGAGGATAAAAGCTTTGTAGCCCAAATTGAACATACCATCATTGTAACAAAGGAAGGACCTGTTATTATTACCCAATAATAGGCAGCAGGGGAATAAGAGGATTTTTAACTGAAGAAAAGAGCAGGGGACGATTGAATAAGGGAGGAACTTAAAAATGGGTATGCCTTTGGAATTAAATACAATGATTGTCACAAAAGGAAAAGAAAAAAGGCTGAATGAAAATAATTTTACTTTAGTCAAGAAGGAGTACCGGCTTTATCCCATTGATATTCCAATCGAAGTTCGAAAAACAAAAGACAGTGAACCGACCGCAATCGGCAAAATAAAAAAGCTCGAATGGGAAGATTACCAAACAATCATCACCTACGAACTCATCTCTTTAAATACGACAAATTAATGAGAAATATATGTAAAAAGGCATAAAATCTGATAGGTTTTATGTTTTATTAAAAGTCAAGAATATAATTATGAAGCTCTATAATTAAACAATTTATTATAATGTCTAACCTTATAAAGGGAAAAAGGAAAGGATAGATGAACAGGGTAGAAAGCCTGTTATCATCTATCCTTTTTGTATAACATATGCCCTCATTTACCACAACAACATCATCTAAATATGGTCTTAAAATAAAGTTTGATAAGAAATCCTGTTAGTTAAAGTTTCTTATGCAACTAACTGGCAATTTAGTGGAAGAGAGTTTTACTTTTCTATAATTTCTAATTAGAGCTAAATAGTGATTGTAGTATCACAATTTTTTAATAGACTATTATTACGGTTAGTGATATATTTTTATTACAGTAAACGTAACAAATTGGGGATGTTGATATTGCGTGATCATGTAAAAGGTGGTGCACTTACCGAGGTGACTTTTTTTATCCTGTTGGTACTTTGTGAACCCAAACACGGATATGCCATTATGCAGTCTATAGAAACTGAAACTGATGGTCGGCTTACTTTAGGAGCTGGAACTTTGTATGGTGCACTCAAGACTCTGCATTCAAAAGGTTGGATTGAACCATTTGGCGATGAAGCCGGAAGAAAGAAAAAGTATATTATTACAGAAAGTGGCAAAGAAGTTGCAAAACGAGAGCTAGAACGACTTGAAACTCTCGTTAAAACAGCACACAAGTTTTTAGGAGGAAATGTATATGACTAAAAAATTTTTTCGCTACTTTGGAGGTTTTTTATCAACACAAGAAAAATGGTTGAATGCTATGTCTGCCAAAGGATATCGTTTAATTAAAGTTAGAAAGTTCGTCTACGAATTTGAAGTTGCTGAAAAAAATCAGTATCAGTATCGTATAGAGTTTGTGGCTCATCTATCCAATAATTGTAATAAAGAATATCGTGATTTTTTGAATGATTTGGGGTATACAATTTTTACGAAGAACTTTAATGTAAATTATTCGATAGGTAAAATTCGTTGGCGTCCTTATGGAAAAGGGATGGGGCAGATATCTAATCCAGGTAATTTTAATAAAGAATTGCTTATTGTAGAAAAGAAAAATGATGACAAGCCATTTGAATTACACAGTACTTTTTCTGATCGGGCAGAATATTGTAAACCAATCAGAAATATGTGGTTAGCTCTTTCTATTTTATTTATTACTTTTGCAATTTGGACTTATTTCAAAACAGGCATATTTTCTGTAGAAACTCTTGGATTTAGTGCAATAGGAGCTATATTATTATTTCCTACTGTTTTATATCAAAAATATATTATGAAATGCACTCTTGCAGCAGAAATAGAGGAAATGTAAATACGAAAAAGAAAGGTTCTATTATCTTTGTATTTGAAACTTATTAATCGTAAATTGAAATATTAAATGCAACACTTAATGAAATACCAGTAAACCAATGATTAAGTAGAATGGGGAATTCTGCGCAACGAGTGGCAGGCATGGTAGCCTGGTTGGTCCAGCCAGTTTTCCTGTAAAGCTGGCTTCCTGGCTGGAAGTCATGCCTGCCGAGGCTCCGTGTCAAGTTGCTCAACACATGTTAAACGAAAACGCTCTGTTATGTTTAAGAGGCCAACAGGGCCCATTCTTCCAGAAAGGACTCTTCAGGTGTCCTGTATCCCAGGATTTTTCTTGGAAGTCGGTTACACCAGTTTTCTGCATAAGAAATCGTTTGATTCGTGACGGAGGAAATAGCTTTTCCTTTGTTAAACAAAAAAGTACACCACTATATATAAGTGATGTACTAAATTTAATACAATGTGTGACATTAAAGAAAATCCATTACTCTTATAATTAGAGTATACATTCACTTGTCCTTAATTTTACAAAGTGTCTTTTTCCTTTATTATATTGCATGATATTCGTACAAAAATAAATTTGTTGGTTAAAGGCAGAATCCTCGCTTTCAGTATGATATGGAGGTAACTTTACATCCATCCATCAGCCAGGGTGCTCTTGTCAGCAATAAGATAGGCAGCATTTGTAATAGCTTCTGCTAGGGTATCTCCAGTGGCGCATAATTGATTATAGCTGTTATGAAAACAAACCTCAGAATCTCCCTTAATCGTATATTTATAACCGGCCTCTTCCAATTTTTTAACTACCAGCATCGCATGATTTAGATTTTGGTCAGGCTGGAACTCGGAATCATCAACAAATATACCCTTTTCAAAATCATACCACTTACCTGAGTTATTTAATTTCCAACCCAGTATTTTGCGTGCGATTGAATCTCTCTTGTTCATACCTCAATTTGCCCCTTTTTCTTGGTCGATAGTTGTATATAATCCTATTTGTGCAGTAGAAAACATACTAAGATTATTTCAATTTTTGATGTTAAAATCAAGTGAACTGACCTGTTCTATGAGATTTTTTTATACAAGATTATGTTTTCATCGTGCGGAATTTCAAGGTCTTCGTGCAGTTCTTCTTAAAAAAAGAATGGAATAAAAGAGGAATGTTTGAGTGCTTAAAAAAGACAGAAGCTATCCCAAAAGCAAAGGTGTCAGGCACCCACGAAGCAGTATCTAGTATCCTTTGATACATTTGGATATAGATCAATCGTGGTGCCTGACACCTTATGGGACAGCCCCGGTAAACCATAAATCTCATTAGCGAAATGGATTAGGCAATCGGTCCGCCTTTTTCAATAATTTCGGGTGCAACATTCTTAAATTGCTTGAAGTTTTCATGGAATTTTTCGGCTAGCTTCTTGGCTTTGACATAGTATTCTTCTTGATTTTTCCATGTTTGATTTGGCTGAAGAACATTATCAGGAACACCTGGAACGTGTAAAGGAATATCAAGTCCGAAAACCTCATCCTTTTTCGTCTCAACATTGTTCAATTCGCCTTCTAAAGCAGCCTGAACCATTGCTCGTGTATAGCTTAATTTCATCCGGCTTCCTACTCCGTATTCACCGCCGGTCCATCCAGTGTTTACAAGGAATACACTGGCATTATGCTGGCTGATTTTTTCCCCCAGCATGGATGCATACCTCGTTGCAGGCAGCGGCAAGAATGGGGAACCGAAGCAAGTTGAGAAGGTAGCCTCAGGAGTGGTAACCCCACGTTCCGTTCCGGCTAATTTCGATGTATATCCGCTTAAGAAATGGTACATAGCCTGCTCTTTAGAAAGCTTAGCGATTGGAGGTAATACTCCTGAAGCATCAGCAGTTAAGAAAATAATCGTATTAGGATGCCCGGCAACGCTTGGATCAACAATATTGTCAATCGCTTGAAGCGGGTAAGCAGCACGGGTATTTTCAGTTAAGGTGCCGTCATCATAATCTGCAATGCGGGAGTTATTTTCAACAACAACATTCTCCAAAACAGAGCCAAATCGGATAGCATCGAAAATTTGTGGTTCCTTTTCACGAGACAGATTAATGCACTTTGCATAGCATCCGCCTTCGATGTTAAATACGCCATTTTTAGACCAGCCGTGCTCATCATCACCAATTAATTTGCGGTTTGGATCAGCGGAAAGAGTTGTTTTACCAGTGCCAGATAACCCGAAGAATAAGGCAACATCTCCTTCACGGCCAACGTTTGCTGAGCAATGCATAGATAAGATACCGCTTTCGGGAAGCAGATAATTCATAATAGAGAACACAGACTTTTTAATTTCCCCTGCATATTCAGTTCCGCCTATTAATACAATGCGTTTTTCAAAGGAAATAATGATAAATGTCTCAGATTTTGTTCCATCTATCGCTGGGTCTGCCTTAAAGTTCGGAGCAGAAATGATGGTGAAACCAGCTTCATGCTCTGCTAGTTCTTCCTGAGTTGGACGAATAAATAATTGGTGAGCGAATAGGTTATGCCATGCATATTCATTGATGACCTGGATCGGTAACTGATATTTTTTATCCGCACCGGCAAAACCCCGGAAAACAAACACTTCATCCTTCGCTTTAAGAAAATCTAATACTTTATTTAAAAGGTTTGCAAAAATCTGTTCAGAAATTGGCTGGTTTACTGAACCCCAATCAATTTTTTCTTTTACAGATTCTTCCTCCACAATATATTTGTCCTTCGGAGAGCGCCCTGTATATTTCCCGGTTGTTGCACGAACTGCACCAGTGGATGTCAAAATACCTTCGTTTCTTTCGATAACTTTCTCTACAAGTTGAGAAACAGATAGCTGATTTAGAATATTACTGCCTTTAAGTAATTCGTTCACTTCATTCGTCTTACTTACAGAATTCATCCGATGAATACCTTCCTTTTGTAGTTGATATTTAATGTAAAAAACATTTTTTAAAAAGTATAACACATTGTTACTATTAATTCATACTATTTAGTGAAAAATAATTTATTTTTTCTTAAAAAAAAGAAAATAGAAAAATGGATGGAATAGTGAGATAGTATAGTACAAAAAGGATTGACTTTATTGATATTTGTAGGGTATGATTTTGTTTTGAACGGATACTCTCTTATCCCGAGCTGGTGGAGGGACAGACCCTATGAAACCCAGCAACCTGCTTTAAGAAAAACGTCATGTCTATACTGAAAATACTAACATCCCTTTGATTGAAATAACAGCGGGGAAGACTTGTAACTTGGTCGGAATATGAAGTATTTCAGGCGTTCTTCAAAGAAAAGGTGCTTAACTGAGGCAAGGACATAATTCCTTGAACGATAAGAGTGAAAAGTGCGAATCGATTGCTTTCAACCTTTTCACATGATGGAAAGGTTTTTTATTTTTCAGAAACACGATGATGTCCTGTTCAAGGTGAAGCTTTCATCAGCGGGGCTGCTGATGGTTGAGTTGAAACCCATCGGACCTTTACGGGCAGTTGACCTCCCGCTTTTTCTTTTTGTATGTATAGAATCTTGAGGCGGGTCTTACTGCCCGTTAAAGTAGGATAAAACCCGCTTATTTTTCCATACTACTAGGGAATGAGTTCCGTATCAATCAGGGGTTATTTGATTTTTTCAAGTACCTCATTTCGCTTAACGTATATACTAAACATAAAAGCTGGAAAGTTCATTCATTTCGCAAAAGACGTGAAGGAAAATGAATGGAACATGCTTTCCTTTTTTGAGGAGGAGAAAAAGATTGTCAACAAAAAAACATCGCTTGTTTACTTCTGAATCTGTTACAGAAGGGCATCCGGATAAAATTTGTGATCA
>NZ_CAMLDX010000019.1 GCF_946478885.1 uncultured Bacillus sp. | reverse complement strand
AAGAATAGGATATATTGACTTTCACAATCATTTCCAGGGAAATGACAAATACAGCAATAGAGCATATACATTGTTCAAAATGAACGGGGCAGAAAAAAGGATTCATATTTTTTTATAAAAAATGCATGAAAATAGAGGAAAATAGACCTTCATGCTTGAATATTAATACAATCACTTTTGGATAGATGAAGGTAAACAAGCCTTTTTGTCAAAAAAAGTGATACAGCCCTTACGCGTCTTCTGTTCCGCATGGGTCATTTTTGAAAACGGAGGTCATGAAATGAATAAAACTGAATTAGTAAAGGCAGTATCTGCACAGGCTGAATTAACACAAAAGGATGCTGCCAAAGCGGTGGATGCGATATTTGAAACCATTTTGAATACTCTTGCCCAAAACGAGAAGATCCAATTAATCGGATTTGGCACATTTGAAGTACGTGAACGTTCTGCGCGTAAAGGAAGAAATCCGCAAACGGGAGAAGAAATTGAAATTGCAGCTTCCAAGGTTCCGGCATTTAAACCAGGGAAAGAATTAAAAGAAGCGATTAGATAATTTTAAAAAGAAGCATGGGGTTTTATAAAATGTATCTTTTGTAAGGCACATTTTATTCAAGCCCATGCTCTTTTTTTATTCGGATTCTTATTTTGAATAGATTTGCTGTAGGTTGTTTCTTCCGCTGTTTGATGTTAATTCACTGTTTCGGTACATATAAGACTCCGGCTTCTTTGCTCCTAGACGGTTCAACTCACATAGTAGATTTTTATATTCTACAATATTAATATTCCCATTAATATAGCTGTACTGGGTGAAATCCAGTAATTCATTTAGGTTTAATGATCTTCGTTTTTTTACAATGGCAAATCCGTACATTAAGTCTTCTATTAACATAATTATTCACCCGTTTTCAATGTAGTATGACTATAAACGATTACGAGAAAAAGAATACCATATAAAACTGTATAAGTACAGATGCAAATAGATAGAAATATAAAAAACTGTTATAGAATAGAGTTAATATAAAGCGAACGATCTGTATATTGCGTCTGCTATGACATGTGTAAATTTTTTAAAGGATGGTGAATCAAGTGTATTAGGTTTTAGATTAATATAAAATTATTTTCATATTGATGGAAAGCAGTTTGATTGATCCAGTATACAATTTCATATAAAATAGATTAATAAGGTAAATATGTAATTAATATGGTATTGGAGATTTTATATTTTTAATATTTTGAAACATTCCAATTTAATGATAAGAAAGAAAAGTTCAACTTATTTAGGAGTGAGCAAAATGAAGATAGAAAACAAACTTAGTACAGAATTAATTAATTTATTACAAGGGGAGAAAATCGTCTCTTTGACCACCATTGGTGAAAAGACTGTGCTTCCTGATTTAACCATGATTTCTTGGGTTTTAGCAGATGCCACTGGCGAGCGCATTCATTTTGCTATTGGTCATAATGCCGAAAGCGCAAAAAATATTCAGCAAAATCCCAATGTAATTTTAGGTGTGATTGGAGCGGGAAGCTGCTTCGCCATTAAAGGAGAGGGCAAGGTCTCTGATGTCATTGAAAAAACCATGAAAATGCGTGTTGTAAGTGTAAGGGTTGAATCTGTTGAGGATGTCATGTTCTACGGAAGCAAAATCACAGTTGATCCGGAGTATGTTAAAACATATAACAGGGAGTTAGCTGAGAAACTAGACCAAGAAGTTTATGCTGTATTAAAGGAAACACTTGCACAGGCTCCATCCAATTAATTGATAAGATGAAGGCATGCGCCATTCAATTCGATTCTTGCTAACCATAATAGCCAGTACGAACAGGGAGAAGAAGGGTACTTTCCCTGTTTATTATATTTTCTCAGTGGTGCATAAATTTTCGTTTTTTACTATTTATTTAATTCACAGAATATTCATAACTGAAGCTTCATTTCAGAAAAAAATGATCTATACTAATGATGTAGAGAAAGAAATAAATCAATAAAAAGTTAACGCTTTTGGAGGCTCAGCCATTAGTGTTCGTTCCTGAGATAGTATTAGAGAACGAAAACATACCATTCCTAAGCCATGTAAGATGATCACTCAGTATCAGTATCTGTGTAAAATTGAATATCTCAAGTAACTCTAAAGGATTAGAGGAACAGACGCGATTGATTGAAAAGGGAGTGATAACTGCTTAAACAAGTATTGGGAAAAGAACTCAATATGGTTATGACGAACGAAAAAATGTCCATTCGCTAATATCTCTAAACCGCTAATTATGTTTAAAACATGATTGAATATCTTCGTTGCCTTTGACTAAGTTTAAAATGTGGAACAACACAAGTTGGCTGGATAGCCATTGGTTAGTGAGGCTTCATGAACACTAATTAAAATAACATGTTCGCATTTCAGTCAATTAAATGGTTGGGTCTCCCAAATTGTTAACATTAGCCCTCTAAGTATAGAGGGCGTTTTTGTATTTGTGATAGGTGATTCCCCTGCTTGGTAAAATTGGAATAATATATAAATATTATCTTGGGTTAATCTCTTCCTCCAATCCCATCCTCTTTTATCATTTATATAGAAGAACAATCCCTGAAAAAATCGTTGGATCTTCCATAAAAATATACTTGGTTTATTTCTATATAGGATTGCTTCATATTCTCCGTGTATCGATAAGACTAGTTCTATATTCTCTGGTGAAATAGAAATGCAGGAACTACTTGGTTTGATGTAAAAAGAACTGGATTTTTTTGATTATCTGCAATATATTGGTATATAGGCGAAGTTTACTATACCATTTTGTTTCTAAATATTGAAAGATGTAGAATATTCTTGAAAAAATATTACTTAAGTAATACTATAATAGTAGGATTTTTTGATGAAGGTAAACTTATTGAAAGATAGGCGCGTAAAACACAAATCCAAGGTGTTAGCTATGATAGCCGGATGGTGAAATGAATAGGTATAAATGCCTATTTGCGTTTAGTATGATTAAAAGGTAGGAGATATTATTCTTTTTGAAAGAAATCTGAGGGAACCGTTTTTAAGGTGAAGACACAATGGTGCTTTGGTAGAAATCTCTAAATCTGCCGCAACTGTTTAAGCTAGAACAACCTAATACAATTGCAGGGCACGGGAAATATTTGATTATCGAAATGTCTGAATATGCATTGATTGTGCAATAATAGTAAAATAATCTTAAATAGGCAGCTGAGATTTGACAGCTGAGCATGCTTATTTGAACTAGTATGAATGTATGTGATGTTTTCAAAACTTTACATAGTAAATTTAAAACCCGAGGTGCATGAAGATGAACAAAACAGAATTAGTAAAAGCTGTATCAGAAAAGGCAGAATTGAAACAAAAGGATGCCGCAAAAGTTGTTGATACTGTTTTAGAAACAATCATGAATACACTTTCAAATGATGATAAAGTCCAAATCATTGGTTTTGGTACATTTGAAGTTCGTGAACGTTCAGCGCGCAAGGGACGCAATCCTCAAACAGGTGAGGAGATTGAAATTGCAGCAACTAAAGCGCCTGCCTTTAAACCTGGAAAGGAATTAAAAGACGCGGTTAAATAAATAACAGAGCTTAACCAAACTAAAATGTTCTTTGTTAGAAGATATTAAGAAAGTTTTGGTAGCTTTAAAAAGATGATCTCTATAACAGGGATCATCTTTTTATGCTGCTCGTATTAGCAGTGCTCGTCATGCGTTAACTCTCCAATATAGGACGTCATCTTACGAAACCTGATGTTCCATAATCAGTAATCGTTAAATCTACATTGAAATAAATCGGAATCTCGCTAAATGTCTGATCCCAATCCTTTTTGACTTTTTTCCATAATTTTGGATGCTCTATTTTAAGCTGATTTCCAAAGCCAGCAACGTCTACTTTATACTCCTTTTGTGATTTTTTGAGGGAAAGCTCTGACAACCGTTTGACTTCTTTTTCAGCGGATTCTTCTGCCTTTTTTAGGAAAGTATTATCAGATGAATCGCATGAAATAAGCCAATTCTCAGATAATCGGCCTTTTGACTGGATCTTTACATCAAAAGAGGTGATTTTGTCTCCTTTTACATGAGAGGTGATGTTGCTTTTCATGGATTCGATCTCGTAAATCAATACCTGTCCTGTCTCTTCATTATAGCTTTTGACTAACCCGCCTTTTCCTTTTCCAGTAATCCACGTTACTCCCTCTAATTCCTCCTCATTTAAAAAGCCAATCAATTTCTTTGTCTTCCCATTGATCACGGCTGCTCCAGCAAATTTTACTTCATTATTTGCTGAGACGATATTTTGTATAAGAAAACTGGTACCCGATCGCATTCTGGACTCTAATTTTATTAACGTTACAGGGGGAGAAATCCTTGTTGTTTTATATCGATTATCAATGATTCCAAATAATTCGAATGCCGGGATGACACCTTTTTTCTTTGATTCAAGTGTCTTACTGGCTTTTCCGTTACTAATGAACACAGCGCTGCTTGGCCGGAACTCGTTATCACGGAGGTATGCATTAAATAATTGTTCCAAACTATACTTTCTTGCAAGCTTTTCACTTATGACAATCGTTTTCATATGAGTTGTGTTAAAAGGGGTGTCTGTTCTTAATGATATCTCACGAACAAGTTGGAGGATGGAATCCCCTGTTTCAGAAATATTGATATAAGGTTGTTGCTTTGTACCCGTTTCTTTTGTGCCTAAGTTTGTCCCCTGAGCTGTGACAAGCTGATAGGTTGTTGTAATACGGTTTTTTTTTGTATAGTGCGTCTCGGGATCATCAAGTTTTTTCTCTGTATCTGTCTCGTCTCCTACATCAAATGCTGCACCTACAGCTAAGCTCAGTTCTTCAATCTCATGACTGCTCCAGCATCCAGTAAGAGAAAGTAGCAAAAGAAGGGACAGAGAAATGAGAAATAGCCGGTCTTTATTTTGTGTTCGCCTCATTTTTCGCTTCCTTAGTAAGAAATGTATTTGTAATAAAAGTCCTTCATTTAACAAATAGTATGACGACTGATTACATGCCTTATACATAGGAATTTTTTCTTGTTGATCGGACTCCAAAAATGTGGGCGCTTGCTATTCTTAACTCTTATATCGTTAAGGAGTATGATTGATTTGTTCCCATCGGAAGCAAAAATGGCGGTGAGTTAGAAACGGGAAATCATCTTAACCCGAAGTGGCGAATTCTTTATCTTCCTAGAAGGTTATTTAAAAGCTTCAGATATGACGTCTTTCTCCTCATTATAGAAAATTTAGTGAATCATATAAATTCCTGCAAGTATCAAGGAGTAAATTTTAAAAAATTTTAAAAATTTCAGCAATCATCTATTCACTCATACCACCATATTGTAGACTGAAGGTAGGAACAATGGCGGAGGGGAAAAACTATGGGCAAATTCAGCAAAGCGGAAAAAAGCTGGATGATGTATGATTGGGCAAGCTCAGCCTATTCGATTATCATCACTACAGCAATATTCCCAATCTATTACAAAGCTGCAGCGGAGAATGCAGGTGTGAATCCGGCAAATGCGACTGCATTTTTAGGCTATACAATTTCCGTTTCAACTTTTATATTGGCATTGCTCGGTCCTGTATTGGGAACAATGGCAGATTTTAAAGGAATGAAACAAAGATTTTTTAATTTTTTCTTTTGGATGGGAACATTATCTACAGCCTCTCTGTTATTGATACCAGATAGTAGCTGGTTCCTTTTGTTAATTGTTTACACGATTACCTCGCTGGGGTTTAGGGGGGCTAATGTCTTTTATGATGCGTATATTGTAGATGTGACCACGAATGACCGAATGGATGAGGTATCGGCAAAGGGCTTCGCGTTAGGATACATTGGCAGTGTTATCCCGTTCATTTTCTGTATTGCACTTATTACATTATCACAAATGGAAATCATCCCATGGTCTGTCTCTATGGTAAGCCGGATTACCTTTCTCATCACGGCATTGTGGTGGCTGATTTTTACCTTGCCGATGTTTAAGCATGTCAAGCAAACACATTGGATGGAGCGGGAACCGAGAATCATTTATACTAGCTTTCAACGTTTGGGGGATACATTCAAGGAAATTCGTAAATACCGCGCAATCTTTCTTTTTCTAGTATCATATTTCTTCTATATCGATGGTGTCGGGACCATTATATCCATGTCGACAGCCTACGGGACAGATTTGGGTTTGAGCTCCACAGAGTTGATTATTGCATTGTTGGCTGTGCAGATCGTCGCTGCGCCCTTTGCTGTTTTATTTGGAAAATTAGCGAATAAATATGGTGCGAAAAAATTGCTTTATGCTGGAATCATTATTTATATGCTTGTTTGTATTTATGCAATGTTTTTAAAAACGATTGTAGATTTTTGGATATTGGCCATGCTTGTCGCTAGCGCACAAGGAGGGATTCAGTCCTTGAGCCGTTCCTTTTTTGCCCAAATGGTGCCGAAGGAAAAATCCAATGAATTTTTCGGCTTTTATAATATTTTTGGCCGTTTTGCTGCTGTAACGGGCCCTTTTCTTGTAGGAATCATGACGCAGCTAACTGGAAGCTCTGCTTTTGGTGTATTTAGTTTAGTTATCTTATTTGCCATTGGGTTCATTGTGATGTTTTTTGTACCAAAGCCAATTCCTGAATCCAGACAATCGGAGATTCACGGAACAGGAATGAATACGAATCAATAATATGAAAGGACGGGTTCTGCTGCTTTGAAAGAGGTGGGTCAAAAGGAGCGAAAAATGAGCTGAATGAAGCAGATTATTCGATTTGTAACATGTAATCTGTCCTATTTGGTATAATGTAATAAAACTCTTGGATATTTTATTGAAACCATCAGCTTTTTTTCGTTCTATTAATAGAAAAGCTATAGCAGGCAGCATGAAAGGAATAAGTATTGTGAAAAGAAGAAGGCACACATTGAAGCGAAAAAGGCGGAGCCGTTTAGTTATCATGTTTGTATGTATGATCATAGTTTTTTTCATATACAACCAGTTTCAGAGAGATACAGAGAGCGATCCCGATATTCCCATGCCGGACGGTCTTCATTCTGTCGTAAAGGAACGTACTGGTCAGCTCGTGCAGATGGCAGCTGACAAAGGTATCGTCGTGATCATTACAGATGATTTTCGCAGCGCCACAGAACAGGACAGCCTTTATGAAAAAGGACGAACCGCTGGAGGCAGCATCGTAACCTATGCCAAAGGAGGAGAATCTTATCATAACTTCGGTCTTGCAGTTGATTTTGCATTGCAAACATCTGAAGGAGATGTCATATGGGATATGGAGTATGATGGAAATGGTAACAGCATGGCAGATTGGACGGAAGTTGTCAGCATGGCAAAAGAGCTGGGTTTTGAATGGGGCGGTGATTGGGCACAATTTAAAGACTATCCCCATCTGCAAATGGACTTTGGTCTAACAATCTCCGACCTTCAACGTGGAGAAATACCACCGGAGCGCTCCCTGACAGCCGACACTGCCTTTTGAGATCTGGGAGTGGTGTCCGGTATGATCTTAGTCCCTATTTCATTGCCTTTTTCCATTCTATCTTTTATTCTGCCTCCCACTATCGAAACCATCCTGCATTGCTCGCTGAGTGATTTCAATAAAAGCGATATCATTTTCGTAGGTATATTATACTCTGTTATAATCATGGTTAAAATTGTCGACATACTTGTGCCGCCTAAGCAAAGCTGGAAAAAAATAATGAAATTGTGGTTTATACGGGGCTGGAGAGGGGATATTTAGACATATTCTCTCCTTTTTAGTTGTGCAACGAAACATGTTGTTTTAAAATAATAATTGATCATTTTGTCATAGTTAGTCGTGCAATATGAAAACTGAAAATGCCATGGGGATTATCAGAGTTGTTATTTTCTCACAATTGGAAACTTTTGGGCGAGAAAAGCTGGCAAAAATATGTCTGATTTTGTCTTCGTATGTTATCCTAGGCTTATATAATTTTTTGAGGTGAAGATCATGCAAAACACTGTTGTAAATTCTGAAAATACAAACAGGGATGAGAGGGTGTCTGCCTATTCTCGAACGAATCCTTTTCAAGCGAAGGTTTTGAAAAATGAAAATTTAAATGGTGCGGGCTCTAGCAAAGAAACAAGACATTTGGAGCTATCATTGGAAGGCTCCGGTCTAACGTATAACCCTGGTGATGCTCTTGGTATTGTCCCTAAGAACGATCCGGAACTAGTGTCCTCTCTTATAGAAGAAATGAATTGGGATCCAGCTGCAGAAGTGATGATTAACAAGCAGGGCGACACGTTGTCATTAAAAGAATCACTAACAGAATTCTTTGAAATTACATTATTAAGCAAAAAGATCCTGCAGGGAGCCGCAACTTTCACAAATAACGAAGGTTTGCCAAAGCTTCTAGAAAACGCAGATCAAGTCAAAGAATACTGCAATGGCCGCGACTTATTCGATATGCTTCGCGATTTTGGCCCATGGAATGCCTCTTCACAAGACATTGTGTCACTTTTAAGAAAAATGACACCGCGTCTATACTCCATTGCCAGCAGTTATGCTGCACACCCGGGTCAGGTGCATTTAACCATAGGTGCTGTGCGCTATCATGCCAATGGACGCGATCGAAAAGGAGTTTGTTCCATATTAGTGGCAGAGCGGGCACATGAAGGGGATACCCTTTCAGTATTTGTGCAACCTAACAAACATTTCCATTTACCTGAATCTAACAAAGATATGATTATGGTTGGACCTGGAACAGGGATTGCACCATTTCGTTCCTTTATTGAAGAACGTGCCGTAACTAAGGCAGAAGGAAAAGCATGGCTGTTCTTTGGCGATCAGCATGCGGCATGCGATTATCTGTATCAAGAGGAATTAGAACAATATCTAAATGATGGAGTACTGACAAAAATTGACCTTGCCTTCTCCCGCGATACAGATAAAAAAGTATATGTTCAGCATAAAATGCTGGAAAATAGCCATGAGTTATTTGCGTGGCTTGAAAATGGGGCTTCATTCTTCGTCTGCGGCGATAAATCAAGAATGGCAAAGGATGTCCACAATGCCTTGATTGAAGTGATTGAAAAAGAGGGCGCGATGAGCCGCGAAGATGCAGAAGCCTATTTAAATGACCTGCAAAAACAAAGTCGTTACCAACGCGACGTATACTAATTACTAGTTTTAAAGACAAAATCCCGAAAAAGAGCAGTTCCCTTTCCCTTTATCAGTAGGAAAGAGGCTGCTCTTTTTTCATGGAAACAGGGGGAGACGATTCCATACTTCTAAGATTTTTCCAAATAATAAACTATGGTATCGTCCTTTATTAATGACCTTAACATAATTAGGGAGAAGTCGGTCATCTCAAAGACGTAGGTGGATGATGTACTGCTCAGTTTGAGGTTTGTTTCTCAACTCGGAAACGGAAAACAAAAGATTTTTTTCTATTCTATAATCAGTCTCAAATAAAAGTCAGTTTTTGAACAAACCGACAGGGATACAGCAATGCATTTTAGAAAAAAACAAGATCATTTTTCCTTTAGCCGCTCAAAATCTCGGCGAAGAGAAGCTTTTTTCAGTTTTTTAATCTTTTTAAGATATCGAAGATCTGAAAAATTATCGTATGAGAGCTGAATATGGAAATAATTAATATATTCCAAAATAGAAAATAGATAAATGAATACAGCCAATCGTAATCCACCAACAGGCAATGCTGAATGCCATTTTAGAAAATCAAGGATAAACGGAATCACTCCGGTTGCGATCAGTCCGACATTCCATTTCTGGATACGTTTAAAGCGTTTTACTATTTGAATGGGAGTGATAGAACAATTTTCCTTTTTCAATCGTTGCCATTTCGAATGCCAATAGATGGCTCCCTGCGCTAAAAGAAATTCCAGAATGAAAAAAGAAAACCAAAAAGAAAAAAGAGAATATAATCGCAGCTCGGGGAACGATCGATTTAACAAAAAGCTGAACAGGATAAAACCGATAAAGGACACCGATTCTCCGGTAAATAAATAGTAAAGTCGTTTTTCTAATGTGTCTCGCAAGGGTACCTCCTCAAAAACCTATTTAATTTTCTACTAAAAAAAATCACGCTGATTCTATTATATAATTCATTACCTATATCTAACAATTATCATAAACAACGAAATGCAGGGAAACACGAGGATGGTTCTCTGCATAGGAGTCGATTAGAGATGATGAATCATGTTGTGCTCCTTTGAACAAATCATTCATTCTTATACTTAAGATTTCATGATAATTGACGAAGTAATAAATGGAAGATAATTATGCATTTAAGAGAATTCCAAGCTGCAACAACGTTTTTTTCATTATAATAAAGAGCCATTGCAATGGGAAGAAAAGATGCTTCTTTTTTCCTCTATTTTTTGTGGGGTATACAGTCATTGTAGTCCACTGCTGTTAAGAGAAAAACATGTAAGAACTTAACAGCGGTGTCAGTTTTCACACAATGACAGTTGATGAACTTTACAGAGCTCGATTGAGGATATGAAAGAAGCATGTATTTTGTATTTGATTGGTAAAAATTAGAGAAACGATGAAACCGTCCCTCGATTTCATGAAAGTAGCCATTTTAATGGAATGGGTTAAACTGACTAATTATGTGTGGGACAAAACAAATGATAGGATGAGGGGAGATTGTTGGAAAGTATAGAAACTGTTTGAAGTCTTCATTTTAAAGATCCCAAATGATTTGTTTGTGTTTATTTTTGCAAGATAAGAAATGGTTTTTTAGTAAATGAGAAAATGAACCGATGTCATACTAAGTTAACTCTAGATTTTTTTATTAAATAGAATGATAGAAAAAGGAGAAATTTTTGTGGTGAAATTCTTGAGAAATATCAAAGTAAGATTATTTTTAGCTTTTGCCTTATTTTTGTTCATTCCATCTATTACCATTGGAACATTATCCTATATGAATGCAGCAGAAGCCGTTAAAGAGCAAATAATAGCTGGAATTGATGAAAATATCAGTCTTTTAAATACAACCATTGATAACACCATTCAGCCAAAAATAAAGGATGTGGATTATTTTTCAGAAACGATCACTTCACAGCTTTTTCAGGAAGAAAACAACCAAGCAATACGAGCCATTTTTAGCCAATATGATAAATCACATGAAGAGGCGCAGAGTATCTATGTAGGAACAGAGACGGGATTATTTATACAAGAGCCTAAAGTGAAAATGGCAGATAACTACGATCCTCGTAAAAGAGATTGGTATATTAAGGCAATGGAAAATAAGGGGGAAGTGGTCGTTTCCGATCCATATGTATCTGCGGGAACCGATGACATGGTTATCACAATATCGAAAATGACAAAAGACGGTTCAGGGGTAACAGCTGTCAATATCTACTTGAGTTATATTCAAGATTTGACGGATCAAGTAAAGATCGGCAAGAAAGGGTATGCATTACTGTTAGATAAGAATAAGAAGTTCATTGCCCATCCGAAGGAAGAAGGGGGAAGCAAGGCAAAAGAAAAGTTTTACGATAAAATGTATAAAGATGAAAACGGATATTTTGAGTATATTCTTAACTCTGAAGAAAAAATGATGAGTTTTAACACAAACGAATTAACTGGCTGGAAATTAGGAGGAAATGTAAATTTATCCGAGATAGAGGATGCAGCTTCGCCTATTTTGAAAAACACATGGATAGTAACGGCAGCCGCTTTAATTATTGGTATAGTTCTCATTTTTATTATTACGATATCTATCATGAAACCGATTAAGGAACTGCAGCAGAAGGTCTTGACAGTGAGTAGGGGAGATTTGACAGAAGACATTCAAATACGCTCCAATGATGAGATTGGGCAACTTGGCAAATCCTTTAATACGATGCAGGACAGTCTTAGAAGTCTGGTACAGAAGGTTGACTTGAATGCTGAACAAGTTACAGCATCAGCTCAGCAATTAGCTGCAAGCAGTGAACAAACAAGCGATGCGACTGAATATGTAGCAGAGAACATTCAAAAAGTAGCAAACAGTGCCGAGCAGCAAACAAGCGAAATCGATAGCAATGCCCGTTCTTTAGATGAAATTTCGAAAGGTGTTCTGTTAATAACAGAAAGGACGAATAAAGTTTCAGACCTTGCTCAGCAAACGAAGAAACAGGCTGAAGCCGGCGGCCATGCTGTGACTAATACGGTTAATCAAATGAATTCCATTTATCAATCCGTTTCAGAATCCAATACAATGATTAAATCTCTGCACGAAAGCACAAAGAAGGTGAGCTCTATTCTTGATGTGATTACCGGAATCGCGGAGCAAACCAACCTGCTTTCTTTAAATGCAGCGATTGAGGCCGCACGGGCTGGCGAACAAGGAAAGGGCTTTGCTGTTGTTGCAGATGAGGTACGGAAATTGGCTGATCAATCTCAACAATCAGTAAAAGAAATCGATGAGATCTTACAAAGAATTCAAAAGGATACAGAAAGTTCAGTCCAAAATATGGATCGAGTGACAGATGATGTGCTTGAAGGAGTTCACATATCAAATGAAGCAATTGAGAAATTCAATGAAATTTCTAAAAGCACATATGAAATCACACCACAATTAGAAGAAATTTCTGAAACGATACAGGAAATTGCTGCATCTGTCGAGGAGGTTACAACAACCGCAAATGAATTAGCATATATCGCCAGAGAAAATGCAACTGCTTCAGAAGGAGTTGCGGCATCAGTTGAAGAGCAACTTGCTTCAATGGAGGAAATTACAGCATCAGCTCAAGAATTATCCCGTATGGCAGAAGATTTAAAAGCAGCTATTTCACAATTTAAATATTAAGGAACATTTCATCCCTTGTCGCTTTACAATAAACCAAGATGTGCTTGCAGTAAAAAACATCCAATGTAGAAGTATCTCCTCACTGGGAACGGAAAGTTTACTTTACATGAACCTTGTCCTTGGATTATGCGGGACAAGGTTCTTTATTTTTTAAGTAAATGTTCTATAATGGTATAGTTAACTGTATATTTGGCCAATTGCTGCCAAATAATTGAATGGTGATGTATCAATATTGTACAGGAGTGAAGACATGGAGTTTTCTGAAGTAAAACAATTAATTCAAAATCGAAGGAGTATCCGAAAATATCAGGATAAGAACGTTGAGCGCGAGGATATTATTGATATCATAGATTGTGCAAGATATGCTCCTTCTGATACGAATTCTCAAACATGGGAATTTCTCATTTTAACAGATCAAGAAAAAATCAAGAAGATTGAAGATATGACATGGGAAGCCTTGCATGAAAAAGCAGAAGAAGCGAAAGCAGGGGGCAATGAGAAAGAAGGGAAAATGCTGGTGCGTTCATTTGGACCGTATGCCACCGCATTCTCAAATGCACCGGTGTTAATTATTTGCTTGGCAACACCGTATCAATCCAAATTTAAGGAAAAAATCTTTGACCCTATCAAACTGGCAGGCGACAAAGTGTGGGAAGAAGAAGGGATCAAAAGCAGCTGTTTAGCAGCGCAGAATTTAATGTTAGCTGCACATGCAAAAGGATTGGGTACATGCCCGATGACTGGTCCAGTTTTGCTTGCACAAGAGAAAATACGTACGTATCTTCATATCTCCGACGAAAAGCTGATTAATATGGTGATTGCATTAGGATATCCCCATGAGCAACCAAAGAAAATGCCAAGAAAAGAGATTGCGGACATCGTTACCTTTTTATAAAAAGAACTGAACTGTAAAAGGAAGCAGCACACCATGAACAAATGACAGCATCATCTTTGTTCATGGTATGTTTGGGTTTTTGCTCAAATGAATATGAGCAATGTTTTTATGAAAGATCCGAAGCAGCTTCATTTGAGAATTACTCTTTTGTCAAATCATATTCGTTCCCTTTAACCTGAGTCACCCGTATCTAATTATGAAAAGAAGCTCAATGCCCCATGTATAATAAAGGGCAACCGATTCATTTTATTCTAATACTTTTTTTATTATGTAAGATGCCAATGTTTTATTAGAGATCAGCTGTCTGTAAGCGATTTCTAATATTCGGGTAGCCATTGATGAAAATAAGAATCTATATTAAAATATTGTGTCGGTGTCATTATTTTTCATAAAAGGAGTTGCAGATTAACATGAATCTGTATCAAAAAATCTTTAAGGAATATTGGAATCCTTATGTTGCAATAAGTATTGCCGGGCTCCTGAGTGCCCTGTATTTTGGCATAACTGGAACTGTTTGGGCGGTTACAGGAGAATTTACTAGATTTGGCGGGCATATCCTGCAATGGTTTGGAGTGGATGTGTCACATTGGGCTTATTTTAATTTGATAGGCATGCAGGGAACTCCAATCAGCAGAACAGATGGCTGGATTGTTATTGGGATGCTTATAGGAGCATTAATCACAATTCTGCTTAGCAATAGCTTTAAAATTCGGATGCCAAGGCAAAAGCGCCGCTTAGTGCAAGGGTTTGCCGGAGGAATCATTGCTGGCTTTGGCGCTAGATTGGCACTTGGATGCAATCTGGCTGCTTTTTTTACAGGTGTTCCGCAATTTTCTTTTCACGCATGGATTTTTATGATGATGACTGCGGTAGGAACTTATTTTGGAGTGAAGGTAGTAAACACTAAATGGTGGCTCGGAAAGCCTAACCTTCTTAAGGGACCAGTCAAACGAGACATAAAACCAGACACAAAGGAAAGCCGTTTACAGCCAATTTTGGGTCTTATGATAGCATGTCTTTATGTAGGAATGATTATTTATGTTTTCGTTGTAGATAAGTATCTTTTAGGAGTCGGGGCAATCGCAGGCGCGCTGTTTGGCATTTTGATTGAACGCGGGCAAATTTGCTTTACTTCAGCCTTCCGTGATTTATGGGTCAGCGGCCGTGCCGTGATGTCGAAAGCGATCGCTGTCGGGATGATGATTAGTGTTGTCATTACGTTTATTTATATTCAAAATGGTGTAGTGCAAATCATCAAAATGGCTGCTCCAAGTACTGTGATTGGCGGTCTGTTATTCGGATTTGGTATTGTTCTTGCCGGGGGTTGCGAGACTGGCATGATGTACCGCGCTATGGAAGGTCAAGTCCTGTTCTGGATCGTAGGAGTCGGGAATATTGTCGGTGCCACTCTCCTATCCTATGGATGGGATCATCTAGGCATCTTTAATACGCTTGTGAACGGATGGCAGAAGGTGAATTTAATCGAGCAGTGGGGAGCAACTGGAGCCCTTGTTGGAACGCTTGGTATGCTGCTGATATGGTTCTTGCTCTCGAACTGGTGGGAAAAACGGTTTCGTTACGGTAAAGGAATAAAGTCTGAGGAGCACGTACAATTAACAACGAAGGAGGTGTAATGGTTGTCCCAGGAGCTTGAAGTAGATTATACATTAGATATTCGCGGCGAGCCTTGACCATATCCAGTCATATATGCGCTGGATGCGCTGAATACCATGAAGGCAGGGGAAGTTTTGCAGGTGATTGCCGATTGTCCGCAGTCTTTCCGCAATGTTCCTGAAGAAGCGGTTAGACACGGCTATGAGCTTGTCACAGTACCGGAAAAAGTCGGGCAGGACTTTTATTTTTATATTCGCGTAGTAAAATAAAGACAAGAACGGGATTCATTTTCCCATTCTTGTCTTTTTTTGATTTCAATTCTGTTGCATACACCCTAGGTGAAATGGTTTTTATAGTAAAAGATGGTCGAACAGTGAAAAAGGAGGAAAAAAACCGGTGGATTTTTGGCGGAAAATAACAAGACCAGTGACGAAAAAGCAAGAGAGAAAAGATGAACGGTTGAACGAGCCGGAGAAACAAGAAAATGAAGCAGCTGACTTAAAGCGTGAACAAGAATATATAAAAGAACAACTAGCAATGGCAAAATTGGAACTGACAACGGGAAGAGAAGAAACAAAATGGTGGAGATTTTGGGAATAACTTGGGGGTTGATTTACATATATGATTGGTCAAGGGCTGTAGTTGTTATGAAATACTTGAGAATGAATATAAGTTTAAATGTTATAATTTTCACCTTAAATAAAAATACCCTTTTATTTTCATAAAATATTTGAAATAATTTCCAAGGAACGTCGCTATGAAGACGTTCCTTTCGTCGTATTGATAGCTTATGGCTAAAAATATCAGATTACCCGTTCACACCTAAACATCCGTACTGATATTTCATTGCTAAAATTTCTTGCTTTGAACGATTTCCACGTTCCCCTTTTTAAATGACAAGCATTACTATCACCGTTGACATTAAGTTGTTTATCAGATGAGTTACAATAGAGGCCTCAATTCGTTTTGTTTTGTAATAGACCAACCCAAAGAAAAAGCCCATAACGATGTACGTTAACAAATTAAATGGGTTAAAGTTATTGATTAAACTATTCGTACTAAAATGAGATAAACCAAAAAGAATAGAGCTGATGAATAACCCTGTTTTGGCATAATCTTTAAAAATATGACCCATAATTAGTTTTCTATAGAAAAATTCTTCAACAACGGGTGCAATTATAACGGTTGCAATAAATGTCAAAATAGGAAAACTGACGGTTAGTTTGTTGATGGTATCCTGATTTTCACTGTTTGCTGCATAAGAAAATTCTTCCCCAATGAGAGAAATACCCATATTGGATAGAATAATGAGGATCGTAATCATCGTACCGATTCCAATATCTTTAAGTTTAAATTGGCTCCATTTAAATGGGGCTTCTTTTATTGTTTTGTTGTATAGAAAAGCTAGTACACCAAAGATTAAAATGGGTGTTACCGTAACAAAAATAACGGTGAATGATGCTGCATCCTCCATTTGAATATTTGGATTGAACCATTTTAATAGAGATACAGAACTCGCGGGAATCATGACATTTAAAAAAGCGTATGCTAGCAATAAAGAAGAGGCAATAAACCACTCATTATTTACGCTTGTTTTGGGATGACTACTGCTTTCTTTTCTTTCAATATGTAATTTCGATTCCATTCCCTTCTCCTTACATTTCATCATTTGATTAATATATTCCTTTAGCAGTTAGTAAAATTGATTTGTTTCTAAAAATCTACCATCGCTATTAACATTATACGATACCGCTTCGTAAATGTTTCAAAATCATTACTATTTTTAATTTTCAAAGTATGATATACTCCCCAGCACTTGTCAAATTTGATCTATAGGTCGTCTCGTAAATTATTTTTTAGTTTGTATGGCACTTTGTGTTGCATCCCATTCCCCTGTTTTTCGATTAATTGATAAACAACCGTTAATTTCATATACACTATATTAATAGTATTAAATTGAACTCGAAATTTAGGCTTGTTGTGTGGTGGTTAAAATATTCGGATTATTCTAATATTTAACTATCAGCAAATTATTAGAGTAAATAAACAGGGAGAAGGAGGCTGATTTCATGGATCAGAGAGAATTTCGAAATACATTAGGTACATTTGCTACAGGAGTAACGATTATTACTATAAAAGATGAGAATGGAGAAAACATTGGTTTAACGGTAAATGCATTTTCATCATTGTCATTAGATCCACCTTTGATTTTGGTTTGTCTTGATAAGAAAAGTGGTAGTGTATCGGCTTTCCAAAAAGACAGTCCATTTGTTGTAAATATTTTATCAGAAGAACAAGAAACTGATTGTTGGATATTTGCAAAAAGGGGGATAGATAAATTTGCAAATGCACAATATGAATTTTCCTCAGATGGTATTCCCGTGTTAAAAGAAAATTTATCAACACTCATATGTGATGTTCACGAAGTTCTTGAAGGCGGTGATCATTACATTATAACCGCTCTGGTGAAAGAAATTTCAAGAAATGAGGAGAAAAGACCGCTTCTTTTTTATAAAGGAGAAATTTGCAATCTTTCTGTTCCTGCTGCTTCAATCATTTAATAGTCTCTCAAAAAAAAGGCACTGACAGCTTTATCAAAATATGAAAGGGCTAGAAAGATTAAACAACAATGTAAGGGGATACCGCTCTTTTCAATAGCTAATTATCAACTCCCTCGATCGGAGAAATACCGACACGTAAAGTAAAGCTTTCAGCTTGATAGTCTGACACAGTCTATCGAAAAAAAAGGAGGGGTAAAGAATGAAGACTGTAGAGGGTCTTGGACGAGTAGCCATCGTAACGGGGGCAGCTCAAGGATTAGGCTTTGCAATTGCCAAAACCTTATTAGAAAATGGGAAAAAAATAGTTTTTATTGATATCAATCAAGAATTACTTCAAGAGTTGGAGCAGTCTTCTTTTATCCAATCCAGGTATAAAGAACAGGCCATGTTTTTGAAAGCAGATGTTTCAAATATTGATCAAATACGTGAAACGATCGACACGATTCTAACAAAATGGAAGCATATTGATATATTAGTCAACAATGCTGGCATTCGTGAGGAAACGCCGATTGAAGACATTGGGGAAATGGAATGGGATCGTATTATTGATGTGAATTTAAAAGGTACCTTTTTCTTCTCACAGGCTGTAGCGGATGTCATGAAAAAACAGGAGTGGGGCCGCATTATTAATATGTCCTCTTTTGGCGGACAGGTTGGGCCTCTGTCATCCGGTGCGCACTACTGTGCATCAAAAGCAGGCCAGCTCGCCCTAACAAAGGTGTTTGCTCGCAGCTTATCGAAAAACGGAATTACAGTGAACGCCGTTGCGCCTGCAGCGATCCGAACACCTGAGATGGAACGGATTGAGCCTGAAAAACTAGCGAAAATGGTAGAAGGTATTCCTGTTGGCCGGGTTGGGGAAGACGAGGAGGTAGCGGAGCTTGTTTTATATTTAACCTCGGAGTCGGCCGGCTATATTACTGGGTCAACGTTTGATATTAATGGTGGATTATTAATGAGATAGAAAAGGTTCTTGCCAGTTGGGATGTTCTTCACTCTACGATAGTTTATGTACCACTATGAGATAAAAAGGGAGGAAAATGAAAATGGCTGGAATTGTACATGGAGCACCACAAGTACCATCATCGCTTAGAGTCATGATTTATTTTGAATCAACAGGCTGGTTTAACACAACGGGTAAGGAAAAAACAAATGAAATTTTACCGGCATTAAATGAAGTGATTGCTTCATGGAAAGAAAATGGTTCTGAATTACTAGGGACGATTGACCGGGACATTTTAACAGCAGGACCATCTGGAAGTGCAGGCTGGCATGCATGTTTCCTATATAATGTTCCAGATTTACAAATCGTAGCAGATATGACGCATTCATTCCGTGCAACAGGACTGGATAAGTATTTTCGTTTAGAAGCTGTCATTGGCAGACCTTTTTTCTTACTAGAAAACTAAAGGTGAGCTAAATCTATTCAGTTTGATTGCTCTAATCTTGGTAAATCTAACCATGATAGCCTGCAACAGCGTATCTGGACAACCATCAAGCGGCGGAAACATCAAGTAGAAGCAATTGAAAGTACCATTTTAGAGGAGGTTAATTTATGGTAAAAAAGAACCCTAAAGAAGCAAAAATGTCTAAAAAGGCATGGATTGTCATAGCGCTATTGTTCTTGGTAACAGCCATTAGTAATATCGATAAGGCCATTATTGGATTTGCATCAGTTCCTATTATGGCGGAATTAGCGCTGCCTCCTGAGCAATGGGGGATAGTAGGGAGTGTATTCTTTCTATTATATTCACTTTCAGCTGTACTAGGCGGAGTACTCGCCGATAAATTTGGCACAAGAATGGTCATCGCTGGTATGGTCGTGATTTGGTCTCTTGTTCAATTTTCAACACTATTTGTATCAAGTTTTGCCTTTTTGCTTGTTACAAGAATCATTTTAGGGATGGGGGAAGGGCCTGCCTATTCTTTAGCTATGACGGCAGCCTCTAACTGGTTACCTAAGGACAAACGTGGAGTAGGTCTTTCCATTATATCTGTTGGGAGTCCTCTTGGAGTAGCGATATCAGCGCCTATTTTAATGAATCTGATCATACATTATGGATGGCGTTCAGCTTTTATAGCTACCGGAATCATTGGAGTTATCTGGATTGTTGTCTGGCTATGGGTTGTAAAAGAGAAAGCGAATCCAAAAGAGGATCTTTCAATGGTAAAACAGAACAATGATCCATTGGCAATCCAACCTGAATCAGGGTTCCTATCTTTCCTGCTTTCGAAAAATTTCATCTTAATTGCTTTATGTGGCTTTGCTACATATTGGTCATTTACAGTTGGGTTAAACTGGCTTCCTAACTATATGGAGAATGTTCTTCGACTAAGTGCCAAAACATTACAAATTGTTGTCGCTTTGCCATGGATTCTCATCACCCTATCACTTATCACATTTTCTACCATCTCTGACCGTCTTTTTTTTAAAACAGAAAGTGTTGTCAAAGGTCGTGTATTTGTCCTTGCCCCTGTCATGGTAACCGGAGCAGTCTGCTACTTTTTTGGAGCTTTGGCAAGTTCCAGCTGGCTGGCCATTGTTTTATTATCCCTTGGTTTGACTTTTGGAGTGATCACAATGGTTCTTGGACCCGCCATTTTAATGGAACTCGCTCCTAAGAAACATCAAGGTAAAATTCAAGGAGGGTTTATGGCTTTTGCTTCATTAGCCGGTATCATAGGACCATATGTTACAGGTTACCTTGTAGAAAATTCTTCTAATGTAGCAGCAGGATTTCATTACTCCTTCCAGATTTGTTCCTTCATTCTATTAGTGGCCGGAGGGCTTGCATGGGCTGCGCTGCGTCCGAAAAAAGTTGAAGAACCAATAACGATTTATACTGGAAAAATAGAGAAAGCATAAACAAAGGAACATGATTTAAGGATCATTGAAAAATAAAAGAAATTGATTAGTACTAAGGGAAATCTCACAAAGTGTCTAGGGTCCGTAAAAAAACTATTTGGTAACAATCCTATTATGTTACTAGATTGTGTTCGGCGGAACCAGACACTTTTGCCTTGAGATGCCTTCTTTTCTGTATGAAATATAGAATGTCAGGTTGTTAGCTTAAACAATCTTTTCATTACGGTAGAGATGCGTATAGAGAGATAGTAGGCTGAACAACTTTCACATACTGGGTTGGGAGCACTCACTCATGAATGTGCTTTGTTTCAACCAACTCATACGAATCGTACTGAATTTTCAATTATATTTAGACCGAATGTGTTATAGTTAGAATTTTCTAACTATTTTACTATGGTAATAGAGAATAGTTATGGAGGCGATCAAAATGGTATATGGGAATTATGTTGAAATGAAAAGTCAGAATCTGCTCGACCAAGTATTGACCGAAATCCGCATCAGACGGGACGAATTTGAAGAGAAGCGGCACGTGCCCCGTGATATGGTAGCAAAACTAAAGAAACTAGGTGTATATCGTGCTCATACGCCACAATGCTTTGGTGGTGATGGCCGATCACCTATGGAGTTTCTCAAGTTGATTGAGGCCATCTCTGAGGCTGACGGCTCCACAGGATGGGTAGCAAGCTTCGGCTCTGCTCAGGTCTATCTGGCGGCCCTGCCACGCGAAACTCTTACATGTCTTTACACAAATGGGCCTGATGTCTCTTTTGCAGGCGCCTTGTTTCCGGTTCAGCCTGCAGAGAAGGTTGAGGGAGGCTGGCGAGTGAACGGCCTTTGGAAGTTCGGGAGCGGCTGCATGGGCGCCGATATGATTGGTGTCGGTATTGGCGCCGGGGAAGGAGGCAAGCCGCTCACCGCTGTGCTAAGACCTGAGGACGTGGAAATCGTCGAGAACTGGGAGGTAATCGGGATGCGCGGAACAGGTAGTCATGACCTGCGAGTGAAAGACGTCTTCGTCTCTGATGAATGGACCTTTATCCGTGGCGGTATTCCCACTATTGATGAGCCAATTTACCAGTATCCATCTATCGCTTATGCTGCACAGGTACTGGCGGTAGTCAATCTTGGCATAGCCCGTGCTGCGCTTGAAGAAGTCTCTCAGATGGCCGCTGGTCGTTCTAGTATCACAGGTGCACCGAAGATGGTTGATCGCGCTTATCTGCGAATTGCTGTGGCAAAGGCAGAAGCATCGCTAAGATCGGCGCGCGCCTTCTTCTATGAGGCTACTGAATCCGCTTGGGAATCGATCCTAAGGGGAG
Organism: uncultured Bacillus sp.; assembly: GCF_946478885.1. The sequence continues at coordinate 21,057 of NZ_CAMLDX010000019.1, read as the reverse complement.
ACGGTGTCTCCGCTGACCAAACAAGCATGCTGCGTTTGGCAGCCACTCAAGCTGCCCGCGAAGGAGCAAGCGCTGTTCAGTCAGCCTACCTTCTTTCCGGCACCGCAGCAATCTACGACGGGCACCCAATGCAGCGCTATTTGCGCGACGCGATGGTCGTGACCCAACACGCATTCCTCAACGAAAGCATGTACGACGGTGCTGGATCAGTATTACTTGGCGTGCCTCCGATGCGTGGCTACATTTGACCTTTTCAATTAATACCAGACACTTTGTCCCAATCTGGTTTGGTATGTTATCTCATGACAAGATTCCTGCATCTATAGGATCCTAACGAATACGAATGCAACCTAGTATCCCATTGTATGGGCATATTGTGTGCCAAATGAAAATGTGAGCACCACTCGAAACAGTCTGTCTCAATCGGTCAGTTTGTACTACTCACCTTGCTGTGGGTGTCATCATAAAAGAATTAGTCAATTGGCAAGAAAATATGCCTTCGAAGGAGGATTTTTATGGGGACGATTTTAACGAAAAAAATTCAAGGTTCAGCTGCATGGAAGGGAAAAGAACTGTCTAAGGATGATTCATGGATTTACTATTTGTCCGAAAAAATGATTGAATCCTTAGAATCTGCTTTACACCAGGTGCTACACAAGGGTTTAACAGTACCCCATTTTACAAAGACGGATTTTCCGTTGCCAGACCTAACAGATGAAATTACCAACCTTGTCGAGGAATTAGAAAATGGCAGAGGATTTCTCTTCATCCGCGGGTTACCGATTGAAAGGTATAGTGATGAAGAAGCAAGTATCATTTACTACGGTCTCGGACTTCATATGGGCATTCCGGTTGCGCAAAACCCGAAAGGTGAGATGCTGGGTCATGTGAGGGCTGTTGGTGATCCAAACAATAAAAATACCCGTGTCTACCAAACGAACAATCTTCTTCCTTATCATACTGATTTATCTGATGTTGTCGGTCTGCTGTCACTCCGTAAAGCAAAATCCGGAGGGCTAAGCAGCCTTGTCAGTGTCATTACAGCTTATAATGAAATACTCGAAAAGCATCCGGAGCTTCTCGGCCTTTTCTACCGCCGCTATTTCTTTGCTCACCTTGGAGAAGAGGTCCCGACCTTATCACCCATCTTCAGCTACTATCAAGATAAGTTAAGCTGCCGTTATTTGCGCGAATATATTGAATTAGGGCAGGAGCAGGGCGGAATGCAGCTTTCTAAAGTGGAAGTAGAGGCATTCGACCTGCTCGACTCCATTCTTCATGATGACAACATTCGTTTTGATATGATGTTGGAGCCGGGTGATATGCAATTTGCCAATAATTATTTTGTGCTTCACTCTCGTACTGATTTTGAAGATTATGAAGAACCTGAGCGTAAGCGCCATTTGTTAAGATTGTGGTTAAAAATGCCAAACGCACGCGAATTGGCACCAGATTTTCCTGGTCGGAATGGCTTCCCCCGTGAAAAAATGAACGTGTAATGAATTGAAAGGAGAGGTTTGAAATGGGAAACGAAGAATTAGTAACCGCTGCCCCGTTGCGAACTCTAGAAGAAGAACGCCAACATCGAAAAAATAGATTAGCTGGTGCCTTTCGTTTATTTTCAAAGTTTGGCTTTGATGAAGGACTGGCAGGACATATTACCGCACGAGACCCTGAATATGAGAATCATTTTTGGGTGAATCCATTTGCTGTACACTTCAGCTTAATTAAATCCTCTGATTTGGTTTTGGTAAATGAACATGGAGAGGTAGTAGAAGGAAAAACAAACTTAGTCAATAAAGCAGCATTGGCAATTCATATTCCGATTCATCAGGCTCGTTCGGATGTGGCGGCGGCCGCACACACGCATGGATTATATGGAAAAACATGGTCAACACTCGGCAGACTATTGGATCCGATTACACAGGATGCCTGTGCCTTTTATGAAAACCACTCCCTTTTAACTGATTATGGCGGCGTGGTGTATGAAGAGGAAGAGGGGCAAAAGATTGTCAAAACTCTCGGTCAAAATAAAGGAATTATCCTTGAAAATCATGGCCTGCTGACGGTTGGCGGATCGGTAGAGGAATGCGCTTGGTGGTATATCAGTATGGAGCGCTGCTGCCAGTCACAATTGATGGCAGAAGCAGTTGGACAGCCCAACCTAATCGATCATGAAAGTGCCAGGCTTACTTGTCAGCAAGTGGGGGAGCCTTGGGCGGGTGAGGTTCAATTTAATTTACTGTATGAGCGAATCGTGAAGGAACAACCAGACTTACTACAATAGCTTTTTCTTATTAAAAGTTCTGTTAATGTTCATTGTTGATATTAGCCTTATGTGTATGTCATGAAGCTCTTTTACCTGTTCACAAGAAACAAGTGGCTTAGTGAACCATACACATAAGGCAGTTTAAGGAGCAACAACAAGATTTAACATAAGCTTATTAAAATGTTTTATAGGAAAGTCTATCAGTTAAAAGCCCGCTACTCTAACAATGAGTGGCAGGTTTTTACTTTTTCTATATACTATTTTTGTAAATAGTTTTATTTTTACTGAAAATTCAAAAAATAATAGAAAATAATTCTGTTATAAGATAGAATATGAATAAATATTATTTACACTGTATTAACGATATTAAAATATATGTTAGATTCAGAACCAATATATGTTGTGGAACGGCATGTTTTACAAGCGTAGAGAGGAGATGAATAGAACATTGTCCCAGCCATCCGTTTTGTAAAGAATTTTACTTTCAATCTTCCGGACAAAGCTTTCTTTGACTAGTGTCATGAATGCTATGACATTTATGACAATGTTGTGGATCAATGGTTTTATCAAAATGGCAGTCAGGAAATTGAAACAAGAAGGGAGGCAATCCTTCTTTTTTTGCATTATGTACAAAAACAGCTTTGGTAAAGGCGGTGTGACAAACAGCTTAGAACTGTTTATGTTAAATCGAACAGGGAAAGAGGTGGGTTGAGTTGGCTACAATTGGAAAAAACACATTATCGAACATCTTTTCCTTCTTTAATCATGGGGGGGAACATTATTTTCAAGAAAAGAGAATGATTCTTTCTAGCACTGATGCGTGGGGAGTACTACGTAAAGATTTAATTGATACGATAGGTGTTCAGCGCGCCAAAAGATTTCTCCTGCGCTACGGGTGGCATTGCGGGAAAAATGAGGCAAGAATGTTAAAGGATATGGTGAAATGGGATAGTGACTTGGAATGGCTGGTGGCCGGTTCGAAAATGCATCAAATTGGTGGACGTGTTTTTTCTTATCCAGAAGAATTTAATGTTGATATGAAAAAAGGGATCTTTAACGTTACTGGCTACTGGATTGACTCCTATGAAGCAAAGCAGCATCTGCAGCATTATCCTTTGTATCATGAACCAATCTGCTATTTTCTTATGGGGTATGGAGGCGGCTATAATAGTGAATGCCTCGGAAAAAAAGTGATTTTCAAGGAAACACACTGTGTAGGAAAAGGCGATAAACAATGTCGTTATGTCGCTAAAACAGTGGAGGAGTGGGGATCAGAAATTGCTGACGAACTGATCAACTACGAGGAACAGGATATCGCAGATGAACTGGATATCGTGTATCGCCGTGTTGAAAAACAAAGTGAAATCCTCCATATTGGTTCGTCAATTACAAAAAAATTAACATCTGCTCTGCTTCAGGGAAAAGGGATGGATGTTTTTGCTGAGTTACTAGCAAATGAGTTGAAAATGCCGGTTTTTATCCATAATCAATATGTTGATTATATTGCCCATTTCTTTCATGAAAGCGATTACAATGAAGAACAGCCTTATAATAAGGATAAAATCGAAGAATTTATTGAAAAACAATGTACGAACCACACTTTGACACAAACCGAGTCATATAAAATAAAGGATGATCAGCATATTTTAATCTCCCCTATTATTATTCAAAATGACGTGTATGGTTATATATCCATTTATCGAGAAGGGAGAAAGTTTGGCGACGCCGAAACAGACTTTTTAGAAAGGGCTGCCAGCATTTGTGCTGTTAAAATGTTAAATGAACGAACGGCAATCCAAACGGAAGAGAGAATGAAAGGCGATCTATTAGAGGAACTGTTCAAGGATGAAACAGACCCGGCAAATATCATTAAACGTTTCTCCTATTTCGGATATAATATTAATCAGCCGCACCATGTTCTTATCTTTGAGTTTCCGAATAAAGGTTTATTTTCAAATTCCGAGAACACTGCAAATAACAAGTATAAAATTGTTTCAAAGGCAGTAATGGAATTTTTTAACAGAGAAGGAACATATTATAATACAGCCTTTATTAAGCTCGAAAAACTTAATAAAGCGGCTTTCTTAATTCCTATTGAGTATCTCCAGAAAAAAAAGACGACGATTAAGGCGTTTGCTCAGCATTGCTATGAACTGATTGGAATGAACGGTGAAAATACCACGGTCTATATCGGCGTAAGTAAGCTTTGTACAGATGCTGGACAATATAGTAAAAAGTTCAAAGAAGCAAAAAAGGCAATAGAAGTGGCAAAAGCTAAAAATCGGTTAATGAATGAATCCCCAAACGGAATTGTGCATGCTGACGAGCTAGGACATATTATGATTCTATTGGATGCCAGAAAACCGGAGGAATTATTGGAATATGCTCATGAATTTCTCTACCATTTAAAAGCATACGATGAAAGGAATTCTTCTGAACTAGTAAGAACTCTTTTCTATTATATAGAAAATGAATGTAATCTTCATAAAACAGCAAGAAATATGAATGTTTCCATTAGTGGAATGAGATATCGCATTCAGCGTATACAAGAATTAATAAATACGGATCTATCAAAAGCTTCATCTAAATTTGAGATTCAGCTCTCTTTACAAACCTATATGGTCTTTAACCTTTTGTAAGACGATTATTTTCTTCTGAAAAATATATGGAATATTATAATACCAAACGGATGAAGGCAAAACTCAAAATGAGTCCGGTACAATACCGAACTCATTTTGAGCAAGCTGCCTGATGAAATAACCGTGTCTAACTTTTAGGGGTCACTTCAATCCTGTGCTTTTTCATTTCACAATACGATACATACAGAAAAAAAATGATAGTATAGGGCGTTAGAATCATTGATGTTGCCATCTATGACAACATAATCATTTAGAGTCATTCAAATTCTCCTGCAGGATCTGTAGAATAAAAAGAGACTAAATAGTTTGATTCGCAATACCAATCTTCTACGAAATTTAAAAGGAGGGAGGCAATTTACCGATTGCTACGTATATGTCCAGGGCCATTTGGACTTCGCGTCGGGTCGTTGAATTCATCATATCTAGGTTAAATCGTTCCTTTAAATTAGCAAGGCGGTAACGCATACCTCCAATGGATAAGTTAAGGAAACGAGCCGTTTTATGCAAATTACATTCATTATTTAAATAAAAATAAAGCGTTTTTATTAGCTCGGAAGATTTCTTAACATCATAGTTGTAGATGGAACCTAAAATGTTATCGGCATAGGTCTGTAATTCCTGCGGATTTCTGGCATCTAATAAAATGGAGATATGTCCAATGGCTGAAAATAAGAATACTTGTTGATTCTTATTGTTAATTTGAGCAATTTCTAACGCTTTTTTTGCTTGTTTGTAACCTTCATGGGCTCCATGAATATTCACACATAAATTGCTAATGCCAATTAATATTTGTGATGCTGGAAATTTCCGCTCCACTTCTTTCAATATGGATGTCCCAAATTTCTTTACGCTCCAATGATAAGCATTCAATAAATCTTCGGAAATAAGTGCTTGGACCTGTCCAAAAGAGTCCGAGATTAATATATTTTTTTCAGCATGTGATGAATATTTTCTAAGGAGGTTCATAATCTCTTCCTTTTCGTCATTTACTAATTCATCATTTTGAAAATCAAAGGATTGGTTTTCTAAACGAAAAATGACCACATAATAAGATTTGTTGAGGTTATAGCCTAGAAAGGATAGCTTTTTTGTTATGTTAGCATCTAACTTTGACTGTAGTAAGACCTCGTCTAATAATTCACCTTTCATTCTTTGTTCAGTATCAATAGCTGTTTTTTTATTTAGAATATGAAGTGCACAAATATTTGCTGCCCGCTCAACAAAGGATGATTCTAGTTCGTTCATTTCTTTCAAGTTTTTAATGATCGAAATATAACCATATACACTGTTTTGGACGATAATAGGAGTGATTAAAGGATAATAGGAAGATCCTGGTTTATTTAAAAAATTGAGTTGAATGGTGCTTCGATGATTGATCATATCGATTATTTTTTTCTGGTCTGAAGAGTCGAGGTTTTCCTTTTTTTCAATGATCTTTTTTAAAGAATAATCAAATACATCCCCATATTCTGATAGGGTTTCAAAATCTTTGTTGGTGATAACAATTCCACATTTTAAGCTGCGGCCAAGTGTCTGGGCAATGGAATCAAGTCCTTTTCCTTGTAAGACAATTTGTGTCAATTGGTTACTGAGCAAATTTCCCCGTTTTAAAATCTCACTTTGTCTTTCAATTCGTCTATGTGCTTGATCTAGTTCGTCCCCAATATCCTCTCGGGCATAATCAACTAATTCAGGTGAAATTTCATCTCCCCACTGATCCAGTGTTTTTCCGATGAAGTGACAATGTGGATCACCCTTCCCGATGCATTCCACTTCTTTAAATACCACTTTTTTGCCTAATGAGGTACTGCAATAGCCGCTTGCATAGCCTTCTAAAAAGTAACAAACGGGTTCTGAATGAATCGGAAAGTGTTGCAGATACTGCTTTGCTTCATAGGAGTCATGCCAATAACCTTCTACATCTAATTCCATTTTATCGGTATCAATATGTGTATTAATCGGAACTGATTTTGTTCTTCCGGAAAGATTGTGCATCGTGACTCCTCCCATGACCCATTCCTTTTTGTTTTCCCAATGAAACATATCCTTTAACACCAAAGCTTCATGCCGGCCGCATTGAAATCCATAACGTAATAGAAAGCGTTTGGCTCTTTCAATCCCCAGAGCTAAAACTAAATCTTTGATTAATGCCCCCCAAGCATCAGCACTTGATATAAACATACGATGAGATTGAAGAAAATTGTCGTTCTCGGGGGTTATTCCAAATAAATCGCCTAAGGTAATGGTGTTTGCTTTTATCGCCATTTTGCTTCCTCCAAAAGTCATACATATTTATTACTATATTATCATAATTTAATGTATTTTAATAAAAATCAGACTTTTGCTATTAACAGCGTGTTTTGATTGTAAGGTGAATATTTTTCAACTGAAAATTTATTGTTTCATAACGGGTAGAAATGAAATACTGTACGATTCGGTAGTAAACAATCAAAATTTTCCAACCTAAAACTAAATGGTTTACACTGAAGGAATTTAATAAGATATAGATATAAAATTAGAATTTTAAAAATAATCAAATTAATGTAACGAGGAGGAATTTGAATGCTATCAAAACAAGATAATCATTTATTAACACGTACTGGATCGGGAACACCAATGGGTGAATTGTTCCGCCGTTATTGGATACCAGCACTAAAGTCAGATGAGTTACAAAGTGACGGTAAGCCGCAGCGCGTGAAACTGCTCGGTGAGGAATTGATCGCATTTCGTGATACGGAAGGAAAAGTCGGTTTGATGGAGGAAGCCTGTCCTCACCGGGGAACATCTCTTTATTACGGTATTAATGATGGGTGCGGCCTACGCTGTATGTATCATGGATGGAAGTTCGATACGAACGGTGACTGTACAGAGATTCCGTCAGAGGAACGGGATCCGAAGTTCAGACAGAAAATCAAAATCAAAAATTACCCGGTTAAAGAGGTCAAAGGGATGATTTGGACATACATGGGACCAGAGGAGGAGCAGCCAGAATTCCCTGAATTCTACTGGATGGGACTGCCGGATGAAAATATGATGTCGGAGCGAGTTTGGCAGGAATGTAACTATGCACAGGTAATGGAAAATGACCTTGATTATGTACATGCTGCATTTCTTCACAAAGCACACGGGAAGCAGGAGACAGGAGAAGGAATTATAAGTACGGATTTAGGAATTGACCCTGATCACCCACTTGTTAAAAATCCACCGGTTAAACAGGATGTAGAGGATACAAATTACGGAAAACGCTGTGTTGCAGTGGGCATTGGGAATGAAACAGAAAATGCCTTTATGGAAATTCACTATATCTTTCCGTTCTATACGTATCCGCCGCGATTTGAAGGTGAAGATGGAATGTGGCATGCATTTATTCCTCGGGATGACTACAGTACATGGTCTTGGGATGTTCAATTTTCCCACAACCGTCCAATTGATGTACAGGCCAATCATGACCGCCGCGGCTTAAAGTTAGATGAGCACTTCAAAAAACAAATTAGCCTGGATAATGATTATGCACAAGATCGTGAACTACAAAAAATTGGAAACTTCACAGGAATCCGCGGAATTGCAAACCAGGATCATGCGGCAACCGAAACAATGGGGCCAATCGTAGACCGCTCTAAGGAGTATCTTGGTACAAGTGATTTACCAATTATTCATATGCGCCGTTTGCTTCTTCAGCAGGCGAAAGCATTCCAGGAAAGCAAGAAACCATTTGCATTGGAGAATCATTCGCTGAAAAATCTGTACAGTTCCGGACTTTATGATGAAAAGGGGAAATCTTGGCAAGATGCTTTTCCTATACAGGATCAGTTTAAAACGGACGAGCAAAAAGTGAAATCTTAATGCAATTGAAAAGAGACTAAAGGAAAGGGGTCAGGTACCACGTTATCACCATTCATCTGTACTAAATAAAGATAAACGATAGATGCCTGACACCTTATGAGAGTTTAATAGAGAAAGTAGGGATTTTAATGACGTTAGAAGAATACCTGCGCACCATTTTAGGTAATGAGGGAATAGAATTAGCAACATTAGAGCCAGCCTTTACTTTTAATCTGGGAGATTATGAGGAAACAAGCCATGAATGAACTTCTTTTTGAAACAATTGAAACTGCAGGGAGCGCCATTAAAAATAAGCAGATTTCTCCTATTGAACTAACGCAGATGACGTTAAACCAAATTCGTGAGCATGAACCAAGGGTTCATGCGTTTATTACCATAATGGAAGAAGAGGCACTGGCCCAGGCGAAGGAATTGGAAGAAGAGCTGATGAACAATAGGGTAAGGGGACCGTTACACGGAATTCCGATTGCGATCAAGGATATTTTACAAACAAAAGGTGTGAAAACAACCGGAGGCTCGAAAATTTTTGAAGGCTGGATTCCAGATGAGGATGCCACAGCGGTTCAAAAATTAAGAGACGCTGGAGCGATCATGATCGGCAAGGCCAACTTGCATGAATTTGCGATGGGAGCAACGACAGAAAATCCTCATTATGGAAGTACGAAGAATCCTTGGAATGTAAAAAGAATTCCAGGAGGATCAAGCGGCGGTTCAGCGGTGGCTACTGCAACGGGGATGGCCTTCGGTGCAGTAGGCTCAGATACAGCCGGATCTATTCGGCTGCCAGCTGCAATGTGTGGCACAGTCGGGTTCAAGCCAACCTACGGAGTCGTTAGCAGAAGGGGCTGTCTTCCATTCAGCTGGTCTTTGGATCATGTGGGACCAATGACGAGAACGGTACAGGATGCAGCTATCATGCTTGAGGTTATGAAAGGTTATGATCAAAAGGATCAAGCATCTATCAAAAGAAATGTTCCGGTCTTATTTAACTCCTTAAGTGACTTAAAGGGAGTAAAGCTGGGCTTCCATGAGGCATATATGTTGTCCGAGATTGATGGTGATGTGAAACAGGTAATTGATGAAGCCTTCCGTCAACTTGCATCGCTTGGCGCAGAAATTGTTCCTATTGATTTACCGGGAATTGATGAAGCACTTAACGCTTTAAAAGCAATTGCCCAATCCGAGGTTGTTTCCGTTCATGAACCACTATTGAAAAAATATGGGCATCTATATGGAGATGACTTGAAGTATCGGTTTGAATTTGGCAATGATATATCCGCAACCGCCTACATTGGTGCCCAACGCAGAAGAGATCAATTTGTGAGACAAACTATCAAACAAATGGATGGGATTGATGCCTTAGTTGGCCCAACTAATGTCAAGACTCCTTTTGAAATCGGTACAATGATTCCAGAAATGGCAATCAGCAATATGTTTACCCTTGGCAAAACACCATTAGCCAATATCCTTGGTTTTCCTTCATTATCTGTTGCCTGTGGTTTTACTTCAGAAAACCTTCCTGTTGGCCTGCAGTTAATTGGAAAACCTTTCACCGATCAAAGAGTCCTTCAAATTGGTGACTGCTACGAACAATCAATGCCATGGGTTAAAGCATTAAGGAAGCATGGGGAAGGTTCTTTTACTTCCTAGTAGGGCAAGGGACTGCTCTCTTGCTTCTTTCAACAAAATGAAGAGAGGGGACAATATGATACGAAAAATAGAGCATGTGGCCATTATGGTGCACGATATGGATCAGTCGATTCGGTTTTATTCGGACATCTTTGGCTTTAACGTTCGTCTGCGTGGCAGCAAACCCAATCGGGAAATGGCCTTTTTATCTATTGAATCACAGCCGGATGTGGAGATTGAGCTTATTCAAGAAAAAACAACAGCTATCAAGTACAGTAAAACGGGAATTGTGAACCATCTTGCTTTTACCGTCGAAAACATTGATGAAACGATGCGGTTTTTACAAGCAAAAGAGGTCGTCTTTACTTCCGATGAAGTGAATCCCACTTTGGAAGGCGGGTGCATGATCCTTTTTTATGGACCTAACCGGGAACTGCTGCAATTAATAGAAAAAATATAATGAGGCGGAGCGAGATTAAGATGTCATCTTTCAAAAATTACATCTATTAAGATGACAAAAAATGGCAAGGATTATGCGTCTAGGCCGTGTGGAATTAAATGTTTTAGACCTAGAAAAATCAGTTGAATACTATACAAAGGTTATTGGGTTAGAAGAAACGGGACGTATGGGCAATAGCGTTTACTTAAAAGCGTGGGATGAATTTGATCATCATAGCTTAATTTTAACCAAATCAAATAAGGCAGGTTTAGCGCATTTAGCCTTTAAAGTAGAGACTCTTGATGATCTTGCCTATTTTGAAAGAAAAATAGAGGAATTTGGCTGTACGACTACTCGTATCTCCAGTCATATAAGATTAGCTGAAGGTGAAGCCGTACATTTTATTCTACCAACTGGACACCACTGTGAACTTTATCATGAAATCGGCTTTTTAGGAACATCCGTTGGAACGCTAAACCCCCATCCATGGCCATTAGAAACAAAAGGAATTGCACCTCATCGTATTGATCATTGTCTACTTACTGGTGACGATCTTAAAACGGTTACGAGATTTTTTATTGAGGTCCTTAATTTTAGACAAAGCGAAAAAATTACAACAGTAGATGGAGAGGAGTTGTTAGGCAGCTTCTTGTTTTCTACCAATAAAGCTCATGATTTAGCTTTTGTTAAAGGGCCTGATGCAAAGCTCCACCATGCAGCTTTCGCAGTTGATTCCCTTCATGATGTTTTTAAAGCAGCAGATCTTTTATCGATGTACGAGGTACCATTTGATGTAACACCGACCCGCCATGGAATTACACGTGGACAAACCATTTACTTTTTTGATCCATCAGGGAACCGTAATGAAGCATTTGCCGGAGGGTATATTTCCTATCCGGATATGCCGACCATTACTTGGACGGAAGATAAAATTGGACAAGGTATTTTTTATTATCGACGAGAACTTTCTGAATCCTTTATGAAGGCATTAACTTAATGGAATGGTTGGTTCATTTGTCAATAAATGTTTAGAGCGGGGAAGCCACGTATAACAGAACATAGAGGATAGTGTAGGTAAATGGAAAAAAGAAAAGGTTCAAAGTTTATAAGAGGACGGGAAAATCAGAACTAAAAAATCATGTTAACCATCTAGGAATAAACCTTTGAAAATATTTGTCTAGTATAGAAGAACTCGGCAAATTTCGCTTATTATAAGTATGGTGTGCATTTTAAGAAACGTAGAGCCTGTTCTCACGTTCCCCTGACATGGAAAAGGATGGGGCGGTTCTTGAAGAGGATAATCAGAAGTTTTGCACGGAAAAAGGCACGATGAGTGGTTTTTTACTCTCTTCGTGTCTTTTGGTGTTTACGGGTATTAATAATTTTCAGATAAAAAGATGAATAGTCAAAATTATATAAAATCGTGCCGTCATCCTTAATTTGAAGCGCCGAATATGACCGAACTGAACGTACGGTGGTATGAGAGGCTGGAGGGTAATCAACACCCTCCTACTTGATTATATTTTTAAGAATTTGTCATTTTTAATAGGGAATCTGCTTAAATAGAAACTTGAAAAATATGGTATTATAGAACTATAACAATCTAGAACGAAGAATACTATCTGATAATGAAAAAAGGATCAAGATGGTGAAACAAGGAAATTATGAACAAAAGAGTACACCTTCTTATCCATCCTTATTTTTTGCTATAGATTGAGAGATATTTTTTTAGCCGGATAAAAAATATTAGTTGCAGCTACAGATGTTGGAAAACGATGATTTCAGAGGATCCGGATCAACTGGAAATTCTTTTAGAAGGAGCTCTTACTACTAATATACGAGGAGGAATAAAATGAATTTTATTGCCCATATCCGTGAAAATGAAAAAGAAATACAAACTGTTGAACAACATTTATTAGATGTAAAAACTTTAGCCGAAATATATGGGGAGAAGATAGGTGTAAAACACTTAGCGGGACTTGCCGGTATGCTTCATGATTTAGGCAAATTTACGATTGAATTTAAAGAATATATTTTAGAAGCTGTCAATCACCCTGATGCACCACCAAAAAGAGGCAGTGTTGATCATTCAACCGCAGGTGGCAAACTTTTATATGATTTATTTCATATACCTACGCGAGAATTTAATACATATAAGGGATTGGTAGCTGAAGTTGTAGGAAATGCCGTTATCTCTCATCATTCATATCTTCGCGATTTTTTATCTCCCAATTCGGAATCTGAATATTTAAAAAGAGTTCAAGATAAAGAATTGAAGGAATTTGACATGTCAAAACAGGCTTTTTTTGAACAGGTTATCAGTAAGAAGGAATTTGATGATTACGTTGATAAAGCCGCGGCTGAACTTGTTGAATACTTGGAAAAAGAACCTCCTGAAAACAATGAAAAGCAACTAATGTTTATCACCAAACTAATTTTCAGCGCGTTAATTGATGCCGATCGAACAAATACGAGATTGTTTGAAGAAGGCAAGCTTATTGAAGATGAACCAGATGTTCATTATGAAGCATTATTCAATCTTTATTATAAAAGGCTTATGGAAAAGATTAATTCCTTTCAAAAAAAATCCGATTCAGAAAATCCGATTAATGTTTTGAGAAGAAAAATGTCTGATCAGTGTGAACAATTTGCTGAGAAACCACCGGGTGTGTATACTTTATCAATTCCGACGGGTGGCGGTAAAACGTTAGCAAGTTTAAGATATGCACTAAAGCACGCTACCGTATATCATAAAAAGCACATTATTTACATCGTTCCCTACACGACTATTATTGAGCAAAATGCAGATGAAGTACGGAAAATATTAAAAGATGAAGGAAATATCTTAGAACATCATTCAAATGTTGTGGAGGACATAAACGATGATGATGAAAATCAAGATGGCTATATGAGTGTGCAACAAAAGTTGAAACTAGCTAAAGATAATTGGGATTCTCCCATCATTTTTACAACGATGGTGCAATTTTTGAATGTATTCTATGCAAAAGGAAGTAGAAATATTAGACGCCTTCACAATTTGGGTGAGTCGATTATTATTTTTGATGAAGTACAAAAGGTTCCTATTCCGTGTGTGTCTTTATTTAATCAGGCCATAAATTTTCTGAAAAAATATTGTCAATCTAGTATTATTCTTTGTACGGCCACCCAGCCGGCGCTGGATTTTGTTGAACATAAATTGGAAATCAGTTCGGATGCTGAAATGATAAATAATCTGGATCATGTTATAAAAGCTTTTAAACGGGTGGAAGTGATCGATAAAGCAACAGAGGAGACTTTTAACAATGAGAAACTTTGTGAATTTATTGAAGAGAAGATTGATAAAGTTCAAAGTATACTGGTCATATTAAATACAAAATCAGTTGTCAAGAATTTGTATCTGAAATTAAAAGATAGTGGCAGTTCAATTCCTATCTATCATTTAAGTACAGCAATGTGTGCTGCACATAGAACTGATATTTTAGATGAAATACGAGAACATCTTAGAAAAAAAGATAAAATAATTTGTATTAGCACTCAGCTTATTGAAGCAGGAGTAGATGTCAGCTTCGAGTGTGTAATTCGTTCGTTAGCCGGACTTGACTCCATTGCACAAGCGGCAGGGCGCTGTAATCGCCATGGGGAAAAAGAAATACAGAATGTGTATATCATTGATCATGGGGAGGAACATTTAGATCGTTTAGAAGAGATTAAGATAGGAAAACGAGTATCGAAAAGAATCCTGATTGATCTTAAGCGTGATCAAACAAAATATGGTGGGCATATCTTATCTCAGCAGGCGCTGGAAAAGTATTTTAAAGAGTATTATACAGAACTGAAAACTTCTCTGAATTATAATATACCTGAGTTAAAAAAGGAAATGATTGAGTTATTGACTGAAACAAAAGGTAATAATAGTTACGTTAAAGCCTATCAATCTAGAGAAAATAAGCGGTTACCTTTATTTATTGCAAACAGCTATCGAACAGCAGCGGAACATTTTCATGTGATTCAAAATCATACAACTTCTGTTATCGTTCCTTATGAGGAAGGAGCGGAAATCATTGCCGAATTAAATGGCGATAGAACCATTGATGATCTCACGCGTTTATTAAAGAAAGCTCAACAGTTTACGATTAATCTATATGATTACGAGAAAAGAACCTTAGATAAGAATGGCGGTTTAGTATCTTTAATGGATGGGAAAATTTTGGCATTGAAGGAAGGAGCATATAACCGGGAATTTGGCTTTGATCTTGATAATGATAGTTCACTTGGTTTGCTTCAATGGTGAAGATGCTGTTTTATAAGGTGGCAGGCATCTACAGTTTATCTATCTCCCATGCAGATTTATGCAAAACGATACCAGATATGACGTAGTGCCTAACACCTTGCTGTTGGGACAGCATCTTTCAAATAATATACTATATTTTTCAATCCGCGCTTAAAACAGCGACAACTAATTATAACATATCAAAAATGAAAATACATCTTTCATATAATATATTATTTTATTGATTAGATATTATATAAGGAATATAATTGAATTATTGGAAAAATAAAATACGAAAGAGGTGAGATGATGAGAAACTCAATTGAATTCGAAGTATATGGAAATTACGCATTATTTACTGATCCTTTAACAAAGATGGGCGGAGAAAAGTTATCATATCAAATACCGACATATCAGGCGTTAAAGGGAATTGTGGAATCCATTTATTGGAAACCTACTCTGCTATTTATTGTTGATAAAGTACGTATAATGAACGCAATAAAAATGGAATCGAAGGGAATTCGTCCAATTGAATATGGTGGGGGAAATACGCTTGCTAATTACACATATTTAAAAGATGTCAGGTATCAAGTGTCGGCTCATTTTATTTTTAATCCACACCGACCGGATATGGCCTTTGATCGTAATGAAAACAAGCATCATAATATTTTAAAGCGCTCGCTTAAAGCCGGCGGACGTAGAGATATTTTTCTTGGAACCAGAGAATGTCAGGCATATGTAGAACCTTGTGTGTTTGGCGAAGGAATAAGTTATTATGACAATTATAAAGGAGACATTTATTTCGGGACGATGGTTCATGGGATCAATTACCCTGATGAAACTGGTAAGAATGAAATGGAAGTTCGTCTATGGAATCCAGTCATGAAGGATGGCATTATTCAATTTATTAGACCGGATCAATGTATGTTAACCCGAAAAATAACAGAGATGGAGCCAAAGCCATTTGATCATTCAAATGTCGAGCCGGTAGACGAACTGTTAGAAAAAATAGAAGAGGGGGGGAATCAATGAGTTGGTTATTAAATTTATATGAAACTTATGAATCTAATTTAGATCAAGTGGGTGTGATTGAAAAAAAATATAATGGTCAGGAATTTACGCTACTGCCTATTTCTCATACTACGCAGAATGCACATATTGAAGTGGAAATAACGGAAGATGGTGAATTTCATTCTGCTTTTGTGGTGGATAAGGGCGATGCCAGTACCCTAATACCTTGCACAGAAGAATCGGCAAGTAGAGCCGGTGCAAAAATAGCACCCTATCCTCTTCACGATAAATTGAGCTATGTCGCGGGGGATTTTGTAGCGTATGGCGGACAGATTAAAAAGGACGAACCCTTTACATATTATATTAAGCGGCTGAAGGAGTGGGCGGAGTCCCCTTATGCTACTTTTAAGGTAAAAAGTATTTATAAATACTTGAAAAAGAAACATTTAATTAGAGATTTGGTAGAAGCTAAAATATTGTATTTAGATTCCAATGGCAAATTAATCGGCAAGTGGGATCAAAAGTATGAATCCTTACATGGCGAGAAACCACCGCTATTTTCTGTCTTATCTGGCGAACAAGAAAGCGCTTTCATAAGATTTAATGTATATTCTTCTTCCGACAATGTATATACAAAGATATGGAAAGATAAGGAAATGTACGATTCTTTTATCGGTTTTTATAGTAATCTATTAGGTAATGATGATCTTTGCTATGTAACAGGAGAAGTATTGCCTAGCACCAATAAGCACGCAAACAAAATAAGAAATCCTGCCGATAAGGCAAAGCTGATTTCAGCAAACGATACAAGCGGATTTACTTTCAGGGGGCGATTTAATAAAAGTAATGAAGTGGCCAGCGTTAGTTATGCAGTGTCTCAAGAGGCTCATAATGCATTAAAGTGGTTAATCAATCGTCAAGCGAAGATTATTGATCAACGGGTATTCCTGGTATGGGGAAATGATGAGCTGGATCTTCCGGATATTACAGAAGATACTTTTGATATCTTTTCCTTAAATCATACTCCGTCAGACAAGAAAGTAAAGAAATCATATACTCATCAAGAACTTGCAGATAACTTAGCAAAGGCCTTAGATGGCTATAAGCATAATTTATCTTCCAAATCCAAGGTGAATATTATTGTTCTGGATTCAGCTACAACCGGGCGGATGGCTGTTCTTTACTATCGAAATATGCACAGGGAAATTTATTTAAATAGGATTGAGAACTGGCATTCAACTTGTGCATGGCTACATCGTTACAGAAAGGATGAAGAGGGTGCTTATGTTCAATTCTATGGTGCACCCGCCACGAAGGATATAGCATTTGCCGCATATGGATCGAAAGCAAATGAGAAAGTGGTTAAAGGATTAATGGAAAGGATTCTACCATGTATTGTTGATGAAAGAGAGATTCCTCTTGATATTGTAAGGAGTGCCTTTTATCGTGCTTCTAATCCTGTTTCCATGGAAAAATGGGAATGGGACAAGACGCTTAGCATCACATGCGCTTTAATTAATAAAAAGGAGGCTGGCTACAGCGTGGCATTAGATACTGAAAATAATAATCGCGATTATTTATTTGGCCGTTTATTAGCTATTGCGGACGTTTTAGAAAGACGTGCGTTAGGCAATGATGAAACCCGTTCAACTAACGCAATCCGTTATATGAATTCTTTTTCAAGGCATCCTGAGCGAACATGGAATACGATTCAGGCTTGTCTTCAGCCCTATCAAGCAAGGCTTGGGACAAAAGCAAGGTATTTATCAGGATTAATAGATGAGGTGGCTGATCGAATCAATTTTGATGAATTTAATAATAGACCATTATCAGGAAAATATTTATTGGGATTTTATAGTCAAAGACATGAATTATATCAGAAAAAGGAAAAAATAGATGTCGCTAATACACACTAAATAAAATGGGGGACTATAATTATGACAATCTTAGACCATAAAATAGATTTTGCTGTAGTATTATCCGTGATAAAAGCCAATCCTAATGGAGATCCACTGAATGGCAATCGTCCAAGACAAAATTATGATGGACATGGGGAAATTTCGGATGTCGCTATTAAAAGGAAAATTAGAAATCGATTGCAAGATATGGGTGAATCTATTTTTGTACAATCCGATGACAGATCTACAGATACTTTTAAGAGTTTAAGAGAACGTGCCGATGCCAATCCCGAGTTACAAAAGTTATCAAAATCAAAAAAAAATTCAAAGGAAGAGTTTGCAGCAATTGCTTGCGAATCATGGATTGATGTGCGAAGCTTTGGCCAAGTCTTTGCATTTAAAGGATCCGGAGCGGGTTCAGGAGTTTCGGTGGGTGTAAGGGGACCTGTGTCTATTCAAACTGCGACAAGTGTTGATCCGATCGATATTACTAGTATGCAAATTACAAAAAGTGTTAATTCCGAACCCGGGAAGGAAAAAGGTTCGGATACTATGGGTATGAAGCATCGTGTTGATTTTGGTGTCTATGTCTTTTATGGAAGTATCAATACGCAGTTGGCTGAAAAGACCGGGTTTACAAATAAGGATGCAGAAAAAATAAAACAAGCACTTGTAACATTGTTTGAGAATGACGCCTCATCCGCCAGACCAGATGGAAGTATGGAAGTCCATAAGGTGTATTGGTGGCAGCATAATTCTAAAATAGGGCAATTTTCATCGGCTAAAGTACATCGTTCATTGGAAATTAAGCATAACGTTGCCGAACCAAAAAAGATTAATGATTATTCCATTACTTTACATGAACTAGAAGGTTTAAAAGTGGATATTATTGATGGAATATAATGATGAAGAAGACTATCTTATGTTATCTGGCATTCAGCATTTTCAATTTTGCAAACGTCAATGGGCATTGATTCATATTGAACAGCAATGGGATGATAACACTAGAACAATTGAAGGAGAATATCTCCATCAAAAAGCAGATCAACCATTTCTAAGAGAAAAAAGAGGGAATAAACTTATTGTTAGGGCGATGCCTGTTAAATCAATTGAACTGAAAATTACAGGTATTTGCGATGTGGTAGAGTTTATTAAAGATGAAAATGGTGTAGAAATTAATGGTTTCTCAGGAAGGTATACTGCATTTCCAATAGAATATAAACGTGGTAAACCCAAGAAGAATGATGCAGATATTTTACAATTAACTGCACAGGCCATGTGCTTAGAAGAAATGTTGCTCTGTGACGTAAATAAAGGGTATATGTTTTATGATGAAATAAAACATCGAGTTGAAGTACCATTAACAGCAGAACTAAAACATAAAGTAAGGGTAATCTTTGCCGAGATGCATGATTACTATAAAAGAAGTTATACTCCCAATGTAAAAACAGGACCTTTTTGTAAAAACTGTTCCCTTCAAAATATCTGTTTACCAAATTTAATGAATAAACGCTCTGTGAAAAGTTATATTGAAGGGAAGATTGCTGAATGAAAAAACTTCTAAATACATTATTTATAACACAACCAGATGTTTATTTATCATTAGATGGTGACAATATTGTCCTTTTTAGGGAGCGAGAAAAGCTAGGGAGAGTACCTTTGCATAACTTAGAGTCTGTTGTGACATTCGGTTATATTGGTGCAAGTCCGGCACTAATGGGCTATTGTGCCGAAAGAAATATTTCTTTAGTTTTTCTTACAATGAGCGGACGATTTCTTGCGCGAGTTATTGGTAAAAGTAAAGGAAACGTAGTTCTAAGAAAGAAACAATATCGTGTGTCAGATGATGAATTTCGATCGGTGTTAATTGCCCGTAATTTTATTGTTGGTAAAATTTACAATAGTAAATGGATACTAGAAAGAATGACGAGAGATTATCCGTTACGCATTGATGTAGGACAATTTAAAGAAATATCCAAACATTTATCAACCATTATACATGAAGTAAGAAGATGCGAAGATTTAGAAATATTAAGGGGATTGGAGGGACAAGCATCTGTTAGTTATAATAAATTGTTTGATCAAATGATTTTACAACAAAAAGATGATTTTTCTTTTCAATTACGTTCGCGAAGACCTCCTCTAGATAATGTAAATGCTATGCTATCGTTTGCTTATACTTTATTATCAAATGATATGGCTGCTGCATTAGAAGGTGTAGGGTTAGATGCGTATGTCGGATTTTTGCACCGTGATCGACCTGGTAGGGTATCTTTAGCTTTAGATGTAATGGAAGAATTAAGAGGAGTTTATGCGGATCGATTTGTTTTGTCACTAATAAATAAAAAAGTGGTTAATAAAGATGATTTTTTGAAAAAGGAGAATGGTTCTGTTATCATGACAGACGAATTTAGAAAAAAATTTTTAGCAGCGTGGCAAAATAAAAAGCAAGAAAAGATAACACATCCATATTTAGGTGAAAAAATATCCTGGGGATTAGTGCCGCATGCGCAGGCTATACTTTTGGCCCGATATTTACGTAATGACTTAGATGAGTATCCACCATTTTTATGGAAGTAGGTGTAAAATTGCTAGTTTTGATTACGTATGATGTAAGCACAGTAGGCAGTGCAGGGCAAAAAAGACTACGGAAAGTTTCAAAAGTATGTCAAAATTATGGTCAACGAGTACAAAATTCGGTATTTGAATGTATTGTAGATTCGACACAATATGTTACATTAAAATTTGAACTTTCTAAAATAATAAATGAAAATGAGGATAGTCTCCGGTTTTACAAGTTAGGCAATAATTATAAGACTAAGGTCGAACACATAGGAGTGAAAGAATCGCTAGATTTGGAAGGTCCTTTAATTATTTAGTGCGAATGTAAAGCACACATTGATTTCCTGATCTATTCGCACCTAGTTACTTGTTGTTTTTCACGAAAATTTGGTATTTATTTGAAAAAATTGGTATTTTTTTGAAAAAAAATAAAGGGATTTTAAGTTATTTTGTTCGAAAATCGCTGTCGCACTCTTCATGAGTGCGTGGATTGAAAT
>NZ_CAMLDX010000018.1 GCF_946478885.1 uncultured Bacillus sp. | reverse complement strand
AAGTTAAATAAATATTCAAACATATCTCTATTAGATTAGCCTCTCCATTACACTCTCGTCAATCTAAAAAAAAGGATGAAATATAAGAATCCAGAGACAGTTCATCCCCCTGCTGCAGCAAGGGGATGAACTGTCATATAGGACGTGTTTCGGCTAGTCTGTTAGGTTAATCCCATAATCATGAAACCAATAATGAAATTGAACTAGGTAGGCTAGAAGCTGAGGTCCTGTCATCAATTGGCCAAACCATGGAACCGTAAAGGATGCCCCTTCTGTTTGTACAATTTCCTGCAGTTTTACTTGATCAAAAAATTCATACAGTACAGACTGACGGTTAGTCAAAATATGCTTCAGCATTCCTTTGACAATTTTCCGATAAGCTGGATGATGTGTTTTCGGATACGGACTTTTTTTCCGATACAATACTTCGTTGGGCAGTAATCCCTCCATTGCCTTCCGAAAAATCCCTTTTTCACGTTTTCCATGCATTTTCATATCCCATGGGATATTCCAGACATATTCCACCAATCGATGATCAGCAAATGGAACCCGTACTTCAAGACTAGCCCCCATACTCATTCGATCTTTGCGATCCAGTAAAGTTGTCATAAATGAGAGCATGTTAATATAGAATAATTGTCTTCTACGTTCCTCTTCCGGACTTTCCCCGTCTAATAAAGGAGTCTCTGTTACTAACTCCTCAAACTTGCTTAATGTATATTCTGGCAAATTCAGCCGTGACTGCCAGTGCTCTTTGAGCAGCCCCTGCCTCTCATCTACGGAACGCATCCATGGAAAACCGTTTCTACCCAGATCATCTAACCGATGAAACCAAGGATATCCTCCAAAGATTTCATCGGCACATTCTCCTGATAAACCAACAACAAACTCTTTTTTGATTTCACGGCAAAACCAAAGCAACGAGGAATCAATATCAGCCATCCCTGGCAAATCACGGACATGAACGGCTTCGATTAAATTAGCGGCTAGCTCCTCCTGTGAAATAACGCAGCGATGATGAATCGTTTGAAAAGTATCCGAGATTTGCTTAATAAATTCACCATCAAAATTTGGTTGAAATTCATTTGCTTTAAAAAACTGCTCATTTTCTTCATAATCAACCGAATAGGTATGCAGCCGCCCCTTTCCTTCGGCCGCAAACGCTTTTGCGGCAATCGCAGTAATGGCACTGGAATCAACCCCGCCCGACAAAAAGGTACAAAGCGGCACATCTGAAACCAGCTGCCTTGTCACTGCATCTGTAAATAAAAAACGGACCCTTTCCACTGTTTTATCTAACGAATCCACATGTACTTTGCTTGTTACATTCCAATAACGCCATATTTTTAAGCCATTGCGTGAAAAATTCATAGCATGAGCAGGGCGGAGTTCCTTTATCCCCTTAAATACCCCTGTTCCTGGGGATCGTGCTGGACCAAGCCCAAAAACCTCCGCAAGGCCTTCTCTGTTAATCTCTGTTTTGACGTCGGGATGTGCCAAAATAGCCTTCAATTCAGATCCGAAAATCAATCCGGAGTTTGTTTTATAATAAAATAACGGCTTTACTCCAAGCCGATCACGACCAATAAACAATAATTCCCGCTCCGAATCCCATACTGTGAAGGCAAAAATCCCATTTAAATAATCGACACATTTTTCTTTCCATTCCATATAGGCTGCTAACAGAACTTCTGTATCCGAATGACCGTTGAACGAATATCCTTTTAGTAACAGTTGTTTTCTAATATCTTCCGTATTATAAAGCTCTCCATTATAACAGATTGTGTACAACTGATTGTTCTTCATTTTGACCATTGGCTGTTTTCCGCACAATGGATCTACTACGACAAGCCTTTTATGGCCAAAGCCGGCATGCAGGTCTGTCCAAATATTTGTATCATCCGGTCCTCTTTTTGCTAAAGTTTCCGCCATTTTTTCAAGGGTCGCTGTTTCATTTTGAATATGCTTCTGAAAATCTATCCATCCTGTTATGCCGCACAAATTTGCTCATCCTTTCTTTGCGGAACTTTTATCTCGCCCAATTTTCTCTATAGTCTATGCAGTTCAACAGAAAATGGTTATTTGTCCCGACCTTTCGGGTTTAAATCGGCTTGTTTTTGTACAGAAATAGATATACGGATACTCCCCGTAACCTAGGGGTTCTTTAGATGGAGGTGTATGAATGAATCAACAGCAACGAACAAAATTACTTGAAAGGCAGCAGCGTTCCTATACAGAAGGAACGGTTGAATATATTAATCATCAATGGGTATTTTTTGATCACGAGACAGAGGAAGCCTTATCATTAGAAGAATGGACTTACCGGGAGATTGAAGTGTTCCATTTAAAACGGTGGAGAAAAGGAATCCTTCAGGATGATGCGAGGGTTCATTTTGGAAAAGAAGCCATTCATTTAAAGGATCAAGATATGGTCAGAATTCGTAAAAATCTAGTTTTTTCCTTGGAAAGACTGCTACAGGAAGTCAATGACGATGCCTTCTTTCAATTTGTGACGAATTTAAATGCTATGAATTTTTCAGTATATGATTGTATCTATTGTTATAATCACCTCACCTTTTTCGAAGGTAGCAGCCAAAAAAGCGGGGTAAACTTTATTATCTTTGATAACGAAGAGTCGATTTGCAGCGTTCATCATCATTTTTACTATTATAAAAACACAAGTGACCGCTTTGAGTTTACATTGAACACAGGGAAAAGGATGGTTATAGAAAAAATAGGGTAGATGAAATGAGGAAAGGTCCAGTCTTTAGTCAGTCTAAAGACTGGCATTCTATTAACAATCATATAGGTGGCTTACTGCCCGTGTCTTATTCAATCGACAATTATAGAGCCAGCCCTGGCAAGGAATATCCCAAATAGAGAACAGCAGCAAATGAAACAACAAGCAATCCCCAGAACATGCCTGTCGATTGTTTTTTCACTGAACGGCTTAGAATCATTTCATAGAGTCCAATCACCACTATACCTAATGCGCCTTTAATCATATATGTAACATTCACATTCATACTGAACAACATGATAGCCCCCGTTATAATGATTAACAAATAAAATAAGCGCAGGATCATTTGTACCAATTTTAAACTTCTTTGTTTTTCCTGTTTATTAAGAATCACAGCAATAATAAATAATATTAACGCCAACGCCCATGTTGTGATATGTGCATGCAGCATGACCATTCTACCTCCTTCACATTCAGTCGGATCTCCATCATAACATAACCACTATAAAAAACCTATTTATACGGTTATTAAACAAAAAAGTTTATTAAGAGGAAATATGATTGAAAATGATTGCTCAAGCGGCTGCTTTATACTTTCGAGGATGCTTGTTCTTCACGTATCCCGATTTATAAACCAAAAAAAGCTGCCTCAGCAGCATTTTTTGGTTTATAATTTCTAGTTGTTTAACTATTTAGGTAGGCCGATTTCTTCCAAGGGATAAAAACGAAATTTCACTTCCCCAATCACCGATTTCTCTGAGATAAATCCAAAATAGCGACTGTCCTTACTATACAAACGATTATCCCCCATTACAAATAAATAACCCTGGGGCACCTTGTCTTTACCTGTTATTTCCTCTAGCGTAAAGTCACCGGTAAGCTTATCAAATAATGTATTTTCTTTATTTTTAACCAGATATGGCTCATCCATTACCTTCCCGTTTATATAAAGAATATCATCCTTAACGACAACACTGTCCCCCGGTAGTCCAATCACCCTTTTTACATAATGCTCATCCGCATCTGGGGCATCAAATACAATCATGTCAAACCGTTCGATCTGAGAGGTCTTACTGATGATCAGCTTGTCTTGGTCCTGAAAAGTCGGCTCCATCGATTCCCCGTGAACTGTTGTTGGAGAAAATAAGAAACTACGGCAGAGAAAAGCGATAATAACAGCAAAAGCTAGTGACTTGATCCAGGAATAAACTTCTTTCTTCATATTCTCCTGCACAAAAAATTCCTCCTTAATGAATGGTTACTCATTATTATAACCTATGGAATACAAGACACGCTGTTGAAAACTTTAAAATATTGTAATTTTTAAATATTTTAATAATTCATACCCGTATTAAAAAACACTAAGATTACATCTGTAAGGATTTTAAAAATTTGATACACATGCAGAAAAAGTGGAAGAAATGAAAGGCTAAATATCAGGATGAATCACAAAAAGAACTTCCACAAAGGCTTTCACACCTCTCCCGGAAGTTCTCTTTTATTTTTAGTCAGCGCATGATTGAAAAAACCGTCACCCCTGCTGAATAAACTATCAATTTGAAGCCCTGCTCATGGAGAAGGAGGCTTCTGACTGATAACACCCTATTTAGTTTACAAATCGGCCTGCCTTTCCATTTGTTTCCCAATAGTCGTTGCGCAAATGGATTTTTTGAATTTTTCCCGATGCAGTTTTTGGTAGTTCCTTCGTAAAGGTAACACCTGTTATCGCTTTAAAATGGGCCAGCTTAGAGCGTGAAAAGTTAATTAATTCCTGTTCAGTCACCTGCTGATTATCTCTTAACACAACAAAGGCATGCGGTGTTTCCCCCCATTTTTCGTGGGGTACAGCAATAACCGCCGCTTCAAGAACACTTGGATGTTCATATAGAACCCCCTCTACTTCAATAGAAGAAATATTTTCCCCGCCACTGATGATCACGTCCTTTTTACGATCCACAATATCAATATTTCCATATTTATCTATTGTCGCTAAATCGCCGGTATGAAGATATCCGTCACAGATCGTCTCCATTGTCGCTTCTTCATTTTTCCAATAGCCCTTCATCACAGTATTACTGCGAATGATGACCTCACCGATTGCCTTTCCATCCTGCGGAATCTCTTCTCCATAATCATTTACTACTTTGACTTCACAACCAACCATTTGATATCCGGCTTTTGCCTTCATCCGATATTGCTCCTTAATCGGCAAATCGGATAAATGAGAACGGATTCGGGAGATAGTTGCTAATGGAGTTGACTCTGTCATACCATATACTTGAATAAATTCCCAGCCTAATTCCTTCTCTACTCTGGCAACAAATGCTGGCGGCGGCGCTGATCCCGCGATCACAACGCGGACTTTTTGTTCAAATTCCGGTAGATTTTTCTCATAATACTGCAACAGCGAATTCAGAACAGTAGGAGCCATATGCATAATGGTAACCCCATGTTTCTGAACTGCTTCAAAGATCGTATCCGGTGTCACTTTACGCAAGCAGACCTGAGTAGCTCCATTCGCAGTATAATAGAATGGAGAGCCCCAGCCATTCACGTGAAACATTGGTAAGACATGGACGAGTACATCATTATCCTGAACACGTAAATGATGCATGGCGCTTAATGCGTGTAAATAGTTATTTCGGTGAGTCAGCATAACTCCCTTTGGATTACCAGTTGTACCGCTTGTATAAAGGAGACTGCATACATCATTTTCGTCAACAGCAGCCCGCTCGAAAGCTTCTCCTGACTGAATGCTCAGCCACTCGTCATAGCCTGTCTCCTCGATATCGTCTTCCTTATAATGCACAATGATTTTTTCAACAGTGGTAAACTGATCCTTCACCGGTTTAATTAAATGATACAAATCCTGATCAACAAGCAGAATTTTCGATTCACTATGATTTAAAATAAATACATAATCTTCCGGCTTCAAGCGGATATTCAGTGGAACCATGATGGCTCCAAGCTGAAAAACTCCATAAAATCCTTCCAGCATTTCCAAAGAATTCGGAGCAAGAAAAGCAACTCGGTCACCTATTGTCACACCAAGCTCTCTCAGTCCTCTTGAAAGTTGATTTACTCTTGTATTTAACTCTTTATAAGTGAATGACCGTTCATCTGCAATGATGGCCCTTTTATCACCGTAAAGAGCGACGGCTCGATCAAGAAATTGAGTTAATAATAATGGAATATTCATAAAAACCTCCTAGATTTGATTTAATTTTCTAAAATATATTAATATTCTAACAAAATGTGACAGCGTTTCCAATTACTTTTTATAGAATTATTAAAAAATTCTGATATAACATTCCCTCGAAAAGCATATAGCCGTTTTGAATGGGCTCATAAGCAACAGGAACACCTGCGGAAATATAACATATAATATGAAAAGCTAGGCTGGGATTTCCTCTTTCCCGTCTAAATGAATTCGATAAAGGGTGTTATGAATGCCGGCCATCGTTGGTGTTGTTCAAGTTATTTCTATTGGATCTGCCGCCGTTTTCCATATTGGCGATGTTTATCGAATCTCCCCCCTGTCTAATGCCAAAACCTTTGCTGGTGCGGGTTCCTTTAATACCGGGGACAGCCTGAATGTGCAAAACCTGCAAAGCACAACCAATACATTTGACCAAGACTATGCCGATCAAGGAAATTACTTTAATGTATAATGTAATGCTATATTCATAAGTATTAATGAATCTGCAACCTGAACAAATGATAAATGCAGATGAAACGTGGTGAAGTTTATGAATCTTTATGTCCAGCAATCCATCTCCATCCAATTTTTGAAAATTGGCGGTATCACAAACTCTTCCATACTCCAAATCGGCAGTGCCGGGATCATAAAACCTGTCTCAAATCTGTATAATACAGGAGGCTTTACAGAGCCGGCCCCGCAAGCCGTAACCGCGGGAGCTTCTCAGGTCCTTCCGGCTGTTCCATTAGGACCTCCTGTTGCGCAATAATTTCTCTAATCTGTTATAAGGGTTTTATTGATGCCGGCACAGTACTGTGAGGTGTGAGAAATGAATCAAAATCTTTATCAGGTGCTCCAATCCATTCAAGATTATATTTATCAACAGGACAGAAAAATTCAGAGCATGCAAAAAAAAATCGAGACCCTGGAAAATATGGTTACGGAATTACAAAACCGCCCGCCTGTACATGTCGAGCGTATGGAGTATAAATTTGATCAATTGAAGGTGGAAACATTGGCAGGAACTTTAAATATCGGCTTAAATCCTTCTGATTTACAGGCGATAGAGGATTTATCCATTCCAAAGCAAACAGGACTATTAACTCCACAGGAACGAATATCCATGATGTCGGACCTTGAGAATTCTATGCAGGACTATTTAAATAAAAATCTGCCCACCATTATAGCCGATGCTGGGCAGAGATTGAATATTCCTGATGCCGGCATTTATCATGAATTTATCCTCAAGGATATTAAAATACAGTTGCCAAACAGGATCGATTATTATTTAAATCAGTCTTTTCGCAGCAAAGATGCCTCACCGGAGCAACAAAAACAACAGATTATCGAACAGTTAATAAAGGAGATTTATCATGGAGTTTCAGCCTTTTTGGAACATTTACCTGAAAATATGAAAGGAAAGAAGACAGAATGAATTATGAGGTGGTTAACCGTGATATATGTGTCGGCCAAATACGTGTGGATGCAGTAGCCAGTTCCTCCCTGCTCATGGTTGGAGATTCTGATACAATTCAATTGACTTCCCTGTTTGATACCCCGCCTGAATCATTAATTATCGGACCCTTTGTTCCGCTAAATCCCCAGGGGTAAAATCATGTTGAAAAGGACATCCAAGGTAGATGCTCTATCCGTTGTATCTACTGGGCTGGCTTCTGTTATTCAAATAGGGGATTCCCATATCATTAACAGCTTAGCCCGTGCCATTGCAGTGCAAAGGCAAAGGGAACTATTTTATTCAAACGAGGCAGATTTTGGTTTATTCAATATTTTCTCCTACTCACTCCCTATTCCTCCAATAAATGAGCCTATCACCTTCCACACAGTAACAGAAAACCCTTTTATCAAAGTAGGATCCATTGATGTCATCGCCGTTTCAGCTGCATCTATTTTGCATATAGGGAGCTCTGGACAGGTTCAAAATGAAGCGCGTACCCTGCATATCAGGCAGTTGGAATCAGCGACCCCGAAAACTGGCGGGGACTTATCTCAAGGAGGGGGTTAACTAATGCCCGCATTTGTTGGACCGGTTCAAATTATTAACATAGGCGGGGGAAATGTACAATTTGGAGATACTTTAAATATAGCGCCGAAAAACAATTCAAAAACCACTTCCGGTTCAGGCAGCGGTAATACTGGAGGATTGGTTGTCACAAATAGCGGCATCAGCTGTAACAATCATTTTGACACGAATTTAATTGATCAGCCAAATGTCGGAAATAATTAACAATTTTATGTAACTCCGCTTAGTATGAACAAGAGTAAAGGACCGGCACATCACACCGGTCCCTTATTTCTTATCGTTCTATTTTTATTAGATGGGCACCATCGAAGAAAAATAAATACCGTTCAGCGACTGGGCGCTTATAAATTTCTTCCACTGCTCTTGTGTACAAATCAATTTGAACCCGATAACGGTTTTCTAGAATGGGCCTTGCTTCCTCAAAGCCGCCGCGGAAACGATCTGTAATTCCATCTGTTTTATAATCTACGAGAACCAATCCTCTTTCGTCCTCAAACAGACAATCGATGATCCCCTGCACAAGGACAGATTCATCACCGCCATGCCAGTCTGTATAGGCTTCTGCTGCCGGCAATGATAAGCTGAATGGAACTTCCCGATGCAATGTTTGTGCCGAATTCATTCTCATTCCTAATTCAGTGGCAAAAAAAGAGCAAATTAAATCAGGATTAATCACGTAGCTTTGTTCCTCCGTTAACAGTTCGCGGCTCACCATCTGATCGATTAGTTGCAGGATCGTTTCACGGCTTATTGGAGCAGAAAAATCAATATGCTGCATAACCATATGCATGGCGGTACCTATTTCTGCCGGTGTCAATGCTGTTTCCTGCATAAAACGCGGTCTGTTCATTAATGGCTTTTTAAATCTCCGTAACAGATCGGTCCCGCTGGCTTCATCAGAGGCCTCCTTCTGTCTCTTAATCTCTGACACTGACTGCTTTGAGCGATGGGATGCAGCCGCTGCAAAGGGATATTCCCAGGAAAGCCTTGACTGGATTAGTTCTTTATATGGGGAATCTATCGGGACAGGCTCTCCATTTTCTGCCTGCTCCATCCATGTTATTTCCTTTTCCGTCTCGGCTTCCTCGACCATCGCCGCCTCTGTCATCTTTTGAATAGCTATACTCCAGCAGGATGGATGCTCCGCCAGTTCCTGTGAAACAGAATAAGATGAGTGAACACTTTCCTCTAAGACAATTTGGAAGTCACGGTGCCTGATTAGTGCAGGGCCGACCCAATCTAAGTAGCTTGCTGCTGTAGCCCGATCATAGTCGGGTAGTAGCCATTCTCTTGATTGAAGGCTTTGCTCCCATTTGTTCAGTTTTTTCTGCAAATCCTTTACAGAAGCCAGCAAATAAAGTTTCTCTTTTGCTCTGGTTAAGGCCACATACAGCACTCTCATTTCTTCCGCCAGCAGTTCCATTTTCTTTTTTCTTTTAAAAGCCATCTGCGGCAGTGATGGATAGGTAATCCGCTTCACAATATCCACATATTTGGTGGCAAAGCCGTATTCCTTATCAAGTAAATAAGGTTTACGCAAATCCATCATATTAAAAGTTCTCGCTAAACCAGCGGCAAAAACAACCGGGAACTCGAGGCCTTTACTGCTGTGTATGGTCATCACCCGTACAACATCCTCCTGTTCGCCAAGTGCACGAGCAGCACCGAGATCATCCCCTCTTTCCTGCATTCTTTCAATAAACCGAAGAAAACGGAATAAACCGCGAAATGAAGTGGATTCATACTGGCGCGCACGGTCATAAAGAGCTCTTAAATTTGCTTGGCGTTGTTTCCCCCCAGGCAGTCCTCCTGCAAAATCATAGAAATGCGTATCATTGTATAGCTGCCAAATCAGCGCAGATAAGGACCCTTGCCTTGCCAATAACCTCCAGTGCTGCAGCTTTTGCAGGAATGGTTTCACTGTGTCATAGATCTGTTCATTTTCTTCTGACGGCTTTTGCTGGCAGAATGATGTCAAAGCTTCATAAAAGGATCCTTGACGCTGATGTATCCTGACTAAAGCAAGTCCCTCCTCATCCAAACCGATAATCGGCGAACGCAGCACAGAAGCAAGCGGGATATCCTGATACGGATTATCAATCACTTTTAACAGTGACATCATAATGGTAATTTCTGTTGCCTGAAAATATCCTGTCGCCAGATTCGCGTAGGAAGGAATCCCCTGTTGCTTAAACTCTTCTAATATTTGCGGAGCCCAGGTCATTGAGCGAAGAAGAACGACGATGTCACGATACATGATAGGCCGGCTGCTTTTCGTCTTTGGATTATATACAAGCACACGCTCTTCGATGAGCGATTTTATTTTTTTAGCCATCATTCTTGCTTCAAGCTGGGATTGCTCTAATTCATCGGCATCAATAACAATCCCGACACTGCTGTCTTCTTCTAGATCATTCTTTTCCATATCAATCAGCAATAATTCTATCGGATAAGATTCTTCCTCCGGATATGCCGCTCCTTTAACTAGCTCCGCAGCTTCGTTATATTCAATTTCCCCGATAATAACACCCATAATTTGCTTAAATAAATAATTGGTTCCATCCAAAACCTCTTTACGACTACGGAAATTCCGCGCTAGGTCAATTCTTAATCCACCTTCCTCCCCGCTACTCGTAAAACGGTTATATTTTCCGAGAAATAAATTGGGCTCAGCCAGACGAAAACGATAGTAGGGTAAGCACCTAGCGCCTCACTGTATTTCGACAGCAGGTTTCCAAGCACTCCCCCCCGAACCGTACGTACTCCTCTCAGAGTATACGGCTCTCCACTTACCAATATCTATCTTCTAGTTTTGCGAGATTCGTTATGACATTTCTGACACACAACCAATGTGTTTCTCTGCTGTGCAATCATTAGTCCCCATGCGTTTTACCTTGTAACATAGTAAATTTCAAACTGCGTATTAGGGGAATGATCTTCTTAGGATTCACATTTCTTGCAGTATGTCTTTGTTCTAAATCTGTTTTGCCTTGTTTACATAAAGGTGAGGCTTAATATCGACATCCCTTTTGCGACTTATTTTTTGTCTGTTGAAACCATCTTTATAGAAATATGCTATCTTTTCGCCGTGTTTTGTTTGATACTTAATTCCCCAGTATTTTCCTTGTTTATACTTTGTTTTCATTTTGGCAACTGTGGACTTGTATTTGTTGGCAAGTGTTTTAAGACAGCTATATTCCATGACATATCTCAACTGCCACATTTTCTTGGATACATTTTCAGCTAAGGAATAGTAATGATATAACCCGCTTAATTCGGCATTATAAGTTTGGACAATCTCTAAGTCTGATAGACCTAATAATCTTGGTCTGTGAAGCATATCCCATTGCTTCGCATCAATATCTTTGACCATTTTGCTATCTATAATGATCCTTTTCATTGTTTCCTTTGGAATCCTTAACTGGACATAACCGCGGGAACTTCCGGCAGTAAGGCTGCTCTTATCTTTTGAGACCGTTATGTCATATTCCAAGAACCTTGCAGGTTTTGAACTATGTTTGATAAGGGTCTTTTCTTCTGACATTTCCAGTTCAAGTTTTTCACTTAAGAATTTGCTAATGATGTTTTTTATCTGGAGGCAATCCTCTTTGCTTCCATTTACCCCGATTAGGAAATCGTCCGCGTACCTTACATACTTTATGCTTTTATATCCTTGATTTTCGGGCTCGTAGTAGGAGAGCTTTTTATTCTTTTGGTACTCTTGCATCATTGCTTCTCTTTTTTCTTCATCAGTTGTCCCATTGTTTTTCTTGTTGATCCCTTGATGTTTCATATTATATTTACGATACTCGGTATTCTGCTTTCGTTTTCTTTGTTCTCCTTGATCAAACTCTTGCTTTAATTTCCTTGTAACATAGTTATCGAATTCGTTAAGGTATATGTTCGCTAGAATCGGACTAACAATTCCACCTCGTGGCGTTCCGCTATACGTTTGGTTATATTCCCAATCTTCGAGATATCCTGATCTCAGGAATTTCCAAATGAGCCGTATAAAGCGTTCGTCGCTTATTTTCTTACGTAGTATATTTATGAGTGCACGATGGTTAATTTGGTCAAAGAATCCTTTAATGTCTCCCTCTACGAACCAGTTTACCCCCGTAAATGTGTTTTGGATTTGTACAAGAGCTGTGTGACAACTGTGATTTTTTCTAAAGCCATGAGAGAATTCCGAAAATATTGGTTCATATATTGCCTCTAACATCATCCTGCAAACTTCTTGAACCATTCTGTCAGTGAATGTTGGACTAGCAAGTGGTCTAGTTTTACTGCTTTTCTTTGGGATATTTACTCTTTTGATTGGTTTAGGCTGATAGGTTTCATCCTTTAATGAAGCGATGATAGATTCTATCTTCTCATCTTCAAACCCGTCTGCCCTTTCCTCATCTATTCCTTGTATTGCATTACCTTTATTTTTGGATGTCTTTAAATAAGCCTTGATATAGAACTCTTTGTTGTACAGATTTCTGTACAATCTGTCAAAACGATAATCTTCCTTCCTAGCTTGTTTTGATAGATTGTATAATACAACTTCCGAATTTTGCATAGAGCATTTCGCTCCTTTCTTCATTGTATATACTCTGTAAGCTGTCTCCCTTCGCCATGTGATAGGGTTTCCCTATCTCGGACTACTACGGAGACTCCGTTACCATATTGGATTTTCAGTACCTTTGTACATAGCCTTGCTCGGCATTCCAACTTAGGTAATCCCCATTTAGTATGTTGTATATAGGCTTGATACGTTGTCGGAAGGAACGTTCATCCTTTTCCCATTTCTATGAGTGCGTCCATCCTATAACTTCAGAAACTAGGTCGGCGCATCGATTTAGTACGCTTTCCCACGCTTTAACGTATCCATATATTACGTAAAGCAAGATGGATTCTAGGTTACAGACGGTTTCCTAGAAGGTCGAGCATTGACCCACTCGGACTGTTCTTCAAGCAATATAGCCTTCTTCCTCATACATATCATTATACCTTGCCACTCAGTCGTAACCTTTCCGTCTAGGCTAACTCGTGACTTTCCCGACATGCTGCACTCCCTCTTCGGTTTTCCTCCAAGATAAGCCGGTTGGTATAGTAACCGTTTCTGTGGTTAATTCACCGCCTACTGGTGAAATATGCAACATCCTTATGGGCGCACAATCGACTGCTTTACATCGCCTACCATGAAAAGGTTGCCTGTCTTTTCACCGTCTTTAGTCACCATTCCGATAATTGTTTCCTGTACCATATTTACATCCTGGTATTCATCCACGAGAACCTCTTTAAAGGCATCCCGATAATGAAGGGCTGCGATGGAAGGAGCAAGTATACCGACTTTTTTGGCTTCGGGATCGAGCAGAATATCGAGACAGTAATGCTCTAAGTCAGCAAAATCTACCAGACCCTTTTCCCTTTTGACCATACTGAACTGTTTGGAGAATGCTTGAACGAGTTCCGCAAGTGTTCCGATAATGGGTCTCATTTCCTTTAAATCACGCAAGAAGCTTTCTGGTTTTCGATTGAACAGCTCACTTTGCAGACTTAGCAGTTTTTTCTTCGCATCGTCCCTCAATTTTTGTGCCTGTTCAACCAGCTCCTTATTGAAAGTATCTCCCCGGCACTGTTTAGCCCGGGAAAAGGACCAGCCTTGCATGGCTTCATATAAGGTATTCCACGACTCCTTGCTCGCAGCAAGCATCGTATTCACAATCAGAAGATCATCCGAAAGATTTTCTGCCCTTGGTGCAGGACCACCGGGAAGCCTTGTCAGCTCCAATGCCTGCTCCAACATCCCTTTAACACCCTCCAACTGCAGCCTGATATCAAAAAGCAACGGCTCGATAAATGGCAGTTCATCCAATAAGGTATTGGGATGGACGTCATACATCGCAGCGACCTTTTGCAGATATTTTTCCGGTTCCGGATTCGCATAGGCAAAATCATATAACTCGCGAATAATATCCATCAACGCCGTATCGCTGCGATCATTGGTGAAGCTGTCAACCAGACGGAAAAAGGCATCATTATTCGGTTTGCCATATTCCTCTTCGAATAACTTCTCCAGCACTTCATCACGCAATAACTGCGCTTCTGTTTCATCTACAATCCTGAAGCCGGGATCGATATCAATTAAATAATAATATTTTTGAATAACCTCCATACAAAAGGAATGGATGGTAGAAATCGAAGCCCGGTTTAGCAAGCTAAGCTGCTTGCGCAAGTGTACTGATCCCGGGTCGGCATCAATGGCTCTGACCAATGCTTCACCAATTCGGCTGCGCATTTCTGCTGCAGCGGCATTGGTGAAAGTAACGACAAGCAGTTCATCAACATTGACTGGTTCTGTTTTTGACAGCACCTTGTTAATCATTCTTTCGACAAGCACCGCTGTTTTCCCTGAACCTGCTGCGGCGGCAACCAATATATCCTGACCATCCGCCATAATGGCTTTCCACTGATCATCGGTCCACGTGGTATTTTCAGGCTTCGGAGGTATCATCTTCATTGCTCACCATCTCCTCTCTCATTTGCTCCAATGCCTGTCCCTTTGTCCGTGGAACAAGCAATCTATATTGATTTTCCTCCATTGACTGATCAAACTGGCAAACAGATTGATAGGAACAAAAAGTACATGGCGTTCGATCCTTCAATTTATATGGCGCAATCCGGATATCCCCTTCAACAATGGCATTTCCTGTTTTCACATACATATTACGCACATATGAACGGATGTCCGAGAATTCCTGAAGGCTTGCTGCCTTTGACCGCTTCGCTAATGTCCCGTCTTTTTTTATTTCTGCCGGGACTACAATAGACTTGCCTGTATCCAATTGAAGATCCATTAAGCGAATAGCATTTTCTTCAGCTAAAATTAATCCGTTCATTCTAAAGTCCTCAAGAATTTTCTTTTCAATGTCCTCAAGAGCTAGTATGTTTTTCGTATTAATCATTGGATTATGCACATGGAAATATAAAACACCTGCAGGCAATGCCTCTGTACCAATCAACGTAGCTGAGTGACTGATTATTATATCTAGATATGTCAGCATTTGCAGGGACAGACCATAGTATACTTCACCAAGATCCAATTCCTTTGCACTGGATTTATAATCAACGACTCTTAAATACACTCCATTTGTATCCTCTGCTTTATCGACCCGGTCAATCCGACCAACTAGTTGCATCTTCGCTCCATTCCTCAGATTGAACGTTAATGGAGGCAGTTCTCTTTTCGGACCGAATTCCAGTTCAAGACCTACTGGTGAAAATCCGCTTACCTTCGCGTGCTCGCTCAATATAATGGAAGCGCGGCTGATTATCCGCTCGAGCTTCTGTTTGATGTAGGCATGACGATTGGAACTGAGCAGGATTTCATTCTGCAGCATTGGTGCTAATGTTTCTACCGCTTCCTTTGCTAACTGTACAGATTGTTCCTTCGTTAGAGATGACCAGGAAAGGCTTTGGTTCATGACAGTTTCTGCAATATACTTTAATGCCGCATGGAATAATTCCCCGATATCCGGTGCCTCAAGGCGGAAGATCTGTCGGTCACGTAGTTTTAAACCATGCTGGGCATAGTGAGAAAATGGGCAGCCACGAAACAGTTCCATGCGTGATACACTGGTTTGTATCGTTTCGCCATACAAATCGTGACTCACCCCTTCTGACAGTCTTTTAACTGGATTTCGATAATTCAAACTGGACAGCACCCGTTTGGCAGTGTCTTTCTCAGGTCCTAACATGTACCAATTATAAACATCCCACCAAAAGTCAAACATAGGATAATTTCTTTTCTTTAACTGTAGCTGAGAGATTAAGTAGGATAAGCTTCTATTTTTATGTGCAATGTAGCCAAGCTGTTCCTGCTCCTCAAGCTCTGCCGGATCCGTTAGATACATCAGTTCTGTATGTTTCGGGAATAAATCCTGTATTCTTTTGATATACAGGGACGGCATCAAAGCTTTTCCTTCTTCATTGGCTAGAGGGTAACTAATATACAGATGCTCTGAAGGAGTCACAAACGCTTTATAGGCGATAAATTCTTCATCTAGCAATCTCGTTTTGCTTGAGGGAGCTATCTTTATACCATTCAGTAACATTTGCTCCCGATCCTCATCTGCCAATATGCCATTATCGGAAAACTTAGCGGGAAGAACTCCTTCATTAAGCCCGATCATAAAAACAGCCTTTACATCAGCAAGTCGCGACTTTTCTAAGTTCCCGGCCATCACCTGATCAATTGCCGGAGGAACAAGAGAAAACCTCAAAGCTTCAAGACCGGCATCGATAATTTTCGAAAAGTTTTTTGAGGAAATGGCTTCACTTCCGAGAATTTCAACAAATTGATCGAGGATATCCATGATCGCATTCCACACTTGATCATGCTCACGTGCCTTGACTAAATTTCCCTTCTCTTCCTCAGCCAATTTCCAACTTTCCAGCTTGGCAGGGATATCGAGCTCCTCCAAAAATAAATAGAGTGCTTCTCCGAGCATTCTTCCGTTTTCCGCCTTTTTCAGCCTTCTAGATAAACGCAATACCGGAGCCGTGATCATCAGCCGCAATTCATTTAATTCCTGTTCCCTTTCTCTTTCACGATCAGTTTGAACGATGTTTTCCAATTCAAGCCCCTGAACTCGACGATAACTCCACCGCTTTCTTTTCGTCCATTTACTTCCTTTAATCCCGTATGCCAGTACATAATTCTCCAGAATATCCATTTTCTCACGAAGTCTATCTGGATTTTGCCCAAGTGGAAATAACAATTCTGTTTTTATGGCGCGAAAAACCGGCTCATATCTCCAGTTATCATTAATGATTTCAAGCACTGAGCGAATCATCTCAACCAATGGATGATGAAGCATGTTTCTTTTTTGATCAATGAAGTACGGTATATCATAATCACGAAAAATCGTTTCGATCATTTCATGATAATCCTGGCCGTTTCGCATTAGTAAAGCAATATCCCGGTAACGGTAATGTTTTTCCTGAACAAGCCGTTTGATGTTCCGGGCAACTCCTTCGATTTCGGCCCGACGGTTCACTGCCTGGGCAATATTCACGGAACTATGCCCGCTGAATTCCTTAACGGGGCGCGAATCAAAGAATGCTTCTAAATGCTGCAGAGATGTATTCTGCCATCGCTTTTGTTTATCTAAAAGGACCTCTGTTACCGTCAAACCATTTATCGAAGCAATCTCATAAAGCGTCTGGCAATTTTCACCTGTCTGACGGAATAAATGAATATCCTCTGGAGGATGCATGCGAAAGGAACGATCCAATGTCAGCGTGATGGTAACCTGTTCGCAATACTTCATGAGCTGTTCAATGATCATATATTCCTGCGGTGTAAAGCTGTAGAAACCATCGATATATATTTCCGCCTGTTTCAGATAAGCAGACTGTGCTATTTTTTCGGAAAGCAAGCGGAAATAATCCTCTGTATCAATATATTTGTTAAATAAAGCTGCTTCAAAGCTTTCATAAATAAGCTGCAGATCATGGAGCTTATGCTGTAATGTCTGCTCGGTCACCTGATTCTTTTGAATTTCCAATTCTTCCGGCTGAACACAGTATCGTTTAAATTCGATCAGCATCTGTTCCATTTGACTGATAAATCCTGTCTTGTCACTGGCACGCTTGAACAGATGCAATTCGTCTTTTTTTTCTTCGATAATCTTTTGAATCAGCATGCTAATTCCTGTGCTATTCAAATGGTACCTGCTCATCCCGCCTGTTTCCTGCAGAATTCTCCAGGCAAGACGGGAAAAAGAAAATACCTGGGCCCGAATCATTCCGCCAAGCCCTGGAGTATTGATTAATTGATACTCCGATACAAATGTCATTTGGTCAGGTACTAGATAAATAAGCGGATTTCCTTCCGGGTTTTCCGATAGTTTCATTCTCATTTCATTCAGACATTGCGTTGTTTTGCCGCTCCCTGAACGGCCAATTAATAAACGGACAGACATTTTCCAACTCCCTTCAAAGTCTTGTCTTTTTCACTCATTTATCTTTATGGATCCCGCTCGTTCGATGCTTACTGAAGTTTTATTCTCAATCATTCTTTTTGGGAGACGGAACCCGTCAAATAAAACCGGGAAAAAGAAGACACTAACCTTTATTACTATAGTAACAAATCGTTAGTGTCTTTCCAATTTATGAAATTTCTTCTCCGAAGGCTGACATTCTAGCCCTCACTATGCTTTCTTTCCAACTCTATCTTCTTATTCATTCTTAGTTCAATTCTCTTCCCGACATACCATAAAATCACAATGACAACGCCGACCACAATCGCTTTTAAAGGTTTCGTTATAAGTGACTGAATATCATGCCCGACATAACTGATTGTAAAAATCATTACAACCTTTCCAATCATGACAGCGAGCATATATTGATAGATTCCGATCTTAGACAGCCCGGCGACAATATTAACAATTGCCGACGGTGTAAATGGAAAACACAGCAGGATAAACAATGGACCAAATCCGTGCCTCTCTACCCATTGCATCAGTTTTTGCACCTGCCGATGCTTCTTAACAAATTGTAAAGCCTTTCTTTGGCCAAATCGTCTGATGAACAAAAAAACGAGCAATGCCCCGGTAACAGAGCCGATCCAAGAAAACAAAAAACCAAGCCAAAGTCCAAATGCATTCGTATTTGCCATTACAAACAAAAATAATGGCAAAAAAGGAAGAAATGCCTCAAACAAAGGAAGCAAAATCCCCGGTATCGGTCCAAAAGATCGATACTCATTAATTACTTTCATGATATTTTCGAGTGTAAGCCACTCTCTTAATGTATCAAAATCCATTAAAGATTTCTCCTTAAATATAATGCGGAAACACCTTGCCGCCGCATCTTCCCAAAGAAGCAGGCGTTGAAGCCTGAAACCACTTGTTTTTTAAAGCTTGTACCTTCTTACTTACATTAAAATTCTTTTTCCTAATCGATTCCCCATATCCATTATTGTACACTCCATAAGTAAAAATTAAAATTATCAATCACTATTGGTTCAGAAATTCTTCAATCGCTTCTGCATTTTCCTCGAAATCGACACGAAGTATTTCCCCAACTTGAGGAACCTCATCCGGCTCAAACCCGCCATCTACCGGGATCCTTAGTGTGGCAATTTCCCGATTCTCTTTGGATAAATAATCCTTTCCGATGTATATCAAGTCAGAAGTATCTAAATTAGTATTGACAAACGGCTTCATAACCCCGATTAGCTTTGGCAGCTTAGACAGTGTTTGAATAGAGGCAAATTGATCTGCCACTTCCTTCATCACTTTTTGCTGTCGTTTTACCCGATCAAAATCTCCCATCGCATCATGGCGAAACCGGACATAACCGAGAAGTTTTTTCCCGTCCAGCTGCTGTACTCCCGGTTTAAGCGGTACATCAATATACTCGGTCATTTTCTTTTCAACATCGATTCTAACCCCATTAGGAAATGCCTCATCGATTAAATGAACAAACCCTTCAAAATCAACAATCGCATAGTATTGAGTATCGACACCAAAGTTTTCCTTGATCGTTTTCCTTAATAACTCCGGTCCCCCAAGTGCAAAGGCTGTATTGATCCTATTTTTCTTATACCCGGGAATATCGACATATGTATCACGCATAATAGATATAAGCTTATACGTGTGTTTATCCGGGTGGTATTGAGCAATCATAATCGTATCGGAACGAGCCTTCTCTTCTCCTCTTGTATCACTGCCAATTAATAGGATATTCGTTCCTCCATGCTTATCCTGCTTCCCATTAAACTCATATTCGTTCTGCGAAATATTAGCTTTCCCCTCCGAACTGGACAAGCCTTGTTGGTATTGAATAAACACATAGATAACACCGCATAGCAGTAAAAACAGAATAAACAGTAAGAACCGCTGCCTGCGCCTTCTTTTTCTTCTTTTCAGCTTCTTTTCCTGACTGATTTTTTCATATCTCATAGATTATTGCCCTTCCCATTATATTTTAACCCTCTTTACAGCTAACGACAGTTTTATACAGAAAGTAACCTTTTCTGCTATTTTTCTTCTTATATTTTACATGAAAAAGATGTACCAGACTATGAATTCAACATATAATCGCGGATAATTTGTTGCTTGGTCATATTCCTATTGTTGTCGTATTTTTTCGGATGCATTCACATGATCAAGTAACGGGGAATATCGGAGGGGAAAATTTGGCAGTGTTTCAAACTAAATTCCAAGAAAAGATCAAGCAGTATTAGCTATCATCGATCCTTCAACACTTGAAAAAGGCTACAATGACCATGCTGGATTCATTGTAGCCTCTGGTGAAAATTCCAAGCAATCTTATGCAACACTTTTTGAAAAAATAAGCCCTCCAAGGGAAAAAAACTTGAAAAGGATGCTAATTTTATCGTATGATTAGCATACAGAACATTTGTTCTTTTTTTAAAAAAGGAGATGTTTGAGCATGACGAGAATTCCAGAGAGCGATCGTGATTTAATGGAGCAGGCCATTTATCTGCCTATGATTTTAACCATTTTAAATCGCGATCTCGCCATTATTCATAAAAGTCCTTTTAAATTAAAGCAACCTTACCTAGATCTTATCGAAGATACAATGAAGGTGATACAAAAGGAGTTAAAAGGCATCAAACAATACATGAAAAAAGAAAAACTAGATGTCCAACAGGTCAGCCACGATGATGCCTTTACCGGGTTTTTATTTTTGTATAAAGGCTATGAGGAGCGGCATAATTATTTTAATCCACGTATACGAAACAAAGCTCAGGAGATGCTGAGCTTCTATCTACAGAAACGGTATACAGTCCCAA
Source organism: uncultured Bacillus sp. (assembly GCF_946478885.1). The sequence continues at coordinate 22,707 of NZ_CAMLDX010000018.1, read as the reverse complement.
ATAGAAGCAGAGAATAGCAAACCTGGAATTTATCGCTTTCCTAGTTTCTTCATTTATGCCTTTTATCAAACTGCTAAAATGCGATAAATCCATGCTGTCAATCAGATATGGCCTTTTCGGGAAACTTTCCTTTACGTGAAAAGAAGCAGCTACCCAAAATTAAAACTCTTTATCCGATTCCAAAATATTCCGTCCTGAGCCCTTTTCCGACACTCTCATATTATTTTGGTATAAAAAATATAAACGCCCTTCATTTTCCCGTTGTTTCTCAAGCGTATGAGTTTGCAATCTGACTGTCTTGTTCACTTGATTATTAAATGTATACTCAGAAATTGAAATTTTTGCTATCTGTTTGTTTTTAAAAACCACAAGGATATTTTTTTTATCCAACACCTGGATTTTTTCATAATGTATCGGATTAATCCAGCAGCAATCTGCATCATCCGGTGAAGCAGTAGGGAAAAAAAACATGCGATTTTCGGAGCTGATTACAATGGGAACCTTCTTAGATATGCCAAGAATATGCTTGCTTGCCTTAATCCGGCCATTGAAATCACTTAAGTTATCCAAACAATTTTTGACGATAATCGTTTTAGGCTTATAGGGAGAATAGAATTCGCCATCAAGCTGAAGAATGCGTGAATATAGCTTGTCATTATATTGAACAGGCTGAATCATCATTGTCCATTCATTAATCATATATTCATGGCTACCTTTTACTAATTCCATATTACTATCATCTCCTTTGATTCACTTCAAATAATAGTACTTTAATACTATCAAAATTCCAAAAAATATTCATTTTAATTCAAAATCATTCATAAAATATTCATATACAAGGTATAAAGGACTATAAATAATATTAACGTTTATTTTCTAAAAATTTTAAAAATTCGGTTGAATAATGAGGGATTATTCCATATAATATAAAAAAGCATCAGAGGTGATTTGGATGAAAGAAAACTCTTATACAGAGTTGAAGAAATCCGGTGCTATGAACAAAGGGAAAAAGAATTATGTCCAAGACTTGTACATTGAGATGCTGTTGTCAGAGATTTTATTGAAATCAGAAAAAGAAAAACTTTTTGTTCAAATTAATCAGGCACTGGATGAACGCAATGAAGAAGCATTTATCAAGCTATCCTCTCAATACCGGGAATGGTGTAAACGTTTCGGCACATAACTTAGGAGGTCATTTCCCCACTATCCCTCCTTTCCCGTCTACTTCACACACTGCTAAAGCCACAAGACACGTTCTTCCAAAATCAAAAAACATCCTTCAAGAGGATGTTTTTTGATTGATACTGGAAATCCAAGCATGTGATTCTTATTCTCCCTTATTTCTAAGTTTGATGTCGTATTCCTCTAGCGTGGAAATCCGTTCAAGCATGGTCGGATGTCCATAACGGAACATTTTCACCAAAAAGGGGGGATTTACCTGGGTGAGTCCGGAACGAGTCAATTCCTGAAATGTCGTGATGCCTGCTTCAGCATCATGGGTCATTTCAATCGCATAGCGGTCTGCTCGTGTCTCCTCATAGCGCGATATGACATTTGACAACGGGGCTGAAAGAAACATCAACATCGACACAATCAGAAGCAGAAGCGGCAATGAACTGATATCCTGAATTGATGATATCTTCAACACACCTCCATAGCGGACAATGCACCCATTCCATAATTTTGCTACTACATAAAGACCAATGAAACTAAAAAATACCGATTGAAGAATATTAAAATAGATATGTTTTTCCACATAGTGGGCCATTTCATGGGCCATAATAAATAAAATCTGCTTCGTGGATAATTTGTCTAACGTTGTATCCCACAAAACGATCCGGGCATTTGAACCGATGCCATTGACATAAGCATTCATAGAATTTGTTTTCTCCGACATATTGACCTCAAACACATGATTTGCCGGAATGTCTGCCTCTGCCGCTAATTCCAGAATGCTAGTCTCTAGCTCTTTATTTTTTAACGGATAAAATTCATTGTAAAGCGGATCGATGACAACTGGTTGAATGAACATAATAAATAAAGTAAAGGGAATCGATAACAGCCACGCATACAGCCACCAGCGTTTGGCGCTTTTTTTAATCAGCCAATACAGAACAACCACCGTAATAAGTAATGAACCATAACCTACCCAAAAGTCAATCAATCCATCCTTCATCCAGGAAGCAAAGCTCTGGGTAGAAATATGATAACTTTTTGCTAAGGAATAGCTGATAAAGCTTAACGGAAAGTGAGCGATAAAGGAAAGAACAGAAAGCCATATTAAATAAACAGGAGTTTGTAGCCATTTGTATCTTGCAGATGAAACAGCCCAATTTTTAAAAATCCGGGATAGACCTAAAAGTAAAATGAATAAATAAAACAGCCACTCAAACGGAACTGCCAAGAAAAACAATAAATTCCGAATGGCCGAATACTCTTCACTCAGCATCAGTTCCCGTCCATTTAAAAAAGTCGCCGGATCTGCCATGGTACCTTGATACTCAAACGGCAGGCTTGTATTGGAAAAATAGAATAAATACCAATAAAAAAATAAGCCGTACAGGAAATAAACCAATATCCCGTACAACCCAATCCTTCTCGCCATTTCCTTCCCCTCCCTGATGTACAACCCTTATTACTAGTTTACTTCAATTTCTGCAATTTAGAACAAAGCTGTACACAAAAAGAAGCTATCCCGGAAAGTGTCAGGCATCCACGACTGATCTATATCCAATGCAAATTTATGCAAAGTAATACGAGATACTATTTTGTGGTGCCTGATATCTTTGCCTTTAGGATAGCTCCCTAAATCAGCATGGCTCTGTCACTAGTCATTTTTTCCCCGCGAATCCGCTGGAACTCGGCAAGTAGCTTCTCAATTGTCAATTTTTGTTTTTCTTCCTCATCCGCCTGAAAAATAATCTGTCCTTTATCCATCATAATCAGCCTGTTGCCCAAATCAAGCGCCTGTTGCATATTGTGAGTAACCATCAGCGTAGTTAATTGATAAGTTTGGACGATTTCCTTCGTTAAATTCGTAATCAGTTCGGCACGAGACGGATCAAGTGCTGCGGTATGTTCATCAAGCAGGAGAATTTTCGGCTCGGTAAAGGTAGCCATAAGCAGAGAAAGCGCTTGTCTTTCACCTCCGGATAATAACCCAACCTTAGCTCCTAATCGATTTTCTAAGCCAAGATGAAGCGTTTCAAGCTTTTCCCTGAAGAAGTCTCTTCTTTTTTTGGATACGCCGATTCGCAAACCACGTTTATTTGTTCTCATATAAGCGATGGCCAGATTCTCCTCAATCGTCATCGTAGGCGCTGTTCCTGCCATGGGATCCTGAAAGACACGTCCCACCATTTGAGCCCGTTTATGTTCCTTCACATTTGTCACATTTTTCCGATCGATTGTAATCGTGCCAAGATCTGTCATTAATTTTCCAGATATAATATTCAATAATGTTGATTTACCAGCACCATTACTGCCGATGACTGTAATAAAATCACCTGGTTTCAAATGAAGCGATACCTCTTGAATGGCGATTTTCTCATCGGGAGTCCCTTCATTAAATACTTTAAAAATCCGATCTAAATGCAGCAATTTATTCACCCTTTTTCAAAGAGCCCTGCTCTCATTTTTTGAAATAAAATATTCCGCTGTCACGCGGCTGAAAAGCTTCCAATTAATCATTTTTCTTACTATTATATCGCTTTCTTTGACTGTAGCAGACGTTTTCCCCTCCGTTGCTTTTCCTTTCGGATATCGTTAAATCTTGGAACAATTAACGCAACAATCACAATAATAGCCGTAATTAGTTTCATATCTCCCGTTTCCAAAAATTCAACCCGTAAGGCCAGCGTAACAATAAGACGATAAAGAATTGAACCGCCAATCACAGCGATTGTCGCTCTGACGACTGTTTTCGCTCCAAATATTGCTTCCCCGATAATGACAGATGCCAAGCCGATGACAATCATTCCAATCCCCATTCCAACATCACTAAACCCATTATATTGGGCAATTAATGCTCCGGAAAGGGCCACTAAGGCATTGGCAATGCCAAGACCTAATATCTTCAAATAATCCGTGTCTGCGGAAAAACTACGGATCATCGTTTCATTGTCCCCTGTTGCACGCATAGCAAGACCGATATCCGTTCTTAGGAAATAGTCGATTCCTTTCTTTACAATATAGGCCAAAATCAGCATGACAATTAGAATTCCCCACGTCTTCGGATTATAATCTGCCAAACCGATACTTGCCAGCAAAGACTCCAGCACTCCATCAATAGGCAAGGCTTGCCAAAAGTCAGTAAGCTTGGTGATTACGGTTTCTTCCTGAATAAGAGGAATATTTGACTTGCCCATAATTCGTAAGTTAATTGAATATAAGGCAATCATCATTAAAATCCCTGATAGAAGCGGGTTTATTTTTCCTTTTGTATGCAATAGACCCGTAATACAGCCGGCAATAAATCCCGCTACAATAGCCGCTACTGTTGCTATAAATGGATTAGCACCGCCGACGATCATAACTGCCGCAACCGATGCACCTGTTACAAAAGAACCGTCAACCGTCATATCAGGGAAATCTAGTATTCTAAAAGATAGATAGACTCCCAAAGCCATTAAAGCATAAATAGCCCCGGCCTCAATAGAACTAAAAATGGCGTTAAACATCTTATTCTTCCTTTCTGCAAGCGCAATGCCAGCCCTTGTGATCAATTAATAATAGAAGAGTAAATGAAAGGGAGAGGTTCCTTAAACAGAGCCTCTCCAGCCAGCAATTGCTTTATTCAATAAATTCAGCGGCTTCTTTCCATTCATCCTTTAGTTCAATATTCATTTCTTTGGCTGCAGTCTTATTGATAACAAGCTTAATTTTTGGAGGGTATTGAACAGGCAGGTCTGCCGGTTCCTTTTCCCCTCTTAAGATTTGTGCCGCCATAACACCTGCTTCATACCCAATATCCTCATACTCAAAGCCGAAAGCGGCAAATCCCCCATTTGCCACTGAATTCAATTCGCCGACAAATAATGGCATATCATGTTCATTTGCTACCTGCACGATAGATTTTAATGCGGAAACAACAGTATTATCCGTGATAATATAAATTACATCAGCAGCGCCGACTAGATTGTCTGCCGCTTGCTTCACCTCAGCTGTAGTGGAAACAGATTTTTCAACAAGCTTTAAATCAGTGCCTTTAATCTCTTTCTTTATCATATCGACTTGTGCAACAGAATTTGCTTCACCAGCATTATAGACTGTGCCAATGGTTGTTCCGGGGAAGTTTTCACTGATAAACTTCACTGTATTTGAAATTGCATCCGGATGATTATCAATCGTACCAGTTACATTGCCACCAGGCTCTTTTATTGATTTAACAAGCTGGGCAGATACAGCATCGGTTACCGATGTAAACACAATCGGTATATCCTTTGTTGCTTGTACAGCAGCCTGGGCACTTGGCGTTGAGTTGGCAAAAATCAAATCAACCCCGTCCCCGGCAAAATTATTCGCAATGGTCAACACATTATTTTGATCTCCATTAGCGTTTTGTTCATCGTACTCAACCTTCAGTCCTTCATCCTTTAATGCTTTCTTAAATCCTTTCGTCGCCGCATCTAAAGAAGAATGCGTAACATACTGGGAAATCCCTACCTGATAGGTTGTTTCCTTTTTTCCGCTTGAAGCATCGTCCTTCCCATCTGCATTATCATTGCCGCAAGCACTTAATACGAGTGCACCCATCAGTCCAAGTGCAGCTAACCCCATAAACTTTTTCTTTGCCATGTCGGTTTGTTCCTCCTCTACTATCACTACAGTTCTATAATGCATTTACGCTGTTATGCAGTTACGCTTTTGTGTAGTAAATTATAATATTAAAATAGTAATTTTTCAATCAATTTCGTAAAATAAATATTAATGAATTATTCTGCCAATTAAGCCGAATATGAAACGAGAACAGACGATTGGTTTAGCAATGAAGATTTCTTGTTCCTTGTCAGGTAGAGGTGAAACAGCTATGCTTTGTTTTTGCCATTCTCTCATAAAAATTGTATTAAAACAAATATTGACATTCATCGCGCTGTTATATTACAATTAATTCGATTAATCGAATTAATTAATGACTCAAAAGTATGGAGGAGACATCATGGTACAAAGCATTGTTGAGTTTTTCAGAAATTTACCAGCAAAAATCTGTTCTGAATGCGGTAAAAAAATCGAGGAACAGGCAGATTGTTACAGCAACAAATGCGATCATTGTCTCGATATGCATGATCTTTAATTAATATTTGGTATCAATTCATTTTTTTATTCATCTTCCTATTTCTAATCCTAATCTATTTGTTTAATAGAATCGATTATCCTCTATTAAACGTTTAAAACCAGTCGTTTATTGTCCGACTGGTTCTTTTTTTTATAAAAAACATGGCTTATTTCTGTCTAGGAGAGTTTTAAATAGTCCAAAACCCGCTTTACAGCATCCTCTCCCTGATCAATACAATCTGGTAACCCGAGGCCATTATAGGAGCTGCCCGCCAAAAAGATTCCGGGAAGCTCTTTCAGCATTCCGGTTGTTGCCTTCTCCATTCTTTCTCTATGTCCTACTGTATACTGCGGCATAGCATTATGCCAGCGGGAAATAACAACGAGCTCCGGTGCCCTCGTGATATCCATCGTTTTCGATAAATCATCTAATACAATCTGAACAACTTCATCGTCAGAGAGATCCACGACAGCTTCGTCTCCTGCTCTTCCTACATAACAGCGTAGCAGCACCTTTCCTTCCGGTGTAGAATGCGGCCACTTTTTGTGCACCCATGTACAGGCAGTAATCGAATAATCCCCATTTCGTGACACGACAAAGCCGGTCCCATTAATATCCTTTTTAATCGCTTCTTTCGGAAAACCGAGGGCAACGGTAGCTACTGAAGTGGAAGGTACATTTTTAAAGCCCTGGAAAAATTCATACTCTGAAAAAATACTGTAAACCGTTTGGTGTGATACTGACATCACAATGCTGTCTGCCTGTAAAGTCTCAGCACCATTTAATTTAATTTCATAGCCTTCATTAGTTTTATGAATTCCTTCCGCCCGAAAGCCCTTTTTAACAGAGCCTGGTTCAAGTTTGGCTTCAATGGCATCTGCAAAGGATTGCAGGCCGGTTGTAAAGGTTAAAAACATTCCCTTTTTCTTAGTTCCGGTTGTTTTTGGACGACGCGGCGTTGTTTTTTTCATGCCCAATACTAGACTGCGATGTTTCTGCTCCAATGAATAGTATTGCGGAAATGTAGCCATTAAGCTCATTTCATCAATATCGCCAGAATAAATGCCGGAAAGAAGCGGCTCAATCAAATTCTCAACAACTTCATCCCCCAATCTTCTCCGAAAAAAAGTACCTAATGATTGATCTTTTACCGGTTTTGAACGAGGTAGCACAAAATCGCCTGCTGCACGCAGCTTTCCGCCAATAGAAAATAATCCTGTTGTAATAAACGGACCGATTTCTGTAGGAATTCCCATAATCGCCCCACCCGGCATAGGGTGCAGGCGATCCTTTACGAGTACATATGATTTTCCGGCAGTGTTATTGACAAGTTTATTTTCCATGCCCACTTCTTTTGCCAAACGAGCGGCGCTTGTTTTTCGTTCTAGAAAAGAATCAGGACCTCTTTCAATTACATATCCATCCTTCCGATATGTCTGCATTTTTCCGCCGAGACGCTGTGAGGCCTCAACAAGGATAGCCTCAAGAGGGAGGTTCTGCTCGCGTATTTCTTTTTGTAAATAATAGGTTGCCGTTAAACCGGTGATTCCCCCGCCGATTACCACAACCCTTTTCTTCGTTTCTGACACTGCATATCGCCTTCTTTTTGTAAGATAATCATTTTATGATAAAGATCACCTTGGATTAAATTTAAGCTTCTATACGTACCTTTAGAGCTTCATCTAGATCCATTTACCTTGTTCCAAACTGTTTCTGCGAGAGCATCTATGAACTGAGGCTGCACATTCGGCATTTCGGGCCGATAATATGATGCGCCGATTTCCTCTGTGACAGCTCTGCACTCAATATCGTTATCATATAAAACCTCTAAATGATCGGATACAAATCCAACCGGAACATAAACAAATGCCTGGTATCCATTCTGCGCATGTAATTCCCGTGTTAAATCCTTTACATCCGGTCCAAGCCAAGGCTCTGGCGTTCTGCCCGCACTTTGCCATCCAACAGCGTAGTGTGTAATACCCGCCCTTTCGGCAATTAATTCGGCTGTCTTATAAAGCTGATCTGGATACGGGTCACCGAATTGAGTAATTTTCTGTGGCAAACTGTGTGCGGAAAAAATGACAACCGCCTGGCTTCTCTCTTCCTCCAGCATCCTGCTGAAGGTTTCCCTCACTTTGTCGGCCCAGTATTCAATAAATTTCGGTTCCTTGTACCAGCTTTCAATACAAGCAATGGACGGACCTCCTAAATAGCCGGCTTGCTCCAACGCCCGTCCATTATATGATTCAATACTGAAGGAAGAAAAATGTGGCGCCAGTACAATACTAACGGCCTTCTCGATGCCATCTTCACGCATCTGCTTTACAGCATCCTCTATAAACGGCTCAATATGTTTTAAACCTAGGTACATCTGAAAATCAACAGAACACTGCAGACTATTTAACTGTTCCGTCAGCTTTACAGCTTGATCGCGTGTAATCTTTGCCAACGGAGAAATCCCCCCGATCGCTTCATAACGATCTGCCAGATCCTTCTGCAATTCCGAAGAAGGGGTTTTTCCCCGACGAATATGAGTATAATAACGTTCAATGTCGCTTTCCTGATATGGAGTGCCATAGGCCATTACAAGCAAGCCTATTTTTCGTTTCATCAAAAATCATCCATCCCTTCACATAGCTGCTTCTTCCATGATCACTTATGGTGTGATTTATTGCCATCCAGAAGATAATACATAATCAAATTTGATGGATGATCCATTATTTACTCAGCTTTGAAGCGGAATATTCATGAATAAAGCTCGTTAATCTCTTTAATGTCTCCGGGTTTACCTGTGGGAACACACCGTGTCCAAGGTTAAAGATATAACCAGGTTGTTCCATTCCCTGATCTAAAATGGCTTTTGCTTTTTCCTCAATCACATTCCATGGAGCTAATAGCAGTGCCGGATCGAGATTTCCCTGTACGGTTTTATTAATTCCTAACTGTCTTGCCTCACGAATCGGCAGACGCCAATCGAGACCTACAACATCCAGCGGCAGATCATTCCATTCAAGAGCCAAATGGCTTGCTCCAACTCCAAACATAATGAATGGTACATTTTCTTCCCGTAGTGCCGTAAAAATCCGCTTCATCACCGGTTTAATATAATAACGATAATCCTCAGCGTTCACTGCTCCTACCCATGAGTCAAAAATCTGGATAGCGCTTGCCCCGGCATGAATTTGCGCCTTTACATACGTAATTGTGACTTCTGCAAGCTTGTCCATTAAGGCAAACCATGCTTTAGGATCTGAATACATAAAAGCTTTTGTTTTTGTATAGTTTTTTGAAGGACCGCCTTCAATCATATAACTGGCAAGGGTGAAGGGAGCTCCGGAAAAACCAATTAACGGAACAGAAAGCTGTTCTTCCGTCAGGAGCTTTATCGTATCCAAAACATACGGAATATCTTCTTCCGGATGAATTTCTCCAAGCTTTGCAACATCTTCTACTGATGTTATCGGATTGGAAATCACCGGTCCCACTCCGCCTTTAATTTCAACATCTACACCGATGGCCGGAAGCGGTGTCATTATATCCTTATAGAGAATAGCCGCATCTACCCCGTAGTTTTCCACCGGCAATCTTGTTACATAGGCACAAAGCTCCGGCTGATGAGTAATTTCAAACAGGGAATACTTTTCCTTAATTTTTCGATATTCTGGCTGTGAACGGCCAGCCTGTCTCATATACCATACTGGTACATAATCCGTTTTTTCACCCCTTGCGGCTTTTAAAAAAGTCTCATTTACGATGTTCATCATTAATCTTATCCCCCTAAAGACTTGATTCATTCAATATTTAATATATATATTAGGTACTTACAAAGAGTCATAGATGTGGCATTTTAACTAATAAACATCATACCTTTTTTCTACTATCTTTGTATAGCTTACCTGCCTATAATTCAATAAATTGCCTTTTATTATACAAAAAATCCCCCTTATGGAATTACACTATACAGATTCTGTATAATAAAGAAAAGCGAGGTGTATCCAATGAATTTGTTTATAACCATGGGAACCTTTGATTTTTTGAAAAAATTCAAAGAAAAATATCCGGAAGAAAGGTTTCTCCTGATGGAAAATGAAAAGAATTGTCTGCTGCTGCACGAAACAGAGGGACAAACACTTTTTAAAAGTCCTAGAAATTATGAAGTCATTGATGCAGTCGGGATACTGTCGGCCCAATTCACCTATGCTGTTCTTCAGCATTTCCCTGTAACGGACGAAGGCTGTCCTATCTTTGAATACCGCTTTAATACCCTTTCAAGTGTCTTGGAAGGTACAGTCGGTCTCGGAGCGGTTCGTGTTCTCCGTCCGCTTTCTTCGGATACTTATATCATTTTGACTCTTTGGGAAAATGCGGGGTTCTTTAAGAAGTGGCAGCATTCAGAGACATTTGCTAAAACGTTTTCAATCAAAGAAAAGAAAGGGAAGAAGCTGCCACAGATTTTTCCGCGTCCATCTTATATTTCAAGATACTCCATTGAAAAGGAACAAGGACCAGTAGAGGGCCAAAACTAATCATTCACTTTCTCCTGCCGCAAACGACAGGGGGATCTTATTTCCTTAAAAGCGCTTTGTCCCAAAAGCAAAGGGGCCATCTCCCGTATAAGATCCTGTTATCCAATGCGGACATGTTCCCATACAGGAGTCACCCCCCTTTTAAGAAGCTGCGTTTTTAAGCCAGCGTATACGATAGCAGTTTTTTGCCGTTTCTCCCAGTTGGTCCAATAAATTATAATTAGCAAAAGCACCAATGATTGCCCCGATTCCCGGAACAAGCTGAAGCATCTTTACAAAGTCAATATGATCACGGTATTCCTGCTGAAATTCTCTCCAATCCATATTGATTAAAGCAGCTTTACTCTCTTGCCAATTCTCGATTATCTCAAGCGTTCCTTTTCTCGTCTCCACGCCGGAGAAGGCCAACTGAAACACCTGAAGAATAAAGATACGTTCCTCATAATTACTTGTATCATATCCGTAAACATTTGCCGCCTCAAACAAAAATTTCATCTTGATCGACAACAGAAGGGGAAAATCCGCCAATCCCACGAGCAATCCAGCTGCACCTGTACCCGCGCCTTCGATAACGGCTGTTTTTCTATAGACATTCAGTTTCTCGTCAAGCAGCTTATCCCGCTCTTCAAGAGTCAACTTCGCGGCTGGATTTTTCTTTGTCATCATCTCTGATCCGGTTAAAGTCATTTTCACAAATTTTTTTATTGCATCTGTTATTATCACATGTGCTTTATCAGGAATTTTTTCATTGATTTTCACTTGCGCCTGCTTTGTTAACCGTTGGACCATCCTTGGCTTTTTGGATATCCTACGTTTCCATACAAGCACTTCATCCAAAGCCTGCATTTCATAGCGATTCATCAGCCTCACTCCTTTAATCATGAAATACGTAATAAATATAGCCGCGGTTTCATGAAAAGATTATCCTTCCAATTTTCGTTTGCTGTATACCGATACAAAATAGATATTGAACAAAATACCTGCTACAAGAGACAGAGCAGCTGTTTTAGGCTGACCCGCGATCAGAACAGCGAGTGAGAAAATAACTGATTGAATCGATAAAACCGTTCTTATTAAGCGGAGAAAGCTATTTTTCTTTGCTTTATTATGAATCGGATATAATTCCTGCAGCGAATGATATTGATGATGCTTCCAAAGCGGAAGAAGCTGGAATCCAGTTAAATAAAGAAACAGCACTACAATGATGATCTCGCCGATTCCATAAGCGAGAAACAAAAGGGCTCCTGCTCCTATAACCGTCAGCCTCACCAAAAGGCCAAAATAATCTCCAGAGCGTAAAAAGGTCCGTGCAAATAGAAAAGTAAAGGTTTGATCCTGTCGAAAAGAAATACCGCCAAGAAGAAAGTCCAGCCATCTTCTTCTTTTTACCGTGCTCCTGAGCTTCGGCACATCGGTAAATAAATTAGCCAGTCGATAAAAAGAGGTCATTCTCCTTTCGTCCTGCCCAATGAGAAACTCCCACTTCAGCCCCTTATCCTTCGTCTGCCATTTGTAATAAACATACAACCCCAATAAGATGATGACGGGAGCAATCGTAAAATAAAGCGCTGCATTAGAAAACAGCAGAAAAAGAAAGACAAGATTAATACAAAAACGGATCAGCGAATCTATTTTCAGTACTATCTTCTCCTGATAGTACTGAATGCGCCAGCGAATCAATAAATTAACATATTTCATAAAAAGCATCGCAGCCAAAAAATAAAAAAAGATTTTGAAATTCCCGTGATTAACAGCTGCGTATAGGGGCATCAACACGGCCAATGCCATAACCAGCAAATATATCTGCAAGGTGAAGCTTGCAAGCAGCGACTTTTTAAAATAATGGCTAAGCCTGGTTTCCAAAGGAATGAGGAAAATCCGATCCGCCTCTGACATAAACGTATAAATCGGGCTGTATGTTAATACAAATGACATTGCCACAGCCATGATAATCGCAGATGGAAATGTATCAGGAATTATTTTCAGCCATTCCTGATAATAATAGGCCGCCGTACCGAGTAAAAATAACAGAACAACCACCATGTGCCCATTAAATATGTAGCGCAGATAACGGGACAGTTCTTTACTTGTTCTGCTTAAACGTTCTTTCCAAAGCAGCTTTTCATCAAACATAATCTTCTTCCTTTGTCAATTCAATATATAAGTCATCCAGTGTCGCTCCCGGCATAGAAAAGTCGTTGCGCAGTTCCTCCAGTGTACCTTGTGCCCGTATTTTTCCTTCATGAAGGATGATAAAACGATCGCAATATCGTTCGGCTGTAGCCAAAATATGCGTAGACATCAAAATCCCCGCACCATTTTCTTTCATTTTTTTCATTAAATCCAGCAATGATTGTATTCCTAATGGATCAAGACCGACAAATGGCTCATCAACAATATACAAGGACGGTTGCACAAGAAATGCACACATAATCATCACCTTTTGTTTCATCCCTTTTGAAAAATGGGCAGGAAACCACTTCAACCTTTTTCCCATGCGAAATTCCCGCAACAGCTCCGCTACTCTTTTCTTGTAAAGTGATTGCTCCAATCCATAGGCCATTGCGGTCAGACGCAAATGCTCATCAAGAGTCAATTCTTCATAAAGGACTGGTGTCTCCGGAACAAATGTAAACTGTTTCCGGTATTCCTCCCTGTCAGCATCAATCGTTTTGCCATTAATGGTTATCTGTCCTTTATGTGGCTCCATCAATCCAATAATATGCTTGATGGTCGTACTTTTTCCTGCACCGTTTAAGCCAATTAACCCGACTAACTCTCCTTTATCCACTTGAAAAGAAACATCCTTTAAGACAGGATTTCTCGTATACCCGCCTGTTACATTTTTAATCTGCAATAGAGACATGCATAAATTTCCTCTCTTCTATAGGTTAATCTTATTGTAAAAAATAGCTTCACCACTTGTCTAGTTTGGGCAGAGTGAAGTTTATAAATAATTTAAGTTCAAAGGGATATTTTTTTGTAAATCGTACATTCTAACTTACGTAGGGGATACACTTAAGATGATATAATCATCGACCATTGAAATGAGGTGTCTGTTAAAGACAAGTTCATTCAATCAACCATGATATGCTGCGATGATTCTATAAGGGGATGGTTGTAATGCACGACCATAATGATCTTTCACACCGATAATTTCAAAACTCATTTGAAAATGAGGTGTTCATCAAAGATAACGACCCGATTTTTCTAAAGTTGAAAAACTTATCAGAAATAGGGGATGGTTAGCTTGAACAAAGGATCAGTTTCTAAATAAGCACAAGCATTTTTTATTAAAATGAAAAATGAGGTGTTTACAGCAGAAAAGAACCTGTAATAGAACGCAAGTATATGTCATAATCCCCTGTAAAAGGGCGGGATTCCATGCGAATCCTGCCTTTTTTATTCCCTTAACGCCGCAGCCCCGTCTTTATAAGTAAAGGGATTATATGGTACAATGTTTAAAAATCGATAGTAGAAGGGATTGAAATAAATGAGCGATTGTATTTTTTGCAAAATTGCAAATGGTGATATTCCAGCAGCAAAGGTCTATGAAAATGAACATGTGGTTGCCTTCCTCGACATCAGCCAAGTGACAAAAGGACATACACTGGTTATACCTAAAGTACATAAGGAAAATCTATTTGAATTAACACCGGAAATTGCCAAAAATATCTTTGATGTTGTTCCAGAAATCGCCAATGCGTTAAAGACAGTTTATCAGCCTGTCGGCCTAAACATGGTCAATAACAATGGTGAAGAAGCCGGACAATCTGTGTTTCATTTCCATGTTCATCTTATTCCGCGCTACGGGATGGGCGATGGATTTGGCGCTGTCTGGAAAAACAACCAAAACGATTACAGCTTTGAAGATCTCCAGAAAATGGCTTCGGATATCAGCGAACAGCTGTAAAATTCTCCCTTCCAGGAGAATTTTTTTATTTAAATTCGTAAAAAAATTTGATTCTTTCTGTACATTTTGACATTTTCTGATACTATTATCTTTAAAATAGGTAATGTATTTATACTATATTGTTGTGAAAAAATGCACATAATTAGTAAATGAACAATTGAGGGAGGACTAAAAATGAATCGTGCTTTAAATTTTAATGCTGGCCCTGCGGCTCTTCCAGAATGGGCTCTTCAGGAAGCGCAAAAAGAGCTGCTTAATTTTAGAAATACAGGGATGTCTGTAATGGAGCTTAGCCATCGTAGCAAAGACTATGATGCCGTACATAATGAAGCAAAATCATTGTTGGCAACACTGCTAAACATCCCAGATGATTATGAAATTCTCTTCCTGCAAGGGGGCGCAAGCCTTCAATTTTCAATGGTTCCGATGAATCTGCTTCAGGAGGGAAAAACAGCTTACTATGCCCTGACTGGCTCTTGGTCTGAAAAGGCTTTAAAAGAAGCGCAAAAGGTAGGTCAAACAGCTATTGCTGTTTCAAGTAAGGAAAACAACTACAAAAACATTCCTGCACTTGACAGTACTTCTATACCAAGCGATGCAGCTTATCTGCATATTACAAGCAATAATACGATTTATGGTACTCAGTGGAAAAACTTTCCTACTGGATTAAATGTCCCTCTTGTAGCCGACATGTCCAGTGATATTCTTTGCAAGCCATTGAATATTGAACAATTCGGCTTGATTTATGCCGGCGCCCAAAAGAACCTCGGCCCTTCAGGCGTGACCGTTGTCATTATCAAAAAAGAACTGTTGGATCGTGCAAGTGACAGCCTTCCGACTATGCTTAACTATAATACACATGCCAAAAATAATTCACTTTATAATACGCCGCCGACATTTGGAATTTATCTATTGTCATTAGTCTTAAAATGGGCTAAAAACGAGGGCGGACTTGAAGCCATTGCCAAAAGAAATGATGAAAAAGCTGCGCTTCTATATCACGAAATTGACAATAGCGATGGATTCTATAACGGACATGCGGAGCTAGATAGCCGTTCCAATATGAATGTTACTTTTACATTAAATTCTGACGAATCAACGAAAGCTTTCTTAGCGCAGGCAAAGGAAGCCGGTTTTGTCGGCCTAAATGGACACCGTTCTGTCGGAGGCTGCCGCGCATCCATTTATAATGCTGTGCCGTTCGAAAATGTAGAGCGCTTAGCGCAGTTTATGAAAGAATTCAGAAAAAAATATTAACATCATTTTCATTATCATGCTATAATAATAGCAACTTTTCGCTGCAGGCAATGAGTGCACTGTAGGAAAAGCAGAGACTTTAGCTAGTTTAGGAGAGATGAGAATTGAAAACGAAAAAACTTGTTGTCCTGGCTCTTTTAGTTGGAATAGGTGCTGTCCTGCATACTGTTATACCAGGGTTATTTTTGGGCATGAAACCGGACATGATGTTAACAATGATGTTTTTAGGAATTATTTTATTTCCTGATAAAAAAAGCGTCCTGCTTTTAGGATTGGCTACTGGGATTATTTCAGCATTAACAACAACGTTCCCTGCTGGTCAACTCCCGAATATTATTGATAAGCTTGTGACATCATTTCTGTTTTTTGCTTTACTTCTTGTGTTAAAAAAATACAATCATTCAATCATCTCAATTGCTGTTTTAACTGTAATTGGAACTATTATTTCCGGAACTGTATTTTTGGGATCTGCTCTATTGATCGCAGAACTGCCGGGACCATTTGCAGCTTTATTCGCTTCTGTTGTTTTACCTGCAGCCGTAGTGAATACCATTGTCATGATTGTGTTGTATCCAGTAGCAGCATCTATTTTAAAACGTACGAAGCTTGTCGGGAAACAGCAGCAGACTATCAGCCAATAAAAGAAGGGATCTACCTTCTAAATAGTGCTAGATCATCCAAACCCCGTCACAAGACGGGGTTTTTTCGTATTATTTTAGAATAATATTTTTCTTTTTGAAGGAATATATCCTTTATCTGAAGAATGGTATATATCATATCATTTACTTTGCGGGGTGGTCTTGATGAATGGAAAACATTTTTTACTGGGCTTTTTTATTGGAAGCATTGCACTAGGCGCGGGAACGCTCCTTGCTGCACCGGCATCCGGAAAAGAAACACGGCAAACCGTCAAGGAGCAGTCAATGATTTGGCTCAAGCGCCTTTCTGCCGTGAAAGCAGATCTTCAGGATTTAAGTAAAAATGTGAAAAACGCTTCCATTGAAAGTACAGCAACTATTAAAGGCTTTATTGAAGATCTAAAAACAACTGTAATGGACTGGAAAAAAGAGATTGAACCTCATCAGGAGAAAATTATACAGGAATTAAAAGCATTAGAATTAAGCATTGAGACTCTTGAAAATCAGTTAAAAAAGCAATAACACATCTACTCCTAAGATTCGACAGAATAATCTGGGCTGAAATTATGATAAAAAGGACATACAAGACCTATTTCAGCCAGATTTTATAACATTCGTACTATTTAGAGAATATTTCCCATTAAAAAGCAGGAATTTTAGCTTGAAAGAGGAAATAAATATACTATGAAAATAGTGATAACTTTTTTGTGAAATTACTAACGTATGGAGGAAGGTATAATATCTAAAAATTTGGCATTTTTTTGACTTTATTAATTTTTATTTTATTGGCATAATGAAATTAAAGTTTTACTAAAAAGGGTGATTATGAGGATGGGAGAAAAGGAATTTTCAGTGAAAGAGGCACTGCTGTTCAGTCAAAGAATAGGACAGCTGAGCAAAGCGCTATGGAAATCTGTTGAAAAGGACTGGCAGCAATGGATTAAACCATTTGATTTAAATATTAATGAGCATCATATCTTATGGATCGCTTACCATTTAAATGGCGCTTCCATTTCAGATGTGGCAAAATTTGGGGTAATGCACGTATCAACGGCCTTTAACTTTTCCAAAAAGCTAGAGGAGCGTGGTCTGTTAAAGTTTTCTAAAAAAGAAAATGATAAACGGAATACCTATATCCAGCTGACAGAAGAAGGGGAAGAAATTTTTCATCAGATCGTGGAAGCATATATTCCTGAACAAAATGCGGCATTTGAAGCATCAATGCCATTAAAGGAAATATTCGGCAAGTTTCCTGAAATTATTGAGATGATGACCATTGTCCGCAATATTTACGGTGATGACTTCATGGAAATCTTCGAGAAATCATTTAACAATATTGAAAATGATTTTGCAGAAGAGAATGGAAAACTAAGAAAAAAAGAAAGTCTGGAAACAAAATTAGTGTAACGGGTTATAAATACCTTTTTAACTCCATCATTAAAGGTAAATATAAACCTTGCTTGATACATGCTTTGATGACTTCTTCAGCCTGTATTCCGGGAGGCAGAATCATGATAAATTCCTTAAAAAGCGGATGAAAATAGATAAAGCCTTCCGCTTTTTGTTCTTTTAATTTCATGCTCAGTCTATCACAATTCCTTTGGAACCTTCGAACTTCTTCTTCCCCAAGTGATTTCTCAATAATCAATTTATAAAAATCATCTGTTGATTGCTGCAGCATCTTTAGTAATAATGACTGATGATATTCAAGCCGTCTTATCTTCTCCAAAATAGAATCCATATCCATTCTTTTCCCTCTTTATTATTGAAATAACCTATCGTTTCAATTTTCGTATGAATCAGACATTATTCCGTTCTTTATATATTACAACATGAAAAGCTTTTTTTCCTATTGATTTTTTTAAACTTTCATCGTACATTATCTTAGTAAGTTTTACATAACTAATACTCGGTGCGGAGGCTGATCCGATGAATTGCTGGAAGGCGATTAATATTCAGAAACAATATGGAACAAAACGAGTATTTATTTTGTCTTCCTTAACCATGTTGTTGACGTTTATTTTTCTATTTGTTCCTGCCACATATGTTTTTGTTCCAAGGGCGTTTAATGACAATTATATCGTACATTTTTTAATTGTCATTTGGCTCATGTTCTTTTTGCATAAGTTTTTTCATTTATTGCCCCTGCTACATTTAGGAAAAAAGGTTAAAAAGACATTCATGATGAAATACGGTATTTTCCCGCACCTGAATATCCGAGTACATGAACCAATCCCCAAATGGCTGTTTTTACTTTCCTTGCTTACGCCATTTATTATGATTAATACATTGCTTTTTATCTGCTGTAATTTTTTTAGCTATTATGTACATTATTTTGTTATTTTGCTAGCTTACCATATTGGAATCAGTGTGTCAGACTTTATTTGCATCAAAAATGTTTTATCTGCTCCTAATCAAGCATACATTGAAGAGACTGAAGACGGCTTCGATATTTTATTAAAGCAAACTCAATAACTCATTTAATCTTTCCTAGAGAAAGATTTTCATAGTCTATTATCATAGTCTATTAAATGAATCATAATAAAAACTATCTTTTTTAGCAATTATTTGCTAATGTAAAAACAAGAGTGATTTTCATTAGGTGAATTTGTAGCTTCACGCAATTACAAACGCCTCTCAAAAGGAGGAAAGATTCATGATCTCTATTTTTATTTTATTTGCCTGTTTCATTTTATTTTATATTAATAAAATGACCAACACACTTTGTCTGCAAAAAGAGATCCCCGAAGAACGTCATCCAAAAGTCTTCCGTACGATCAACATACTGGTGACCATTTTATTAATTTCATCTTATGTAGAAATTTTATTTGCATGAAAACAAGAAAAGCGGCAAGAGGATTCTCGCCGCTTTTTTCGCTAAAACGCCTGTATATTTTACAGCCAAGCAGCTCCAACGATTATTAATAAAATAAACAGGACTACGATTAACGCAAATCCTCCACCGCATGCGTGTCCACTCATATTAACACCTCCTTTAGCAAAAAAGCCGCTCTCACTCTATACAACATATGCAATAATTATTATTTAGCTACTTCATTCACTAACAAAAGGAAGCCCCCACAATAATCAATAAAATGAACAGCACAACGATTAATGCGAAACCTCCACCGTATGCGTGACCCATCATCCAAACCTCCTTTCTCTTTGTCTTATCATATGAAAGAAGGAGAAGTTCGGGATAGTCAAAAACCCAGATTTCAAAAAAATCCTGCAGATTCGTCGTAAACATTTGTTCTAATCAGAATTTATGATATAGTATTCTTTGGTAAATAATAATGATGACTACAATATTAACTAGGAGTGTTCTTACGTGAAAAAATGGATTCTATCTCTTTCAATTGCTGCTGGTGTACTAGCTTTAACAGCTTGTAATAGTTCAGAAGCAGTAGTTGAATCAGACGCTGGTGATATTACAAAGGATGAACTTTATGACGCAATGAAGGATAAGTACGGTCAAGCCGTACTCCAGGAGCTTTTAAATGAAAAAGTTCTGGGAGACAAATACGAAGTATCTGATAAAGAATTAGATAAGAGATTCAATGAAATTAAAGAGCAATTGGGCGAGAACTTCCAAATGGCCCTGCTTCAGTATGGCTATGAAGATGAAGATGCGTTTAAAGAAGCAATTAAAATAAGCATGCTTGAAGAAAAGGCTACACTTAAGACAGTTAAAGTAACAGAAAAAGATGTGAAAAAATACTATGATGAAAAGTATAAGCCTGAAATCAAGGCGCGCCATATCTTAGTTGCAGATGAGGAAACAGCAAAGAAAGTCAAAGAAAAGTTGGATGCAGGAGAAAAATTTGAAGATTTAGCAAAGGAATATTCAACAGATACAGGAACTGCTGCTAAGGGCGGAGACCTTGGCTGGTTCGGACCGGGTGCAATGGTTGCTGAATTTGAAGAAGCTGCCTATGCTTTGAATAAAAACGAAATTAGCGGACCTGTACAGACACAAAATGGCTTCCATATTATTCAGGTAACCGATAAAAAGAAAGCAGAAAAATTCGCAGATGTTAAAGATGAAATGGAATATCAATTAAAACTGTCTAAGCTTGATAATGAGAGCGTCAAAAGGGCAATGGATAAAGAAATGAAGGATGCCAACGTAAAAATAATAGACAAGGATCTAAAAGGAATTATCCAAGACGCAGCTAATAAGTCTAATACTCAAGAAAACAAAAAATAATATCGTTTCAAGAGAATTCATGGGGTTGTCCAAAATGAAAGCTGTTCTGTACCATTTAACGGACAGCCCCTCCTATTTTGTATGATATAACCTTGAAATGAGTACCTCCTTTTTATTCCGATTCTTCCGCCCTGATTACTTCATCCGGCTCTCCCTTACCACTTCGTTCCTTTTCCAACCGTTCCATGTATACCTGCCCTTCCCGTTCAATTATCTCTTCCTCTAACCGTTTCTCCTCTTTGCCTGTTTTAACTGTCATGTAGGCACTAATTAAGATACCCATCACAATCAAGTAAAGCCAAAATGGAAGATCCATTGTATCCACCTCTTTTTATATCTTTCAAGTTTTCTACATTCTATGTCCGAAAATCAGCATATATTCTTAGATCGCCCAATGAAAAACCATTTCAGTTGTAACAGACTCAGCAACATAAGGTACAATAATAAATAAAGTTAAAGCCTCTTTATATTGGAGTGATACCATGTCCGAACAAAAATCCTATTTTTATCAATTTATACTGATACATTATGAAGCTGACAAACAGACTGTGAAGGAAATATTGACAGAATTTCCGCCGCCGCAGCTTCCTGATGGAAATGAGATCTTTCACCTACAGAATGAAGCGAGCGGCAATCAGGTTAATGTGCGACTACTTCTGAACGAATACAGCGTCGAGGTAACCAAAACAAATAAGCAATATCTAAGAATGAAATTTTCAAATAATGCTGGACCAATTAATTGCAAAATGTGGGATAATCAGGGATCTGTGAACCATACCGTTCCTTTGTTGGAGCAATTCTCTGTTTTTGACATCGATGCCAAGGTAGATGAATACCGCGGCAATAAATCACTAACCATTAACAAGCTCCAGCCCTGCACTGAGAATATGAACCCATTTTCCCTGCTACCTTATACAAAACACAGCATCGAGGATCTGACTGTTGAACTAGTTACGTATCTTCAGGAATTAGCACCACCCTTTAAAGATATTTCCCTATCCGCACTACGCCGATTTTGGGAACAATTTTCCCTAAGACCTGCTGCCAAAGGACATCATCATCATTATTTGGGGGGATTGCTCAAACATACGGTGGGGTTAATGAGATTTGCCCGTTATATTCTTAAAATAGAAGAGGACCATTATCAGGCAGTGCTCAAACTCATTAACTGTGTTGAAAAGGCTCATAAACGCGATATATGGACTCAGATGAATTCTCTTGAAATCAATATGCAGCAGCTTGTTTGGAAGGATACTATTGATCATTTATACAATATGTTTTATGGCATGATGCCGTTTAAAGGAATCGTCCCTCATTATGATTTACTTATCACAAGCATCCTGTTTCATGATATCGGAAAACTATTAGAATATGATCATGCCGGGAAAAAATTTGAAGAGTTTAAGTTTCTATTTCCTACAGCTGACCATACAGGCCTTGAAAACCGAAAGCAAACAGGGATCATCATGGACGAATTAGGGGTGATGATCGGCCATATCCCTTATGGGGTTCTCATTCTGGCAAAAATCATTGAATCTGAGGCAATTTCCATTCCCTTAGAGGATATTCATCGTATGTCACACTGTATCCTTTGCCATCATGGGCTACCGGAATGGGGCTCCTGTGTCCCAAAACCGCAAACAATTGAAGGATATCTCATTCATATTGTAGATTATCTCGACAGCCGCTATGAAAATACCGAAACTGTTAAATAATAGGTTAAAACAGGAAAAGGAGAAACAAGACCTGGAGTGCTAGTTCTCAATTGATAAAGAGAGACTTTCCGCATATCAGAAAAAAACGTTGGAAAGAGAGGTTCTGGCCAAGAAGTTTCTGTCTACTTACAACAGGCGGTGCCCCAATAGATACCATCAAAAAATATATTG
>NZ_CAMLDX010000017.1 GCF_946478885.1 uncultured Bacillus sp. | reverse complement strand
ATTGAATCTTAGAAACATTTAAAAGAATAACATGATCACCAGTATCAACATGTGGTGTGAAAGTTGGTTTATGTTTTCCGCGTAAGATAGATGCAACTTCAGAAGCAAGGCGACCTAAAGTTTTGCCTTCCGCATCAATCACGTACCATTTACGCTCAATATTTTGTGCATTCGCCATAAACGTTGTACGCATGAGTTTCCCTCCTAATAATGTACTAAAAGTTTTTAAGTTTTTTGTTCCGATATTTAATCACAATAAGTTCCGGGGCTTATCGTGGGATTAAAATAATCATACC
Organism: uncultured Bacillus sp.; assembly: GCF_946478885.1. The sequence goes on along the minus strand of NZ_CAMLDX010000017.1, from coordinate 44,337 downwards.
ATATAATAATATAGCCTTTGCCAATCGATGTCAAGAAAATGTTACACCAGGATTAGTTGTCATTCAGAAAAATGTGAAGCCGCTTGTCAGACCCTACCGGCAAGATCAAGGGGAAAGGTTCTTCTTTAGCCTTCTCCTCGATCATCGATGAGTCTAACCGCTGCAACCAGATGAAAAAATCCTAGTAAAATACTTCCCAAAGATACAAACCATGTGCCGGTGCTGTTTTTCCCGCCTGCTGCCGGTCCTTCTGCTGTAGGATAACAGGTATCTCCTTCGGCTTCCGAAGCCCTCGACCTACCTCCAGCAATGTACCGGTGAGAATCCTGACCATATTATAAAGGAAGCCGCTCCCGGCATAACGGAAAATCAAGAGCTCATCCTTTTCGATCAGTTCAATCTCTGTTATCGTCCGTATGCGATCCGCCACCTCTGTTTTTGCCGAACAGAAGCTAGTGAAATCATGGGTGCCGATTAAATATAAGACAGCTTCCCGCATGCGCTCTATATCAAGAGGATACGTAAAGTGATACTGATAATGGCGGGTAAATGGATCTCTTTCCTGAGACAGTCGTACAAAATAACGGTATTCCTTCCCGGACGTCTGGAAACGGGCATGGAAATCCGGTTTTGCTTTTTCAATCTTCCGTACGACAATATCATCCGGCAAAAGCGCCTGAAGAGCTTTCATCCACCTTTCTTCAGGAATCAGCAAAAACGAGTCAAAATGGATCACCTGGCCTTTGGCATGAACACCGGCATCGGTTCTGCCCGATGCCGTAATCCTGACATCGCTCCCTTTATGAAGCTTCTTTAACCCCTCTTCTATCTCACGTTGCACTGTCCGTTTTCCTGGCTGTACCTGATAGCCTGAAAACAGGGTGCCATCATAGCAAATGGTACACTTATATCGCTGCATGATGATGGCGCCTCCCTCCTGCTACGTTCTAAAAATAACCAATAATACCGTCACACCAAATAAAAACAAAAGCATTCCTGTATCAATAAGACCCCATTTTAACAGGCGGTATTTCGTTCGGCCTTCACCACCGCGGTATCCTCTCGCCTCCATGGCTACCGCCAACTCCTCAGCCCGTTTAAAGGAACTGATAAACAATGGGATGAGCAAGGGCACAATCGCTTTAATCCGGTCTTTTACTGGACCACCGGAAAACTCAAGGCCGCGGGCCGTCTGGGCCTTCATGATTTTATCAGTCTCCTGCATAAGAGTCGGTATAAATCGGAGTGCGATAGACATCATTAAGGCCAGCTCATGAACAGGAAATTTCACCCGTTTTAATGGTGCAAGCATGTATTCAATTCCATCGGTAATCTCGATTGGTGTCGTGGTCAGCGTTAATAAGGAGGTCACAAGCACAAGCAGAAAAAACCGTAAGGAGATAAAAATCCCCTGCCTGACCCCTTCCTCATAAATCTTAAACCAGCCCCAATCGACCAGCAATTCGCCGCCTCGTGTAAAAAAGAAATGGATCAGCAGCGTAAATAATACGAGCCACAATACGGGAATAAGTCCTGTAAGAATAAACCGAATAGATACCTTAGACAGCATAATCATAATGATCGAAAAAATTATCAAAATACCGTAGGTAGCCATATTATTTGCAATGAACACAATACATACAAATAAAAAGACGAGCGTCAGCTTTGACCTTGGATCCATTCGGTGAAGCAGCGACTCTGCCGGAACGTAGCGGCCAAAAATCATTTTATCCATCATTTTGGCACACCTCTTTTCAGGCTTTCAGCAATCCTGTCTGCTAATTGTTCCATCGTCAGACAGATTTGACCAAGCTTGATTCCAAATGTCTCCTCAAACTTCCTTTGGAATCGGATAACCTCTGGAACATCCAAACCGAGCTCAATTAAGCCGTCAGGTGAAGCAAAGATTTCCTCAGGAACGCCTTTTTTAAAGACTTCCCCCTTATGCATGACCACAATCTGATCAGCATAGCGTGCAGCATCCTCCATACTGTGAGTGACAAGGACAGTCGACAATTGCCGTTCTTTATGAAGCTCGTAAAACATATTCATAATCTCTTTCCGTCCACGTGGGTCCAATCCGGCAGTCGGTTCATCCAATACGATGACATCGGGCTCCATGGCCAGGACACCCGCAATGGCTACTCGTCGCATCTGCCCTCCTGACAGGTCAAACGGCGATTTTTGTAAATAATCCTCTGAAAGACCGACCTGCTTGATCACCTTTTTTGCCCGTTCCTTCGCCTCTTCCTCTGAAACCCCGAAGTTCATCGGACCAAAGCAGATATCCTTTTCAATTGTTTCCTCAAACAATTGATGCTCCGGAAATTGAAAAACAATTCCCACTTTTTGTCTGACGTGCTTTAATCCTTTTTGTTTTTTACCTGCCGAAACTACAGTATCGCCAATAGCCACACTTCCTTTTGTTGGCATTAATAAGGCATTAAGATGCTGTAGTACGGTTGACTTTCCCGAACCTGTATGGCCGATAATAGCCAGATACGTTCCTGAAGGAATATCAATCGTTACATCCTTTAAAGCCAGCCGTTCAAACGGTGTATTAGCCTGATAGCGATACTCTACATTTTGGAGTAAGATGTCCATAATCCTGCCACCAACTCTTCGTCTGTTAAGTAAGATTTTGTAATGGGCACTCCCTTTTCCTTAAGCGCCTTGCTTAACTTGACCGGAAACGGAATATCCAACCCTAGTGCAATTAATTCATCATCCATTTGAAAAATTTCTTCCGGTGTACCTTCACGATAGAGCTTTCCTTTATTCAGAACCACAATTCGATCAGCCTTAGCAGCCTCTTCTAAATCATGGGTAATCGAAATCACCGTCATAGAGTGGTCCTTTTTTAGCTCTCTGACAGTATTCAATACTTCCTCTCTCCCTTTCGGATCAAGCATGGAAGTGGATTCATCTAAAATAATCACAGCCGGTCGCAGAGCAATTACCCCGGCGATAGCCACTCTCTGCTTCTGTCCTCCGGAAAGATTATGAGGTTCTTGATTCAGGAAGGTATCCATCTGCACACTGGCAAGGGAACTCATGACCCTTTCTACCATTTCCTCTCGAGGAATCCCATTATTCTCTAAAGCAAATGCGACATCGTCCTGAACAGTTGTACCGACAAACTGGTTATCAGGATTTTGAAAGACCATCCCTACAAGCCTACGAATGTCCCACACCGTTTCCTCGCTGAGCAAAATCCCGCATACTGTGATTGTCCCCTTCTGAGGAAACTGCAATCCATTCAACAGCTTTGCCAATGTAGATTTGCCGGACCCATTATGACCGACCACTGCCAGCCATTCTCCTTCGTATACCGAAAAAGCAACATCACGAAGGGCAAAATCACTTTGTCCTTCATATTTATATGAAATATGTTCGATTTGAACAAGCGGCCTTTGCATTCTTGTCCTCCCCTTAATTCAGCTTTCTCCCCGATTCGTACGGAATGCTTATGACTACCGGGGTCAGCCCTTTAAGAAATATATGGAACGAGGGACGTTCCTTTGCTTTCACTCTCAGCATTCAGACTTCTACCTTGTATCTCATAATCAAAATTCTAATCTAAAAAAAATACTCGCCTTATGGCGAGCGTTGATTGTGTGAAGCAACCGGTATTATAGCTGATTTACACATTTCTGAGCTAAGCACAAGAAATAAGCTATCGATCATAAAGGTGTGCTAATCTGCAAATATTAATAATAGACTGCCTCTCCAATCATTGCTCTTTGAACAAAGCAATACTTAGCACAAAAAAGCCTGCGCCTCTTCAAAAGAATCGAGATTCAAAAAATGAAGAGACGCATGAGCTAGACGAGACACATTATAAATGTGCAGAAAAAAAGCACATAGAGGCAAAAGTGACTGCCACCATCCAGTGTCTATAACATGGAGGAACATGCTCATCATAACGCTCTTTTTTGGCTCGGAAAGATGCTCATCCTTCCTAGAAATAATACCCTTCTGAAAAAGGGCATGGAGCAAGCAATATTACATCCTGTCCCTATACCCTTGTTGAAGTTTATCCTTATACTAATTCAATAATAACCATAGGAGCACCGTCACCGCGGCGAGGTCCCAATTTCATGATACGAGTATATCCGCCTTGACGTTCTTCATAGCGCGGTGCAATATCGCTGAACAATTTTTGAACTGCAGCTTGATTTGTTTCAGCATCAGCCACCTCGTTACGAATAAAAGCAGCTGCTTGACGACGGGCATGTAAATCTCCACGTTTACCAAGCGTAATCATTTTTTCAACGATAGAACGTAGTTCTTTCGCACGAGTTTCGGTAGTTTGAATGCGCTCATTAATAATTAAATCTGTAGCTAAATCACGTAGCATTGCTTTACGTTGAGCACTTGTACGTCCTAACTTTCTGTATCCCATGAAAGTTTCCCTCCTTTTTCGAAGTCTGCAATTTTTGAGTGGACTTAGTAAATACTATAATAGTATTCGCTCGTCAGTCATCCTTGCGTAAGCCTAAGCCAAGTTCTTCTAGTTTGTGTTTTACTTCTTCAAGAGATTTTCGGCCTAAATTGCGTACTTTCATCATATCTTCTTCCGTTTTGTTTGCTAATTCCTGAACGGTGTTGATACCGGCACGTTTTAGACAGTTATAAGAACGAACAGAAAGATCAAGCTCTTCAATTGTCATTTCAAGAACTTTTTCTTTTTGGTCTTCTTCTTTTTCAACCATAATCTCAGCATTCTGAGCTTCGTCAGTTAAACCGACAAAAATATTCAAATGCTCAGTTAAAATCTTCGCTCCAAGAGCAATCGCGTCTTGTGGACCTGTACTGCCATCTGTCCAAATATCCAATGTTAACTTATCAAAGTTCGTCATTTGACCTACACGGGTATTTTCAACCTGATAAGATACACGAGAAATTGGTGTGAAGATAGAGTCGATTGGAATAACACCAATTGGTTGGTCTTCCCGTTTGTTTTGCTCAGCCGGAGTATATCCTCTACCGCGCTTAGCAGTTAAACGCATCCGTAAATGACCATTCGTACCAAGTGTGGCGATGTGAAGATCAGGATTCAAGATTTCAATATCACTATCATGAGTAATATCTGCAGCTTTTACCGTGCCCTCGCCCTGTACATCTATTTCCAACGTCTTTTCTTCATCAGAGTATATTTTAAGTGCCAGTTTTTTTATGTTTAAGATGATGGATGTAACATCTTCAACTACGCCTTCAATTGTTGAGAATTCATGAAGAACCCCGTCAATTTGAATCGATGTGACAGCGGCACCAGGAAGTGAGGATAATAAAATACGACGTAAGGAGTTACCTAAAGTTGTACCATATCCACGCTCAAGTGGTTCCACGACGAACTTTCCGTACTTGGCATCATCGTTGATCTCAACCGTTTCGATTTTTGGTTTTTCTATTTCGATCATCAAAATATACCCTCCTTCAAAACGTCGAAACCCCGGCTAGAAATCTAACCGAAATTCCCCAGTATACATTCCCACTTGTTTACCACAACTGGAATTTCATTCTGCATGAAAAAACTTGTAACATAACCCATTATAGACAAGCTTACAAAATCTATACAGAAAAATTATACGCGGCGACGTTTTGGTGGGCGGCAGCCGTTATGAGGAACCGGAGTTACGTCTCTGATTGCTGTAACTTCCAATCCAGCTGCTTGAAGTGCACGAATAGCTGCTTCGCGTCCTGCACCAGGTCCTTTAACCGTTACTTCTAATTGCTTCATACCATGCTCCATAGAAGCCTTTGCTGCTGTTTCAGCTGCCATTTGAGCTGCATATGGTGTTGATTTACGGGATCCTTTAAACCCAAGCGCACCGGCACTTGACCATGAAAGTGCATTTCCATGAACATCTGTAATCGTTACGATTGTGTTGTTAAACGTTGAACGAATATGTGCAACACCTGATTCTATATTCTTTTTTACACGGCGTTTACGTGTATTTGTTTTACGAGCCATTTAAAGTTACCTCCTTTACCGATTATTTCTTCTTGTTCGCAACAGTCTTACGAGGACCTTTGCGTGTACGAGCGTTGTTTTTCGTATTTTGTCCGCGAACCGGTAAACCGCGACGATGACGCAAACCACGGTAGCAGCCGATTTCCATTAAACGTTTAATGTTCAAGGATACTTCACGGCGAAGGTCACCTTCAACCTTTAATTTGTCAATGATTTCACGGATTTTGTTTAATTCGTCTTCTGTTAAATCACGAACACGAGTGTCTTCAGAAACACCTGCTTCAGCTAATACTTTTTGAGCAGTATTTTTACCAATACCATAAATGTAAGTTAATGAGATAACAATACGTTTTTCACGTGGAATATCTACACCAGCAATACGTGCCATGTACAACCAGCACCTCCTTTAATTAACCTTGTTTTTGTTTATGCTTAGGGTTTTCACAAATAACCATAACTTTTCCGCGTCTGCGGATAACTTTACACTTTTCGCAGATCGGTTTGACTGATGGTCTAACTTTCATTATCCTAACCTCCTTAATAGTACGGAGTGCAATGAGATTATTTATAACGGTAAGTAATTCTTCCGCGAGTTAAATCATATGGAGAAAGTTCAACAGTTACCTTATCTCCTGGTAAAATACGAATAAAGTGCATTCTTATTTTACCAGATACATGAGCCAACACGGTGTGGCCATTTTCCAGCTCAACCTTAAACATAGCGTTTGGCAATGTTTCTATAACCGTACCTTCTATCTCAATTACATCGTCTTTCGACATCGAACGTGCTCCCTTCTTTTAAACTCTTTCATCGGGAATGCCATGAACGAGTCCTTCGTTCACTGAAGCACAGATGCTGTCATGAAACCCATTATAACCTCTGAAGAAAAGAAATGCATCTGTTTTGAACAAACTATTCCGCACTTTGCTTTGTATGTCTTTGTCATTGGTAATGTGGGTCATTAATTCCTGCTTAATGAAGACTTATTGATTAAGCCTTCCTGCATGACTTCAAGTTCCCGTTGGGATTCACAACAATTACTGCAAGCCCGCGAGTAACTCATCAAGATCAGCAAATACTTTCGTAATATCCTGCTGACCGTTAAAATTACGCAAATATCCTTTTGCTTCATAGAAGTCTAACAATGGTTTTGTTTGCGCGATGTTTACTTGAAGACGATTTTCAACAGTTTCAGCGTTATCATCAGCACGTTGATATAGTTCACCGCCGCAGCGATCACATACCCCTTCCTTTGCAGGAGGATTAAATACTAAATGATACGTTGATCCACATGACTTACAAATACGTCTACCTGTTAAGCGTTCCAATAGGATTGCTTGATCAACATCAATATTGATAACGTAATTAATCTTTCTATCTAAAGAAGAAGTAATTTCTTCAAGAGCTTCAGCCTGAGCAACTGTTCTTGGGAATCCGTCCAGCAGAAAGCCCTTCGCACAATCGTCTTTACTTAAGCGTTCACGTACAATACCAATTGTTACTGTATCCGGCACTAATGCGCCTTGATCCATAAAGGATTTTGCTTGTAAACCTAATTCTGTTCCCTCTTTTATGGCTGCACGGAACATGTCTCCTGTTGAAATATGAGGAATACCATATTTATCAACAATTTTCTCAGCTTGTGTACCCTTTCCGGCACCAGGGAGCCCCATTAATACTAAATTCACCAGTATTCCCCCTCGGTTAAAACTTGGTTTTAGGGAACTAGAGGGTCCCCAATAAAACCAATTATTTTATAAAACCTTTATAGTGACGTTTAACTAATTGTGCTTCCAACTGCTTCATTGTTTCCAAGGCGACCCCGATAACAATCAGCAAGCTGGTTCCGCCAATTTTCGCAGATTGCGGCAATCCAGCAAAAGTTGTAAAAAGGATTGGCAAGACAGCGATAATCGTTAAGAAAATCGACCCAACAAAAGTTAAACGATATAACACGCGCGTTAAATATTCCTGTGTACTTTTTCCAGGACGAATTCCAGGGATGTAACCGCCTTGCTTTTTCAAATTATCCGCAATTTGCTCCGGATTCACTTGGATAAAAGCATAAAAATACGTAAAGGCGATAATTAGGAGCGCATATACTGCCATCCCTATTGGATGGGTATAATCAAATACCTTTTGAATCCATAATGTTACATCATTTTGTTCAAAAAAGGAAGCAATGGTTCTTGGCGTTACAATAAACGACACGGCAAAAATGACAGGAATAACCCCGGCAGCATTTACTTTTAACGGTAAATGAGTGGATTGTCCGCCAACCTGATTACGCCCGGCCATCATCCGTTTGGCATATTGAATTGGAATCTTTCTTAATGCCTGAAGAACGAAAATTGCCCCGACAACAATTGCAATAATGGCTAGAACGATTACCAGCAGCGTGATAATACGAATAAATAGGTCATCTCCGACATTTTCAAATTGCTGTGCATATATTTGATTGATTACGCTCGGAATACCGGCCACAATCCCTGCAAAAATGATGATTGAGATTCCATTTCCAACACCATTAGAAGTAATTTGTTCGCCTAGCCACATCAAAAATGCGGTTCCGGCTGTCAGTACGATGGCTATTACAAGATACGTATCCCAACCTGCGTTGGTAATTAATAGTCCTCCTGCCATATTGTTGAATCCATATGACATACCAAAAGCTTGGATAAATCCAAGTACAATTGTAAAATAACGTGTAAATTGAGCCAACTTACGACGTCCAACTTCTCCTTGTTTTGACCATTCGGTAAACTTAGGCACAACATCCATTTGCAACAGCTGAACGATAATCGAAGCTGTGATATAAGGCATGATACCCATGGCAAGGATAGAGAAGTTTTTCAGTGCGCCACCGCCAAATGTATTCAATACTCCAAAAACACTCAGCTGATCCTGTGATGCTAAGAATTCTGCATTCACATTCGGTACAGGAATGAATGTACCGATGCGAAATACAATCAGCATCAAAAGGGTAAATATGATTTTACGTCTGATATCACCCACGCGCATAAAATTGGAGATTGTCTGAAACATTAAATCACCTCTGCAGTACCGCCAGCAGCTTCGATAGCTTCTTTAGCAGCAGAAGAGAATTTATGAGCCTTTACTGTTAGCTTTTTCTCTACATTACCTTTTGCAAGAATTTTAATTCCTGATTTTTCATTGCTTACTACACCAGTTTCAATTAACAATTCTGGAGTAATTTCAGAACCTTCTTCGAAACAGTTTAATGCATCAAGATTAACGATTGCATATTCTTTATGGTTAATATTTGTAAAACCACGTTTTGGTAAACGACGGTATAAAGGTGTTTGACCACCCTCGAAGCCAAGACGTACACCGCCTCCTGAACGAGCGTTTTGACCTTTATGACCTTTACCAGCAGTTTTTCCATTTCCTGAACCAATACCGCGGCCTTTGCGCTTGCGGTCTTGACGAGAACCCTCTGCAGGTTTTAATTCATGAAGTTTCATTTTGGCACCTCCTTATTGAAGAAGAATGAGATTAGATTTCTTTAACCGTTACTAAGTGAGCAACTTTAGTAATCATACCACGAATAGCTGGATTATCCTGCTGTTCAACTGTTTGATTTACTTTGCGCAAACCTAGTGCTTCTACTGTTTTACGTTGATCTTCTTTGCGACCAATAACACTGCGAGTGAGGGTAATTTGTAATTTATTTGCCATTTGATTTCCCTCCTTATCCTAACAGTTCTTCTACTGATTTCCCGCGTAATTTTGCAACGTCTTCAGCACGTTTTAATTGTTTTAAGCCTTCAACAGTAGCACGAACCATGTTAATTGGTGTATTTGAACCTAATGACTTAGATAAAATATCACCGACTCCAGCTAATTCTAATACGGCACGAACCGGTCCGCCAGAGATAACTCCAGTACCTTCGCTTGCAGGCTTAAGAAGAATTTCACCCGCACCAAATTGTCCGATCACTTCGTGTGGAATAGTAGTACCAACCATTGGTACATTAATTAAGTTTTTCTTTGCATCCTCAATTGCTTTACGGATTGCATCCGGAACTTCCTGTGCTTTACCAGTACCGAAACCAACGTGGCCGTTTTTGTCGCCTACTACTACAAGAGCAGAGAAACGAAAGCGGCGTCCACCTTTAACAACTTTCGCTACACGGTTAACCGTAACAACGCGTTCTTCTAGTTCTAGCTTATTTGCATCAATACGACTCATCTTTTTTGTGTCCCTCCTTTGACTATTAGAATTCTAATCCGTTTTCGCGGGCAGCATCTGCCAACGCTTTTACACGTCCATGATATAAATATCCTCCACGATCGAAAACAATAGCTTTAACACCTTTTTCGACTGCACGTTTTGCTACAAGTTCTCCGACCGTAACTGCAGCATCAACATTGCTTGAAGACTCAGCATTTACTTCTTTATCTAATGTAGAAGCACTTGCAAGAGTAACTCCATTAACATCATCGATTAATTGTGCATAAATGTGTTTGTTAGAGCGGTACACATTTAAACGAGGACGAGCAGCAGTTCCGCTAAGTTTAGAACGCACGCGTGCGTGTCTTTTTTTACGAACTGCATTTTTATCAGCCTTCGTAATCATTTAGGTCACTCCTTTCGTTTACCTATGCGGCATTACTTACCTGTTTTACCTTCTTTGCGGCGTACAAATTCGCCTTCATAACGGATTCCTTTACCTTTGTATGGCTCAGGAGGACGAATATCACGAATATTTGCTGCAAGAGCGCCAACGCGTTCTTTACTAATTCCCTTGACAACAACCTTTGTATTCGCTGGTACATCAATTTCAATACCTTGTTCAGGTTCGATTTCAACAGGGTGAGAGTAACCAACGTTTAGAATAAGCTTCTTGCCTTGCTTTTGAGCACGGTAACCGACACCGATCAACTCAAGAGATTTTTCAAACCCTTTGGATACACCTTCAACCATGTTAGAAAGAAGCGCGCGAGTTGTACCGTGCAATGCGCGATGTTCTTTCACATCAGATGGGCGAGTTACGTTAATTACGTTCTCTTCCACATTAATTGTAATATCTGAATTGAAAGAACGTGTTAATTCACCTTTAGGTCCTTTTACATTAACAGTGTTTCCATTGATTGCAACAGTAACACCAGATGGAATTTCAATAGGTTTTTTACCTATACGGGACATTTATTGCACCTCCATTCATTAAGAAAGTCTATTACCAAACGTATGCTAATACTTCTCCGCCGATTTTCTTTGCGCGGGCATCTTTATCAGTCAGAACACCTTGAGAAGTAGAAACTAATGCGATTCCCAGTCCGTTTAATACGCGCGGAACTTCATCGGCCTTTGCGTATACACGGAGACCTGGTTTACTGATTCTTTTCAGGCCTGTAATAACACGTTCGTTATTAACACCGTATTTAAGGAAAATACGGATAATACCTTGTTTATTATCTTCAATAAATTCAACGTCACGTACGAAACCTTCACGCTTCAGAATATCAGCGATCTCTTTCTTAATGTTAGAAGCAGGAACTTCTAATTTTTCGTGACGAACCATATTTGCATTACGAATACGTGTAAGCAAATCTGCAATTGGATCTGTCATGACCATAATTTTTTACCTCCTTCCCAGATTGGGGTTTTACCAGCTAGCTTTTTTAACACCAGGAATTTGACCCTTATAAGCTAATTCACGGAAACAAATACGGCAAAGTTTAAATTTACGATATACAGAATGCGGACGTCCGCAACGCTCGCAGCGTGTATATTCTTGTACTTTAAACTTAGACGTACGTTTTTGCTTAGCAATCATTGACTTTTTAGCCACGTTTTCGCCTCCCTCTATTTAGCGATTACTTTTGGAACGGCATTCCGAATTGAGTTAAAAGTTCACGAGCTTCTTCATCAGTATTAGCTGTAGTAACAATTACAATATCCATACCACGAACTTTGCTTACTTTATCGTAATCAATTTCAGGAAAGATTAATTGTTCTTTTACACCAAGTGTATAGTTACCACGTCCATCAAAGGATTTCTTTGAAATACCACGGAAGTCACGGACACGTGGTAGTGATACAGATACTAATTTGTCGAAGAATTCAAACATACGCTCACCGCGAAGAGTAACCTTTGCACCGATAGGCATTCCTTCACGAAGACGGAAACCAGCGATTGATTTTTTTGCACGAGTCACAACAGGTTTTTGACCTGTGATCATCGCTAGCTCTTCAACTGCATTGTCAAGGGCTTTAGCGTTTTGCACAGCATCACCAACACCCATGTTAATGACGATCTTTTCAATTTTTGGCACTTGCATAACTGATGTATAGTTAAACTTGCTCATAAGAGCAGGAGTAATTTCTTTCACATATTTTTCTTTTAGGCGGGTCATGATACGTACCTCCCTTCTACTTTTGACTATTTATCTAGAACTTCACCGGATTTTTTCGCTACGCGCACTTTCTTACCTTCCACAGTTTGATAACCAACACGTGTTGGTACACCTGTCTTAGGATCGATAGGCATAACGTTTGATACATGAATAGGTGCTTCTTGGCTGATAATTCCACCTTGTGGATTTGCTTGAGACGGCTTAGAGTGTTTCTTTACAATGTTCACGCCTTCTACGAGAACACGGTCTTTCTTAGGAAAAGAAGCAAGAATAACACCAGTTTTGCCTTTGTCTTTGCCAGAGATAACCATCACTTTATCACCTTTTTTTACATGCATCTGTTTGCACCTCCTTAAAGGCAATTAGTTTTTAATTATAGTACTTCTGGAGCTAAAGAAACGATTTTCATAAAGTTGTTGTCACGTAGTTCACGGGCAACTGGTCCAAAGATACGAGTTCCGCGTGGACTCTTATCATCACGGATAATTACACATGCGTTTTCGTCGAAACGAATGTATGAACCGTCGTTACGGCGAACACCGCTCTTTGTACGTACAACTACAGCTTTGACAACATCGCCTTTTTTAACAACGCCTCCTGGTGTTGCTTGTTTCACTGTACAAACAATAACATCACCAATATTGGCGGTTTTACGTCCAGAACCACCAAGAACTTTAATAGTAAGTACTTCACGAGCACCAGAGTTGTCTGCAACTTTTAAACGTGATTCTTGTTGAATCATGTGTGTAACCTCCCTTCGGGGTAAAGCTTATTCCGTACAATTAGATAATAACTGCTTCTTCTACGACTTCTACAAGGCGGAAACGCTTTGTAGCTGATAATGGGCGAGTTTCCATAATACGGACGATATCGCCAATTTTAGCTTGATTTTGCTCATCGTGAGCTTTGAACTTTTTAGAGTATTTTACGCGTTTGCCATACAATGGATGTTTTTTATATGTTTCAACAACAACTGTAATGGTTTTATCCATTTTGTCAGAAACAACACGTCCAGTGTATACCTTGCGTTGGTTACGTTCACTCATTTATGAACCTCCTCTCGATTTATCTGTTGACGCCGATTTCTCTTTCACGAATCACAGTCTTCATGCGAGCAATCGCTTTGCGTACTTCACGAATACGAGCAGTGTTTTCAAGTTGCCCTGTCGCCAATTGAAAGCGTAGGTTGAAAAGCTCCTCTTTAAGAGACTTAACTTTTTGTTCTATTTCAGCAGTGGTAAGGTCACGAATTTCATTAGCTTTCATTTGATTCACCACCAATTTCTTCTCGTTTTACAAACTTACATTTTACTGGAAGTTTGTGTGATGCAAGGCGTAATGCTTCACGTGCAATTTCTTCAGGGACTCCAGCGATTTCAAACAATACTTTTCCAGGCTTAACAACTGCTACCCATCCTTCAGGAGCACCTTTACCGGAACCCATCCGAACTTCAAGAGGCTTTGCAGTGTAAGGTTTATGCGGGAATATTTTAATCCAAACCTTACCGCCACGTTTCATATAACGTGTCATTGCGATACGAGCTGCTTCGATTTGACGGTTAGTAATCCATGATGCCTCAGTTGATTGAAGACCATATTCACCGAATGTTACTTCAGTACCACCTTTTGATTGACCGCGCATTTTGCCACGGTGTACACGGCGATACTTAACGCGTTTTGGCAATAACATAATTATTTGCCTCCTTCCTCAGTTTTCTTCTTAGTCGGAAGGACTTCTCCACGATAAATCCATACTTTTACGCCTAATTTACCATAAGTAGTATCTGCTTCAGCTGTAGCATAGTCAATATCAGCACGAAGAGTATGAAGTGGAACTGTTCCTTCGCTATATGACTCAGAACGAGCGATATCGGCACCGCCTAAACGACCTGATACCATTGTCTTAATACCTTTTGCACCTGCACGCATTGCACGTTGGATAACCTGCTTTTGAGCACGGCGGAAAGATACACGGTTTTCTAATTGACGAGCGATATTTTCAGCAACTAATTTTGCGTCGATATCCGCTTTTTTGATTTCAAGAATATTAATGTGAACACGTTTGCCAGTAAGTGCGTTTAGTGCTTTACGCAACGCTTCGACTTCCGTACCACCTTTACCAATTACCATACCAGGCTTAGCTGTGTGAATAGTAATGTTTAGACGGTTAGCAGCACGTTCAATCTCAACTTTAGATACAGAAGCGTCTTTTAAACGTTTCGTAATATACTCACGTACTTTAAGGTCTTCGTGTAATAGATCAGCATAGTCTTTGCCTGCGTACCATCTGGATTCCCAATCACGGATGACTCCGATACGCAATCCGACTGGATTTACTTTTTGACCCACTAATTATCCCTCCTTCTTTTCTGATAAAACGATAGTAATATGACTAGTACGCTTGTTAATTTGGCTGGCACGTCCTTGTGCACGTGGACGGAAGCGTTTCAATGTCGGCCCTTCGTCAACAAATGCCTGTGCCACAACTAAATTATTTGCGTCCATTTCATAGTTATGCTCTGCGTTAGCTAAAGCGGAATTTAATACCTTTTCAACGATTGCTGAAGCTGATTTTGGAGTATGTTTCAAAATAGCAACCGCTTCGCCAACTTGCTTTCCTCGAATTAAATCTACGACTAAACGAGCTTTACGAGGAGCAATACGAACTGTTCTTGCAACAGCTTTTGCTTGCATATGAATGCCCTCCTCTCATTAACGTCTTGTTTTCTTGTCATCATTTGCATGGCCTTTATAAGCACGTGTAGGAGCGAATTCTCCAAGCTTGTGACCGACCATATCTTCAGTAACATATACAGGAACATGTTTACGACCATCGTAAACAGCGATTGTGTGTCCGATGAATTGCGGGAAGATCGTAGAGCGGCGAGACCAAGTTTTTACTACTTGCTTGCCATCATTTTCATTTAACTTTTCGATCTTTGTCATTAAATGCCCATCAACAAAAGGTCCTTTTTTTAAGCTGCGACCCATGAATGAACCTCCCTTCGCGATTGTTCTACGGCTCTTAAGTTGAACCGTAGTTCAATCCCGTTATTTTTTACGTCGACGTACGATAAATTTATCAGATTTGTTTTTCTTCTTACGGGTTTTGTAACCAAGAGTTGGTTTACCCCATGGAGACATTGGTGATTTACGACCGATTGGTGCGCGTCCTTCACCACCGCCGTGTGGGTGATCATTAGGGTTCATAACAGAACCACGGACAGTAGGACGTTTGCCTAACCAACGAGAACGACCTGCTTTACCAATGTGAATTAATTCGTGTTGCTCGTTACCGACTTGACCGACAGTTGCGCGACAAGTCGCTAAAATCATGCGAACTTCGCCAGAGTTTAGACGAACAAGTACATATTTACCTTCTTTACCAAGAACCTGTGCAGAAGTACCAGCTGAACGGACTAATTGTCCACCTTTGCCTGGTTTTAATTCAATATTGTGAATAACTGTACCAACCGGAATATTTGCTAATGGAAGTGCATTTCCCACTTTAATATCAGCTTCCGTGCCGGATACAACCTCCATACCTACTTGTAGGTTTTTAGGAGCAATAATATATCTTTTTTCACCGTCTACATAATTGATTAATGCAATATTAGCAGAGCGATTTGGATCATATTCGATTGTGGCAACGCGTCCTGGAATGCCGTCTTTATCGCGTTTAAAATCAATAATACGGTATTGACGCTTATGGCCGCCACCTTGATGACGAACAGTTAACTTACCTTGGTTGTTACGGCCGCCTTTTTTATGCAATGGAGCAAGTAAAGACTTTTCCGGTTGATCAGTTGTGATTTCAGCGAAATCAGAAACCGTCATGCCGCGACGACCATTGGAGGTAGGTTTGTATTTTTTAATCGCCATTTCATTTCCCTCCTCTTCTTATAGTCACGATTTATTATTCGAAAATTTCAATCTCGTTGCTGTCAGCAGTTAACTTAACAATTGCTTTGCGGCGTTTGTTAGTATATCCGCCAAACTTACCCATCCGTTTAAATTTCCCTTTATAGTTCATGATGTTTACTTTTTCAACTTTTACGTCGAAAATTTCTTCAACAGCATCTTTTACTTGAGTCTTGTTTGCTCTCAAGTCAACTTCAAAGGTATATTTTTTGTCAGACATGATATCAGTAGAACGTTCAGTGATGACGGGGCGCTTAATTACATCGCGTGCATCCATTATGCAAGCACCTCCTCTACTTTTTCCACCGCAGCTTTAGTTAGAATCAATTTATCGTGATTGATTACGTCTAATACATTGATTCCATCTGCAGTTAATACTGTAACACCAGGAATATTGCGAGCAGATAACGCAACATTTTCATCAAGATCTGCTGTAACAATAAGTGCTTTTGAATTGATAGAAAGTGCGTTTAAAACACCTTTAAATTCTTTTGTCTTTGGTGCTTCGAAAGCAAGGCTTTCTAACACTAGAATGTTTTCTTCCAACACTTTAGTAGATAGTGCTGATTTAATGGCCAAACGACGAACCTTCTTAGGCATTTTGTAGCTGTAGCTGCGAGGTACAGGACCGAATACAGTACCACCGCCGCGCCATTGTGGTGATCTGATAGAACCTTGACGAGCACGTCCAGTTCCTTTTTGACGCCATGGTTTACGTCCACCGCCAGATACTTCAGAACGAATTTTTGTTTTGTGAGTCCCTTGACGCAGGGATGCTCTTTGCATAACAACTGCTTCAAAAAGCACATGGTTGTTAGGCTCGATACCAAAAACGGCTTCATTAAGTTCGATGTCGCTTACTTGAGCACCGCTTTGGTTAAATAATGCAACTTTCGGCATTCTAATTTCCTCCTTTCTGCCTTAATTATTTCGCTTTGATCGCACTTTTAATTTTTAATAATGCTTTCTTAGCACCAGGTACATTTCCTTTAATCAATAAAAGATTGCGTTCAGCATCAACTTTAACAATTTGCAGGTTTTGAACCGTTACTTGTTCTCCGCCCATGCGGCCTGGTAATGCTTTACCTTTAAATACACGGTTAGGAGCTACAGGGCCCATTGAACCAGGTCGACGGTGATAGCGGGAACCGTGAGCCATAGGTCCGCGGGATTGTCCGTGGCGCTTGATAGAGCCTTGGAATCCTTTACCTTTTGATATACCTGTTACATCAATTACATCGCCTTCAGCGAAAATATCAACTTTGACTTCTTGACCAACTTCATATGCTGCTAAGTCAACTCCGCGAAATTCGCGAACGAAGCGCTTAGGAGCAGTATTTGCCTTTTCTGCATGGCCTTTTTCCGGTTTGTTTGATAATTTTTCGCGTTTATCTTCAAAACCGATTTGGATCGCTTCATAACCGTCTGTTTCAACTGCTTTCTTTTGAAGAACTACGTTGTTAACAGCTTCTACAACAGTTACTGGAATAAGCTCGCCATTTTCAGCAAATACTTGAGTCATACCGATTTTTCTTCCTAAGATTCCTTTGGTCATTTCAGTCACACCTCCTGTTATTTGTCTTATTTATCAATGAGATTAAAGTTTAATTTCAATATCTACACCAGATGGTAAATCCAAACGCATTAATGAATCAACTGTTTGTGGAGTTGGATTTACGATATCAATTAAACGTTTGTGTGTGCGCATTTCGAATTGTTCACGAGAATCTTTGTACTTATGAACCGCACGTAAAATCGTATACACTGATTTCTCCGTTGGCAGCGGAATCGGACCAGATACAGCAGCACCAGAACGTTTTGCAGTTTCAACAATCTTCTCAGCCGATTGATCAAGAATTCTATGATCATATGCTTTTAAACGGATACGAATTTTTTGTTTTGCCATTATTTTCCCTCCTTTTCGCCTACATTGTTATAGACATTCTCCGCAGAAATTTCCCCAACACACTCGCCATGGCAAAGCGGCCGGGTGTGTCAGCAACCTCCTGCATCATCGCAGTCAAAGACCAACATCGTCTATTATACAGAAAACATAAAGCAAATGCAACAGTAATTTGATTTGTCACTATGTCTCACGCACTTTTCCTATTATAAAGGCAGTAAGGCTAATTTTCAAGTTTTTCTTTAACCGCTCAAAGTATGGGTAAGCATTGATTCTTCGATTGTCCAATTATCTGGATTCAATTGCATATTCAACTGATTCTTCCACGTTTCTTCTATATATATGCTTTGATTTCGGCGTTCAAGTCTAACCTTCTAAATCAGCAGATGAACCTATTAAATAATGAAAACTAAAAAGCCTCCCTTGAATCGCAAAAAAAGACAGATGGATCGTCACCCATCTGTCTTTACCTATTCTTATATCAGATTATTATTGAATGATAGAAGAAACTGATCCAGCGCCTACTGTACGTCCGCCTTCACGAATTGAGAACTTAGTTCCTTCTTCGATAGCGATTGGAGCAATAAGTTCTACAGTCATTTCGATGTTATCACCAGGCATAACCATTTCAACACCTTCAGGAAGGTTGATGATGCCAGTTACGTCAGTTGTACGGAAGTAGAACTGAGGGCGATAGTTTGCGAAGAATGGAGTATGACGTCCACCTTCTTCTTTTGATAATACGTAAACTTGTGCAGTAAATTTAGTGTGTGGTGTGATTGAACCTGGTTTAGCTAATACTTGACCACGTTGTACTTCTTCACGAGCAACACCACGAAGAAGAGCACCGATGTTATCGCCAGCTTCTGCATAGTCAAGAAGCTTACGGAACATTTCAACACCTGTTACAGTAGTTGATTTTGGTTCGTCAGTTAAACCGATGATTTCTACTACGTCACCAACTTTAACTTGTCCGCGTTCTACACGGCCTGTAGCAACAGTACCACGACCAGTGATTGAGAAAACATCCTCAACTGGCATCATGAATGGTTTATCAGTGTCACGAGTTGGAGTTGGGATATATTCGTCAACAGCGTTCATAAGTTCAACGATTTTTTCTTCCCATTGTGCTTCACCTTCAAGAGCTTTAAGTGCAGAACCTTTGATGATAGGAATATCATCTCCTGGGAAGTCATATTCTGATAATAAATCACGTACTTCCATTTCTACTAATTCAAGCAATTCTTCGTCGTCAACCATGTCACATTTGTTCATAAATACAACAAGGTAAGGAACACCTACTTGACGAGAAAGAAGAATGTGTTCACGAGTTTGAGGCATTGGACCGTCAGCAGCAGATACTACTAAGATACCGCCGTCCATTTGTGCAGCACCAGTGATCATGTTTTTAACATAGTCAGCATGTCCTGGGCAGTCAACGTGTGCATAGTGACGGTTAGCAGTTTCATATTCAACGTGAGAAGTGTTGATTGTAATACCACGCTCTTTTTCTTCTGGAGCGTTGTCGATTTGGTCATATCCGCGAGCTTCACCGCCGCCTTGTTTTGCAAGAACAGTTGTGATTGCAGCTGTTAAAGTTGTTTTACCATGGTCAACGTGACCAATTGTACCGATATTAACGTGTGGCTTAGAACGATCAAATTTAGCTTTTGCCATTAGGAAAATCCTCCTTTAATATTAAAAAATTAGTTAAGTATATATTGGCGCTACGGTAAAAGGCGTACCTATACCACAGCTAGCAAAACTTACATTAGTAGTTATACTTTATATACCAAGCAAAATCAATTATTCGCCTTTATTTTTTTTGATAATTTCTTCAGAAATTGATTTTGGTACTTCTTCGTAATGATCAAAGTGCATAGAGAATACTCCGCGACCTTGAGTACTTGAACGAAGAGCTGTTGCGTAACCAAACATTTCTGAAAGTGGAACCATCGCGCGTACAACTTGTGCATTTCCGCGTGCTTCCATACCTTCAACACGACCACGGCGCGCTGTAATTTGTCCCATAATATCACCAAGATATTCATCAGGGATAACTACTTCCACCCTCATAACCGGTTCAAGGATAACGGGCTGACATTTAGATGCAGCGTTCTTTAATGCAAGGGATGCCGCAATTTTGAATGCCATTTCACTTGAATCGACATCATGGTAAGATCCATCAAATAATCTTGCTTTGATATCTACCATTGGGTATCCGGCAAGAATACCGCGATCCAAAGCGTCTATAAGTCCTGCTTCAACCGCAGGAATGTACTCACGAGGCACTACTCCGCCGACGATGCCATTTTCAAATTCAAAGCCTTTTCCTTCTTCATTTGGAGAGAATTCAATCCAAACATGTCCGTATTGACCACGTCCACCTGATTGACGAGCAAATTTACCTTCAACTTGTGCAGATGCACGGAAAGTTTCACGGTAAGATACTTGCGGTGCACCGACATTTGCTTCTACTTTGAATTCACGACGCATACGGTCAACGATAATGTCCAAGTGAAGCTCACCCATACCAGCAATGATAACCTGTCCAGTTTCCTGATCAGTGTGTGCTCTGAATGTAGGGTCTTCCTCTTGAAGTTTTTGTAAAGCAGTTGTCATTTTATCTTGGTCAGCTTTTGATTTCGGCTCAACAGAAAGCTGGATAACCGGTTCTGGGAATTCCATCGATTCAAGAATTACAAGTGATTTCTCGTCACAAAGAGTATCTCCAGTTGTTGTATCCTTTAATCCTACTGCCGCAGCGATATCCCCAGCATAAACCTCTGAGATTTCCTGACGGTGGTTTGCGTGCATTTGCAGGATACGTCCTACACGTTCACGCTTTCCTTTTGTAGAGTTCATTACATATGATCCAGATTGAAGTGTACCAGAGTACACACGGAAGAATGTTAATTTACCTACATAAGGGTCTGTCATAACTTTAAATGCAAGTGCTGAAAATGGTTCTTCATCACTTGCATGACGTTCCACTTCATCATCGGTATCCGGAAGAGTTCCTTTAATTGATGGTACGTCAAGTGGTGATGGAAGATAATCAACAACAGCATCAAGCATTAATTGAACACCTTTATTTTTGAAGGCTGATCCGCAAAGAACCGGATAGAATTCTACGTTACATGTTCCTTTACGGATTGCTGCTTTAAGCTCAGCAATAGTGATTTCTTCACCGCCAAGATATTTTTCCATTAAGTCTTCATCAATTTCAGCAACTGCTTCAATTAATTTTTCACGATATTCTTCAGCTTGTGCTTGATAAGCCTCTGGAATATCAATGATTTCCATATCAGTACCCAAGTCATTAACATACATGGTAGCTTTCATTTCGATTAAGTCGATGATTCCATCGAATTCATCTTCAGCACCGATTGGAAGCTGGATTGCGTGCGCATTAGCTTGAAGGCGATCGTGTAATGTACCTAGAGAATAAATGAAATCTGCCCCAAGTTTATCCATTTTGTTAACAAATACGACACGTGGAACTCCGTATGTTGTTGCCTGACGCCAAACTGTTTCAGTTTGCGGTTCTACACCTGATTGTGCATCAAGTACAGCAACAGCACCATCTAATACACGCAAAGAACGTTCAACTTCCACTGTGAAGTCTACGTGTCCTGGTGTGTCAATGATGTTTACGCGATGGCCTTTCCATTGTGCTGTTGTAGCAGCAGAAGTGATGGTAATACCACGTTCTTGTTCTTGTTCCATCCAGTCCATCTGAGATGCGCCTTCATGTGTTTCGCCGATTTTATGAATTTTACCGGTATAATAAAGAACGCGTTCAGTTGTAGTCGTTTTACCGGCATCAATGTGGGCCATGATGCCGATGTTACGAGTATTTGCTAAGGAGAACTCTCTTGCCATTTGTTTTTCTCCTTCCTAGTTTCAAATTATTTTATAATTATATAGTCAAATATAAGGCTGATCTTACCAGCGGTAGTGTGCAAACGCTTTGTTCGCTTCAGCCATTTTGTGTGTATCTTCACGTTTCTTAACAGATGCACCAGTGTTATTAGCCGCATCCATAATTTCGTTAGCTAAACGCTCTTCCATTGTTTTTTCTCCGCGAAGACGCGCATAGTTAACTAACCAGCGAAGACCAAGTGTCGTACGGCGGTCAGGACGCACCTCTACTGGTACTTGGTAGTTTGCACCACCCACACGGCGTGCTCTTACTTCAAGAACAGGCATGATGTTTTTAAGTGCTTGATCGAATACTTCCATTGGATCTTTGCCAGTGCGTTCGCGGATTGTATCGAACGCTGCATATAAAATAGCTTGAGATTTACCTCTTTTGCCATCAATCATCATTTTATTGATTAGGCGGGTTACAAGCTTTGAATTGTAAATAGGATCTGGTAACACGTCTCTTTTTGCTACTGAACCTTTACGTGGCATGTTTCTTCCTCCTTTCAAGAGAACTGTATCTTATTTTTTGCTATTATTTTTTAGCTGCTTTTGGTTTCTTAGTGCCGTATTTTGAACGTGCTTGCATACGGTTGTTCACACCAGCTGTATCTAATGCACCACGAACGATATGGTAACGTACCCCTGGTAAGTCTTTTACACGGCCGCCACGGATAAGAACAACACTGTGTTCTTGAAGATTGTGACCGATACCAGGAATATATGCAGTTACCTCGATTCCGTTTGTTAAACGAACACGGGCATATTTACGAAGTGCTGAGTTCGGTTTTTTTGGAGTCATTGTACCAACACGAGTACATACCCCGCGTTTTTGTGGTGATGACACGTTAGTTTGTGCTTTTTTGAAGCTATTGTAACCTTTGTTAAGTGCCGGAGATTTTGACTTTTCAACGGCAGATTGACGTGGTTTACGCACTAATTGGTTAATAGTAGGCATTGTATAGTTCCTCCCTTCGAAATTTGTTAAGCCCACACATCCAGGTGGTTCATTTTAATACAAAAACAAAATTTTTGCAGAATTCTTCTACAAAAATAGGTTTTGTTAATCAATTAACGCAACGACTGCCGCACCAACTTTAATTCCACATGTTTTCCCAAGTTTTTCCATTGATTTAACATATGTCACAGGAATACCAGCTTCATTGGCTACTGTTACAATTTCGGATGTCAACCTAGGATCTGCATCCTCCGCAACGAGCAATTCACTGACATTTCCAGCTTTTAAAGATTTAGCAGATTGCTTTGTTCCTACAATAAAACGTTTAGCCTGCAATACTTTTTCATAAGACATCTTAATATCCTCCAAAGTATCGAGTTTATAGGAGCACCTTTGATATATTAACACTTTGAAAAAGTGATGTCAATAATAAATCATCCTTCATCCATGAAGTATTTTTTATATTCTGCATGTCGTGCTCTGTATAAAAGCCGGCATTCCCACATGGGGAATGCCGTATGATGACTATTCTACGGTTACTTGATTATCTTCAGTTTTTTCATTCGGAATCGGTTCTGCTCTCCGATAACGAGGCATACCAGTACCGGCAGGAATCAACTTACCAATAATTACATTTTCCTTCAAGCCGAGCAGTTCATCTCGCTTACCCTTAATTGCTGCATCTGTAAGTACCCTAGTTGTTTCCTGGAAGGAAGCAGCTGAAAGGAAGGAATCTGTTTCAAGCGACGCCTTTGTAATCCCCAGCAGCACCGGACGACCTGTTGCCGGCATTTTCCCGCTGAGCAGTGCCTTTTCATTGGCATCGGTAAACTGGTGAATATCAAGCAGTGTACCCGGAAGTACATCTGTCTCGCCGGCATCAATAACACGTATTTTGCGAAGCATTTGGCGAACCATTACTTCTACGTGCTTATCACCGATTTCAACCCCCTGCATACGATATACCTTTTGAACTTCCTTCAATAGATATTCCTGCACGGATGTTACATCTTTAACCTTTATCAACTCTTTCGGATCGATTGATCCTTCTGTCAATTCCTGTCCGCGTTCCACATAACTATCTACAGCAACCTTTAATCTAGCTGTATACGGTGCTGAATACGTACGTGTCTCAAGTTTGCCTTGAATGACAATTTCATGCTGACGGTCGCGACCTTCATTGATTGCCACAACAACCCCGTCAATTTCTGTAATTACTGCTTGACCTTTCGGATTACGTGCTTCGAAGATTTCCTGAATCCGCGGCAAACCTTGTGTAATATCGTCTCCCGCAACCCCTCCGGTATGGAAGGTACGCATCGTTAGCTGTGTACCAGGCTCACCGATTGACTGCGCTGCGATAATACCGACAGATTCTCCTACTTCAACCTCCTGGCCAGTAGCCAAGTTTCGTCCGTAGCATTTTTTACATACTCCATGACGGGTATTGCAGGTGAATGCAGACCGAATCCAAACTTGGTCAATGCCTGCATCGACGATTTCCATCGCAATATCTTCAGTGATTAAACCATTATCCGGTACAATTACTTCTTTTGTTTCCGGATGTCTTACCACTTTTCTTGCATAGCGGCCAACAAGACGTTCCTCTAAAGATTCAATAACCTCTGTACCGTCCTTCAAGGAAGAAACGAGAATTCCGCGGTCAGTACCGCAATCATCTTCACGAACAATAACATCCTGCGCAACGTCAACAAGACGCCTTGTCAGATAACCTGAGTCAGCTGTCTTTAATGCTGTATCAGCAAGACCTTTCCTTGCTCCGTGGGTTGAGATAAAGTACTCTAATACGGTTAAACCTTCACGGAAACTTGAGATAATCGGCAACTCAATAATACGTCCGGCCGGGTTGGCCATCAATCCGCGCATACCTGCCAGTTGAGTGAAGTTTGATGCGTTACCACGGGCACCCGAATCACTCATCATGAAGATTGGGTTTGTATTTTCCAAGGAATGCATCAGCTTGGACTGAATGGTATCTTTCGCTGCACTCCAGATTGAAATAACACGATCATAGCGTTCTTCTTCAGTAATCAAACCACGTCTGAACTGCTTCAGGACATTTTCAACCTTTTGTTGTGCTTCTTCGATAATTTCCTTCTTCTCACCCAATACGACGATATCGGCAACCCCAACTGTGATACCTGCTTTTGTTGAGAATTTAAATCCTAGATCCTTCATACGGTCAAGCATTTTTGACGTTTCCGTAATCTTGTACCGTTTAAATACTTCCGCAATGATGTTCCCCAGAATTTTCTTCTTGAATGGGTCGACCAGCGGCATTTGTTTGATAGCAGCTTTAACATCCGTTCCACGATCAATAAAGTATCTTGTTGGAGTTTCTTCCTCAAGATTTTTCTTCGTCGGCTCATTAATAAATGGGAATGATCTTGGCAATATTTCATTAAAAATGAGCTTACCCACTGTTGTAATTAATAGTTTTTGATTCTGTTCTTCCGTGAATGTCGGGTTATTAAGCGAGTTAGCACGAATCGCGATACGAGAATGTAAATGGGCATAACCATTTTGATAGGCAAGAAGCGCCTCATTCGTATCGTTAAAAATCATCCCTTCACCAACTGCCCCTTCTCTCTCAAGGGTTAGATAGTAGTTACCTAATACCATGTCCTGAGAAGGCGTAACAACCGGTTTTCCATCCTTTGGATTCAAGATATTCTGCGCAGCAAGCATTAAAAGACGCGCTTCTGCCTGTGCCTCGGATGAAAGCGGAACGTGAACGGCCATTTGGTCACCATCAAAGTCGGCGTTATATGCTGTACATACAAGCGGATGAAGACGAATAGCACGTCCTTCTACAAGAGTAGGTTCAAACGCCTGAATCCCTAATCTATGCAGTGTTGGTGCACGGTTTAATAACACTGGATGTTCTTTAATAACCTCTTCAAGTACATCCCAGATTTCAGGCTGCACACGTTCAATCTTGCGTTTTGCCGATTTAATATTATGTGCCAGTCCTTTTTCGACCAGTTCTTTCATCACGAATGGTTTAAAAAGCTCAAGGGCCATTTCTTTTGGCAATCCGCATTGATACATTTTTAAGTTTGGACCCACGACAATTACAGAACGTCCGGAATAGTCAACACGTTTACCAAGAAGGTTCTGACGGAAACGTCCTTGTTTTCCTTTCAGCATATGTGAAAGAGATTTCAGCGGTCTGTTGCCGGGTCCTGTAACCGGACGACCGCGGCGACCGTTGTCAATTAAAGCATCCACGGCTTCCTGCAGCATCCGTTTTTCATTTTGTACGATAATGCTTGGCGCACCTAAATCCAATAACCGTTTCAAACGATTATTCCGGTTAATTACACGACGGTATAAATCGTTTAAGTCTGATGTAGCAAAACGTCCGCCATCTAATTGAACCATCGGACGAAGCTCTGGAGGAATAACCGGAAGTACATCAAGAATCATCCATGATGGCTCATTGCCTGAACCACGGAATGCTTCAATGACTTCGAGACGTTTAATGGCTCTCGTACGGCGTTGTCCCTGAGCATTTTTCAGCTCTTCCTTCAGGATATCCGCTTCTTTTGTTAAGTCGATATCCTGAAGCAATTTTTTAATTGATTCCGCACCCATTGATGCTTGGAATTTATTTCCGTATTTTTCGCGATATGCGCGGTACTCTTTTTCAGATAATAGCTGTTTCTTTTCAAGAGTGGTTTCACCAGGATCTGTTACAACATAGGAAGCAAAATAGATCACTTCCTCTAGTGCACGCGGCGACATATCAAGAACAAGCCCCATGCGGCTTGGAATTCCTTTGAAATACCATATATGGGAAACAGGAGCCGCTAATTCAATATGGCCCATGCGTTCTCGCCGAACCTTCGCTCGGGTAACCTCAACACCGCATCGATCACATACTACCCCTTTATAACGTACACGTTTGTACTTGCCGCAATGACATTCCCAGTCCTTTTGCGGTCCAAAAATACGTTCACAAAATAAGCCGTCTTTTTCCGGCTTTAACGTACGATAGTTAATTGTTTCTGGCTTTTTAACCTCACCATAAGACCATGAACGAATTTTATCTGGTGATGCAAGACCAATTTTCATATACTCAAAATTATTTACATCAAGCAAGGGGCCTACCTCCCTTTTCATCTCCGGGTTTACCTTGACTTTCATGTTACCGGCATGATTGCCGATAAATTCTTCCCAAACTATGGAAAACTGTTAATAGTACTATTAAATTTGTCATGTATGTTGCACTGCTTTTATATAGACAATGACTCCGGAACGAGTCCATAGCATATTATTGGGCTCGTTCCGAAAGTGATCATTCTTATTTATTCGTTTGAACCGACTTTTTCCGATTCAGCCTTTTGCGCTTCTGTCACCATGGTTAAAGGCTCTGACTGCTGAATATCGTCATCATCCTCCGGATCACGCATTTCAATTTCTTCCTCATCACCGGAAAGAATCTTCACGTCCATACCCAAGCTTTGCAGTTCTTTGATTAAAACCTTAAATGATTCAGGTACACCCGGCTCCGGAACGTTTTCGCCTTTGACGATCGCTTCATACGTTTTCACACGTCCGACAACATCATCTGATTTAACCGTCAGTATTTCTTGAAGGGTATATGCCGCACCGTATGCTTCAAGTGCCCAAACCTCCATCTCACCGAACCGCTGTCCGCCGAACTGCGCTTTCCCGCCGAGCGGCTGCTGCGTCACAAGCGAGTAAGGGCCTGTTGAACGGGCATGAAGTTTGTCATCAACCATGTGCGCTAGTTTAATCATATACATAACGCCGACAGAAACACGATTATCAAATGGTTCACCGGTTCTTCCATCGTACAGAATCGTTTTGGCATCGTATGCCATACCCGCTTCTTCAATCGTAGCCCATACATCATCCTCAGTGGCACCGTCAAAGACCGGTGTAGCTACATGAATGCCAAGCGCTCTTGCTGCCATTCCCAAATGAAGCTCCAGCACCTGTCCAATGTTCATCCGCGAAGGAACCCCTAATGGATTTAACATGATATCAACAGGTGTACCATCAGGTAAGGAAGGCATATCTTCTTCCGGAAGAATCCTTGAGATAACCCCTTTATTACCGTGACGTCCGGCCATTTTATCTCCGGCAGAGATTTTCCGCTTTTGAACGATATACACACGGACAAGCTGGTTTACACCCGGTGGCAGTTCATCTCCGTCTTCACGGTTAAAGACCTTCACGTCTAAAACAATACCGCCGCCTCCGTGCGGAACCCGCAAGGATGTATCACGCACTTCACGTGCCTTTTCACCAAATATAGCATGCAGCAGTCGTTCTTCTGCCGTTAACTCAGTAACCCCTTTTGGTGTTACTTTCCCGACAAGAAGATCACCGTCTTTTACTTCCGCACCAATACGGATAATTCCACGCTCATCAAGGTTTCGTAGGGCATCTTCACCAACGTTCGGAATATCACGGGTAATTTCTTCAGGTCCCAGTTTGGTATCACGTGACTCAGATTCATATTCTTCAATATGGATCGACGTGTAAACATCATCCTTAACAAGACGTTCACTCATGATGATAGCATCCTCATAGTTATAGCCATCCCATGTCATGAAGGCAACAAGGACATTACGTCCTAAAGCAAGTTCACCCAGTTCCATGGAAGGCCCGTCAGCTAGGATCTCACCTTTTATGACTCTATCACCAGCTTTAACAATTGGGCGCTGATTATAACATGTTCCTTGGTTTGAACGGACAAATTTAAGCAGGCGATATTTATCCAAGTTGCCTTTCACTTCTTGTCCATCAATTTCTTCAATTCTACGAACCCATACCTCACGGGCTTCAACATGTTCAACAATCCCGTTATATTTACAAATAACAGCTGCTCCTGAGTCCTTGCCCGATACATATTCCATGCCGGTCCCGACTCTTGGCGCCTCCGGTTGCATAAGAGGAACAGCTTGACGTTGCATGTTCGCTCCCATTAACGCACGGTTGGAGTCATCGTTTTCCAGGAATGGAATACATGCTGTCGCCGCTGATACTACCTGCTTCGGTGATACGTCCATATAGTCAATGCGTTCTCTTTTTACGGCAGTGTTTTCACCGCGAAAACGGGACACGACCTCTTCATCGATAAAGGCTCCGTTTTCATCAAGACGCGCGTTTGCTTGTGCTACAACATAGTTATCTTCTTCGTCAGCGGTTAAGTAATCGATATGATCGGTGACCCGTCCTGTATCTGGGTCTACTTTTCGATACGGAGTTTCGATGAAACCGAATTTGTTCACTTTCGCATAAGAAGATAAGGAGTTAATTAATCCAATGTTTGGACCTTCCGGTGTTTCAATTGGACACATACGGCCATAGTGGGAGTAGTGAACGTCACGAACTTCCATTCCGGCGCGTTCACGCGTCAATCCCCCAGGTCCTAAAGCAGATAAACGTCGTTTATGCGTTAATTCTGCCAGAGGGTTTGTTTGATCCATAAATTGAGATAACTGGGAACTTCCAAAAAACTCTTTTATGGATGCAATGACCGGACGAATATTAATGAGTTGCTGCGGTGTAATCGTATTTGTATCTTGAATGGACATTCTTTCACGTACCACACGTTCCATTCTCGATAAACCGATTCTGAATTGATTTTGCAGCAATTCACCTACAGAACGAAGGCGTCTGTTTCCTAAATGATCAATATCGTCTGTATTTCCAACATCGTGGAGAAGATCAAAGAAATAACTGATTGAAGCAATAATATCAGCTGGTGCAATATTTTTCACTTCATCTGTCACATAGGCGTTGCTGATGACATTGATCACCTTTGTATCTTCATTCGGAGCGTAAATTTTTATAGATTGAAGTACTACATCTTCTTCAACTACACCGCCATATGGGCTGAGTGTTTTAAAGCCAATATTTTTCTCCAAATTTGGAATAATACGATCTAAAGTACGGCGATCTAATAAGGTTCCCTTCTCAGCAATAATTTCACCTGTTTCAGGATCTACCAGAGTTTCTGCCAGTCTTTGATTAAATAATCTATTTTTAATGTGAAGCTTTTTATTAATCTTGTACCGTCCTACGTTCGCAAGGTCATAGCGTTTAGGATCAAAGAATCTTGAAACCAACAAACTTTTTGCGTTATCCACTGTAGGCGGTTCACCTGGGCGCAGACGCTCATAGATTTCAAGTAATGCTTTTTCCGTACTTTCCGTATTGTCCTTCTCTAACGTATTACGAAGATATTCATTATCCCCTATCAAATCGATAATTTCTTGATCTGATCCGAAACCAAGTGAACGCAAAAGAACCGTAACGGGCAGTTTTCGAGTACGATCAATCCTTACATACACTACGTCCTTAGCATCCGTTTCATATTCCAGCCAAGCGCCGCGGTTTGGAATGACAGTAGCTGTAAATCCCTTTTTACCATTCTTATCAAGTTTGCTGCTGAAGTAAACGCTCGGTGAGCGAACGAGCTGAGAAACAATAACACGTTCTGCGCCGTTAATAACAAATGTACCTGTTTCAGTCATTAACGGAAAGTCACCCATAAAGACATCCTGGTCTTTTACTTCACCTGTTTCTTTGTTTACAAGACGCACTTTTACACGCAATGGAGCTGCATATGTAACATCGCGTTCTTTCGATTCTGGAACATCATACTTTGGTTCGCCAAGACTATAATCAATAAATTCAAGCGATAGATTACCAGTAAAATCTTCAATCGGTGAAATATCCTGGAACATTTCACGTAAACCTTCATCAAGAAACCACTGATAGGAAGAGGTTTGGATTTCAATAAGATTCGGTAATTCTAAAACTTCACTGATCCGTGCGTAACTTCTTCGTTGGCGGTGTCGTCCATACTGAACTAGTTGACCTGTCAACTGATTCACCCCTCAAATCAAGCGTAATTATTACATCTATACATCCTATAAGAATCGAAAAATTCCTTGCCAGACCAGAACTAAATCTGCAGAATTCTTCATTCCGATAAGACAAAAAGAAAAAGGGTTTTTAACTCAAAAACCACATTTTCACAATACGACTATTATTTTATTAGTTTCCCCATAAATACCAATTTTATACAGTATATGTTTAAATTAGTAGCACAGAGAAAATAATCTATTGGCATTTTACAATGCTATCACAATGATACAAGTCAGTCAACAATTTTCTTCTGAAACATTTAAATTTCTGTGAAAGGACTCCATCCTGATTTTAGGCGTTCCGAACTGCTCTTATAATATAGTAGCCTTTTTTCTTGATAACTGTTTCAACTTCATCAAATAACAGTGAAAGCTTATCCATCGTAGAAGGAGCACCTTGTTTTTTTTGAATCACAACCCATAGCTCTCCGCCTGGCAAAAGACAATCAAAACTTTGCTCGTAAATATCATGGACAATATTTTTGCCAGCGCGGATTGGTGGATTCGTCAGAATTGCCGCAAACTTCATACCCTTGACAGCTTTCAGGCGATCACTCTCGTACACCTTTATATTGGTGATACCATTAAGCTCGCTGTTATCCTTCGCCAGTCCGACCGCGCGCAAGTTCACATCCACCATATAAATCTGCCTTTCCGGCCAATGCTTTGCAACTGTCAGTCCAATCGGGCCATAGCCGCAGCCGACATCGAGTATATCCCCATCTGTATCAGGCATTTCAAAGGCTTCTATTAATAATCTGGATCCGAAATCCACTTCATTTTTTGAAAAAACTCCATTATCGGTTTTAAAGCGAAAACAGGTATTTTTTAATGTGTAATCCCAAAACTGCGGATCGCTTTCTACATTTTGCGTTCGGGAATAGTAATGATCAGTCATACAATCACCTCCGTTTGAGGAAATAAGGAATAGAATTGACGGGGAATGATAAGAAAAAGCCCGCTGTATAGCGGGCTTTTCACTTGATGGATTACTTAACTTCAACGCCAGCTCCAACATCTTCAAGTTTAGCTTTGATTTCTTCAGCTTCTTCTTTAGAAGCGCCTTCTTTAACTGCTTTTGGAGTGTTATCAACAAGTTCTTTTGCTTCTTTAAGTCCAAGACCTGTGATTTCACGTACAACTTTGATAACTTTGATTTTTTGGTCGCCTGCAGCTGTAAGAACAACGTCAAATTCAGTTTGTTCTTCAGCAGCAGCACCAGCAGCAGCTCCGCCCATTACAGCTACAGGAGCAGCAGCAGTTACACCAAATTCTTCTTCAATTGCTTTTACTAAGTCGTTTAATTCTAAAACAGTCATATTTTTAACTGCTTCAATGATTTGTTCTTTAGTCATGATTGATTTTCCTCCTTATTATTGGGTTTATCGTTTTTATGACGCATTCATCAACTTACGCGCCTTGTTCTTCCTTTTGATCTGCAACAGCTTTTGCTGCAAGAGCAAGGTTGCGGATTGGTGCTTGAAGTACGCTGAGTAACATAGAAAGCAAGCCTTCGCGTGATGGAAGATCCGCAAGAGCTTTAATATCTTCTACAGTTGCCAAGTTTCCTTCGATCACACCTGCTTTAATTTCAAGAGCTTCATGCTTTTTAGCAAACTCATTGATAATTTTTGCTGGTGCAACAACATCTTCAGTACTAAATGCGATCGCATTAGGACCTGTTAATGCTTCGTTTAATCCAGCAAGATCAACTGATTCAGCGGCACGGCGAGTCATAGTATTTTTGTAAACTTTTAAATCAACGCCTGCTTCACGAAGCTGTTTGCGAAGTTCAGTTACTTCAGCTACGTTTAGTCCGCGGTAATCCACAACAACAGTTGATTTACTTGCTTTTAATTTATCAGCGATTTCTACTACGGTTTGTTTCTTTAATTCGATAGCATTGCTCATCTTTACACCTCCTGTAAAAATTACTGCATTTATACCCGACAATTAAAAAGCCTCTACATCAAATAGACATAGAGGTTTTTTACAATAGCCATTCGCATGGAACGGTTTATTCAATCTATCGTATGACCTCGGCAGGAAATTAAGCCTTGCAGCACCTGCTGTCTATGGTACAAATGTTATTAGGTTTTCACAACGAACTCTATTTTAATAAATAGAATTCAATTTGTCAACTTACTTTTTTTATCTAACTGTTACTGTAGAAGGATCTACCTTAACGCTTGGTCCCATCGTTGAAGTGATTGCTACATTCTTCATGTAAGTTCCTTTTGCAGCAGCAGGTTTTGCTTTTTGCATTGTATCAAAAATAGTACTGAAGTTTTCAACAAGCTTCTCTATTTCGAAGGAAGCCTTGCCGATTGGCACATGGACGTTACCAGCTTTGTCCACACGGTATTCTACTTTACCGGCTTTGATTTCATTAACGGCTTTTGTTACGTCAAATGTAACTGTTCCAGTCTTAGGGTTTGGCATTAAGCCTTTAGGTCCCAATATGCGACCAAGCTTACCAACTTCACCCATCATATCAGGTGTTGCTACGATAACATCAAATTCAAACCAGCCTTGCTGGATTTTGTTGATATATTCTGCATCGCCTGCATAGTCTGCGCCAGCAGCTTCTGCTTCTTTTAATTTTTCACCTTTAGCGAATACTAAAACTCTTTGTGTTTTACCAGTTCCATTTGGAAGCACAACGGCTCCACGAATTTGCTGATCTGCTTTCTTAGGGTCAACTCCTAAACGGAAAGCTACTTCAACAGACGCATCAAATTTTGTAACGCTTGTTTTCTTTACAAGCTCCATAGCTTCAACAATTGGATAAGCTTTTGAACGATCTACAAGCTTAGCTGCTTCTAAATATTTCTTACCTCTTTTAGCCATTATTATTTCCTCCTTGATTTGTGGTTTTAGCGGAATAACCTCCCACTTGAAAAAACGCAAGCAGCGCTTTCTCTGATGTCAGAGGCTAGAGGTTGGGATGAAGAAACCGGATACTGCCGATTTCTTATAAACATAACCTTTGGGACATCATGAATCGTTAGACAGAATAAAGGTTGCGAGTGACTTTATTTCAACCCCGCAACCTTTTGTCAACCTTCATTTACGGCATGGATTAGTCTTCGATAACAATACCCATGCTGCGTGCAGTACCTTCAACCATACGCATAGCTGCTTCAACACTTGCTGCGTTTAGATCAGGCATTTTTGTTTCAGCAATCTCGCGTACTTTATCACGTTTAACTGTTGCTACTTTATTACGATTCGGTTGTCCAGAACCGGATTGGATTCCAGCTGCTACTTTCAAAAGAACGGCAGCAGGAGGAGTTTTCGTAATAAATGTAAATGAACGGTCTTCAAATACCGTAATTTCAACCGGAATGATTAAGCCAGCTTGATCAGCTGTACGAGCATTAAATTCTTTACAGAATCCCATGATATTAACACCTGCTTGACCTAGTGCAGGACCAACCGGCGGCGCTGGATTCGCTTTACCAGCAGGGATTTGTAATTTAACAACCTTAATTACTTTTTTAGCCACGAGACACACCTCCTTAAGTCCGTGATGTGGTAATAGGGACATGTACCCTCCCACTCAATCGACAGTCTCTATGTTAGTATAAAGAACTTTAGTATCAAACAGTCTCTAATCCGAGACATACTGACCTATGAAATATTACCACTATTTTATAATGATTTCAAGTTCTTCTGATTATAATTTTTCAATTTGTGAAAAATCAAGTTCTACCGGGGTATCCCGACCAAACATATTAACAAGCACCTTAATCTTCGCTTTATCCCGATCGATATCTTCAATGCTTCCTTCAAAATTAGCAAACGGACCTTCCTTCACCTTCACCGTTTCGCCAATTTCAAAATCAATATCTACTCGTCTTTCATCTACACCCATATGTTTCAGAATGGCAGTTACTTCTTCCGGCAGCAGCGGAGACGGCTTCGATCCGGCTCCAGCAGAACCGACAAATCCGGTTACCCCTGGAGTATTCCGGACAACATACCAGGAATCATCTGTCATAACCAGTTCAACAAGCACATAGCCAGGAAATACTTTGCGTTTCACTACTTTTTTCTTTCCGTTTTTAATATCTGTTTCTTCTTCCTCCGGAACGATAACCCGAAAGATTTTATCCTGCATCGCCATTGACTCGACACGTTTTTCTAAGTTTGTTTTCACCTTATTCTCGTATCCAGAATACGTATGTACAACATACCAGTTTTTTTCCATTCAAGAGGACTCTGCGTCCTTCCCTCCCTATACAATTAGTCCAATGCTTTTAAGCTGAAGACATGATTTTTTTATTAAACAAATGCCAAAATTCTTTAGTCCAGATTCCCTTAGTCTTGGGGTTCTCTCATCCTTTGCCGTACTTATCGGAGCTTACAGGCAGTCAGAACTTCATCTCTCCTGATACATTTCCCCAAAATCGAAGCCGCCGGTTGGGGGGCAAGATTTACTTTCTGCTTTTTGAAACAAATCAAAAAACCCGTTTCCGGGCTTTTAAACTTTTCCTGTATTACTTCCCATTATACCATGAGTTGACAGGAGTTATTCAAGAACTAATCGAATCACTTTGGAAATACCCAAGTCAATGACGGCGAAAAAGACAGTGAAGAAAGCCACAGTTGCCAAAACAGTAATCGTATAGCTGGTCAGTTCCTTGCGTTTCGGCCAGCTCACCTTTCTCATTTCACGTCCTACTTCACGGAAAAATTTCACGAAGCGTTGCATTTTGTAACCTCCAAACCTGAAGTATAACATTAATCAAACTATAAATAAAAGCTACCTTGTTTCACGATGAGTAGTATGCGTCTGGCAATGTTCGCAGTATTTCTTTAATTCTAGCCGTTCTGATTCTTTTTTGCTCATCGTCGTATAGTTTCTTGAACCACATTCTGTACAAGCTAGCGTAACTTTTTTTCTCATTTTCACACCTGCATCTAGTCATTATATCTATAAAACTTTATCACGGTCAGTAATACATGTCAATAATAGGTAAGAAAAACGCTTCACTGTTTTGGAGGCATGTTAAAGCAGTTTTCTTAGGGGATAACAGCTGGCGATAGAGGATTTTCCCGCTTCCATCTACAACGAAAACGGATTTTTGTATATTTTTTGTAAAAAATAATACTAGAATTATAAGGAGAATTCCCGTACTTCCAGGTACCGTTCAAGTTTTCTCTTTACCCGCTGAAGGGCATTATCAATCGATTTAACATGTCGGTTTAATTCTTCAGAAATTTCCTGATAGGACTGCCCGTCCAAATAGAGAGCAAGTACCTTACGTTCCAAATCGCTTAGCAGTTCTGCCATTTTTACTTCAATTTGGTCGAACTCTTCTCGATTTATAATCAATTCTTCTGGATCGAGCACTTTTGCTCCTGATATGACATCCATTAGAGTCCGATCCGATTCCTCATCATAAATCGGCTTATCTAGGGACACGTATGAATTTAATGGAATATGTTTTTGTCTTGTAGCAGTTTTAATGGCCGTAATAATTTGCCTGGTGATACAAAGCTCGGCAAATGCCTTAAACGATGACAGCTTGTCTTCTTTGAAATCACGAATCGCTTTATATAATCCGATCATCCCTTCTTGAACAATATCTTCCTTATCAGCCCCAATTAAAAAGTAGGAACGCGCCTTCGCTCTTACAAAATTCTTGTATTTGTTGATCAGAAAATCTAATGCTTCGCTTTCCCCTTTATGGACTAATTCAACGATCTCCTCGTCCTCAAGCTCCAGATAATGCGTTAAAGTATCATTAAGCTTCTGCCTTCCATAAAAATTCAACCTGATCCCCCCCAACTGCTTAAGCAATACTTAGAGATATTATACAGTACGATTTTTTATAACGTCAACGAAGATCATTCTCCTCTACGCCATTTTTCAAAAATTTCTGCCATTTCCCTCGTCAATGGAATTTTTGCTAACGGAGCATTTTTATTAATATGATCGACGTTCTTTTCAATTCCTTTTTCAATCAAATTCATCTCAGTATGTAATTCCCTGGCCGATTTCCTCAATGCACCCTGGCCAAAAATGGCCCATTGCTCTGTATAATCCGATGTAGCTACATGAATTTGTGTTTTTCGGTTATTCAAGATAATAGAGAGCTTTTCAATCCGCTCATCCGCTGTTTCATTCTCCTTCGTGAAAATAACCTCGACCTTGTAGTTTTTCTCCTTTTTCTCGGTTCCTTGAACTCCGTATGCATCAAAAACAACGATGACCTTTATGCCGGTAAATGCCTGGTATTCCGCCATTTTCTCAATCAAAAGATCCCTTGCTGCCGCTATATCCTTATTCTTTAACCCCCGCAATTCAGGCCATGCCCCAATAATGTTGTAACCATCCACTAATAAAATATCCATATTTATTCCCCAAGCGGATGGCGTTTTCTATATACCTCATACATGAGGAGCGCTGCAGCCACAGACGCATTTAAAGAAGTCACATGACCCGTCATAGGCAGGTGAATGAGAAAATCACATTTTTCCCGGATAAGGCGTCCCATTCCTTTGCCTTCACTGCCAATCACAAGGCCAAGCGGCATTGTACCGTCAAACTGCCGGTAATCCTGCTTTCCTTTGGCATCTGTCCCAGCAATCCAGACTCCTCTTTCCTTTAGTTCATCAATGGTTCTAGCCATATTGGTGACACGGACAACAGGTATATGTTCAATTGCGCCTGTTGAGGCCTTCGCTACGGTTGCCGTTAACCCTACTGCCCGACGCTTCGGAATAATGATCCCATGTGCACCTGATGCATCTGCCGTTCTCATAATAGATCCTAAATTATGCGGGTCCTCGATTTCATCCAGCAACAAAAAGAATGGTGCTTCATTCCTTTCCTTGGCAAGGGCGAATAAATCATCCAGCTCCGCGTACTGGTAGGCAGCTACCTGTGCTAAGACTCCTTGATGATTCCCTTCAACCATTGTGTCCAATTTTTTTCTTGGTACATACTGAATCAGCACATTCAATTCCTTTGCCAAGTTTGTTATCTGCTGCATCTGCCCGCGCTGCGACCCTTCCGCAATCAAAATCTTATTAATTTCACGCTCCGACTTTAATGCTTCGATAACCGGATTCTTACCCATAATATAATCATGACTCATTCCTCTGTCCCCCCTTTAATGGTTCCACCAGTTCAAAAGCCCTGGTTACGATTTCCTCAAGTCGCTCCTGATTTCCCGCTAGATATAAACTGCCGATTAAAGCCTCAAACGCTGTACTGTAACGATAGGTTTGTACATCTGTATTTTTAGGAACCGTACCGGATTTGGCGTTCCTCCCTCTCTTAATAATCGTTAATTCTTCTTCATGAAAAAAACCGCTCTCCACCATTTGATGTAGTACTCCTGATTGCGCTTTTGCCGATACATACCGCGTTGCCTCCTTATGAAGCAAATGTGGCTTCACCTGTCCATTATGGAGCAGGTGGTATCTCACATAGGTTTCATATACTGCGTCGCCCATATAGGCAAGAGCAAGGCTGTTTAATAATTTTTCATTCACCTTTTGTTTGTAATGAAGCATATCATGAGCCTCTCTTCCAACGCGTACCCTGCGGTGTATCTTCCAAAATAATATTCAAATGCTTTAATTGATCGCGGATCTGATCGGCCAGTTGAAAATTCCGATCCTTGCGGGCCTGGATTCTTTGTTCAATTAAGGTCTCAATGTCTTCATCAAGAAGTTCTTCCTGTTCTAGCTGCAACCCGAGAACCTGGAATATTTCTTCAAATTGCTTAAGAAATTGTGTGAAAACATGCATATCTGTATTTTTTTCCATTAAATATTTATTCGCCAGAGCCGTCAGTTCAAATAAAACCGAAATCCCGTTTGCGGTATTAAAATCATCATCCATTGCCGTAATAAAGGCTTTACGGAGGCCGCCAATCTGGATCACCCAATCGTCACTGTCCTCTCCCAGATTTGCACTTTTCTCCATGCGGTACTTTAAGTTTTGATAAGATGTTTTAATCCGTTCTAATCCTGAGCGGGTATTTTCCAGCAGATCAATACTGTAATTGATCGGATTGCGATAATGAACCGACAGCATAAAGAAACGCAATACCTGCGGATCGTGCATCTTCAGCAGATCATGTACAAGAACAAAGTTCCCCAGCGACTTTGACATTTTCTCATTATTGATATTAATATACCCGTTATGCATCCAATAGCGGGCAAAGGGTTTCCCGGTCAACGCCTCTGTTTGGGCAATTTCATTCTCATGATGCGGAAATGCCAGGTCCTGCCCTCCGGCATGGATATCGATGGTTTCACCCAGATATTTTTTTGCCATGGCAGAGCATTCAATGTGCCAACCTGGACGTCCTTTTCCCCATGGACTTTCCCAATATATCTCTCCTTCTTTTGCCGCCTTCCAGAGAGCAAAATCAAGGGCATCCTGTTTCTTGTCCCCAATAGCAATGCGGGCACCTACCCGAAGCTCATCAATTGATTGATGGGACAACTTCCCGTACTCTGCGAAACGCCGCGTATGGAAATACACATCCCCCTCCGATTCATAAGCATACCCCTTATCCACCAGCATTTGAATAAAATCAATAATGCTATCCATATTTTCCGTTACACGCGGATGGATGCTGGCCTTATGACAGCCCAATGCGGATACATCCTCAAAATACGCTTTGATAAATCGCTCGGCGATCACTGGAACCTCTTCACCGATTTCCTTTGCTGTCCGGATTAATTTATCATCGACATCCGTAAAATTGGATACATATTTAACCTCATAGCCGCGAAACTCCAAATATCTTCTCACGGTATCAAACACAATGGCCGGCCGGGCATTTCCTATATGGATATAATTATATACCGTCGGTCCGCACACATACATTTTTACTTTTCCTTCCTCAAGAGGAATGAACTCTACTTTTTTTCGCGTAAGAGTATTATATAATTGAATAGCCATGCGCTTTACTGCCCCTTTCCTTTTCCTGCTTAAGCCCCGCTAATTCTGCTTTTAATTTTAGGATTTCGTCTTCCATTTCCTTCAGTCTCTCTGCCAGCGGATCAGGCAGATTCGCATGATTGAGATCCTTATCCACCTTCTGTCCATTCTGCACCTTAATCCTGCCAGGAATACCAACAACGGTGGAATTTGGCGGAACATCACGCAGAACAACTGATCCTGCCCCGATTTTTGAATTTTCTCCAATGGTAATCGAACCCAGCACCTTTGCTCCGGTTGCGATTAAGGCATTGTCTTTAATCGTTGGGTGGCGCTTGCCTTTCTCTTTGCCGGTGCCGC
The DNA here is from genome assembly GCF_946478885.1 of uncultured Bacillus sp. Next base: position 4,067 of record NZ_CAMLDX010000017.1, on the reverse strand, counting down.
CTAATGTCACTCCCTGGTAGATGGTCACATTGTCGCCAATTTCACATGTTTCTCCAATAACGACTCCCATTCCATGGTCAATAAACAAGCGCCTGCCGATTACTGCACCCGGATGTATCTCAATGCCGGTAAAAAAGCGGCTGATTTGCGAAATAACGCGGGCAAGAAAATACCATTTTCTTTTATAAAAAGCATGGGCAAGCCGATGTGCCCAAATGGCATGCAGCCCCGAATAGGTTAAGATGACCTCTAAATTGCTTCTTGCTGCCGGATCCTGTTCAAAGATAACTTCAATATCATCTTTCAGCTTCGTAAACATGCACTTACCCCCGCTTGTAATATATTGTAAAGAATGCCAAAAAGCGCCCCTGTCCTCATGACAGAGACGCATGCTTGCGCGGTTCCACTCTGTTTAAGCCCAGAAATAGGCCTCCACTCCAGTCCTGATAACGGGTTGGACCCCGCCTGTGCCTACGCACTGAAAGGTTCAGCACAGGACTCTGAGATGCATTCAAAAAATGAGAGGCTTAAACCACTTTCAGCCGGTGATGGTTCTCTCTGACAGAGGAATCTTTCCTCATAAGCATCATTTTTTTACTATTTCTCATCAACATTTTCACAATACCTATTTATTTTTACTATATTACATTTTTGTTAATATGTTAATCAATTATTCTTTGGAGACGTTCCCTAATTTTTGTTTCTCCCAGCAATTCAATCGTCTTCATTAAATCAGGTCCATGTACCTGGCCAGTTACTGCCGCACGAATCGGCATAAATAGTTTTTTCCCTTTATGCCCGGTTGTTTTCTGAACCGCTTTGACTGCTTTTTTGATCTCTTCAACTGTAAAGGATTCAACTTGATCTAATTGAGTTAGAAAAGCGGCAATTACCTCCGGAACCTGTTCCTCAGAAATAATCTCTTTTGCTTCTTCTTCTATTTGAAGATCTTCAGCAAAGAACAATTCGGACAGTTCTACAATTTCGGCGCCAAAGCTCATTTTTTCCTGATTAAGAGCGATCAGTTCACGAACCCAGCGTTCCTCTTCCTCTGTTCGGTTTTCCTTTACCAAACCGGCTTTAACCAAATGCGGGAGCGCTAATTCCACAACACGGTCAAGCTCCAGCGTTTTCATATACTGATTATTCATCCATGCTAGCTTCTGCTTGTCAAACAAAGCAGGTGATTTTGATAAACGGCTGGAATCAAAAATCTTAATAAATTCTTCTTTAGAAAAAATCTCTTCCTCTCCCGCCGGAGACCAGCCAAGCAAGGCGATAAAGTTAAACAATGCTTCCGGAATATAGCCAAGTTCTTCATACTGTTCAATGAATTGGATAATTGATTCATCACGTTTACTCAGTTTTTTACGGCTCTCATTCACAATTAACGTCATATGGCCGAAGATTGGAGGCTCCCATCCCAAGGCTTCATAAATCATTAATTGCTTAGGTGTATTAGAAATATGGTCGTCTCCCCGCAATACATGGGAAATCTCCATCAAATGATCATCGATCGTCACAGCAAAGTTATAGGTTGGGATGCCATCCTTTTTCACAATGACATGATCCCCGATGCCGTCGCTTTCAAATGACACATGTCCTTTTACCATGTCATCAAACTCAAATATCTTACCCTTCGGCACTAAAAAGCGAATACTCGGCTTTCTTCCCGCTGCTTCAAGCTGTTCTCTCTCCGTTGCAGTTAAATGTCGGCATTTACCGGAGTATTGAGGAGTTTCGCCTCTTTCCATCTGTTCTTCCCGTTCTTGTGCCAATTCTTCTTCTGTACAGTAGCATTTATATGCCTGTCCATTTTCAAGAAGCTGGTTGTAATACTTTGCGTAAATATCATTTCTTTCAGATTGGCGATAAGGACTATACGGACCGCCGACATCCACACTTTCATCCCAATCCATGCCAAGCCACTTTAAGTATTTTAACTGGCTTTGTTCGCCGTCTTCGATATTGCGCTTTTGATCGGTATCTTCGATTCTGACGATAAATTTACCATGTTGATTTCGCGCAAATAAATAGTTAAATAAAGCTGTACGTGCATTCCCTATATGTAAGTGTCCGGTTGGACTCGGAGCATAACGCACACGGATTTCTTTTGTCATCATTGCAAATGCCTCCAATGTATACAAATTTACTTTTTATTTTTCATCTTTTGTCTCCAATTTCCTATTTTACATTTAAACGGAGGAAAATGAAATCAAGAGGAAGTATTTTTTCACGTTCACTCAATTTTGGGTAGGATTCAGATTTTTCGCAACAGTACCACTGCCTGTGCAGCAATCCCTTCTGCCCTTCCTGTAAAGCCCAATTTCTCTGTAGTAGTCGCCTTCACATTAATATTTTCCGGATCCGTTTCCAAAAGTTGGGCAAGATTATCCTTCATTTGTCCGATATACGGAGCCATCTTCGGCTTCTGAGCAATAATCGTGCAATCGGCATTAACCAATGTATAGCCCTTTTTCTTCACGAGTTTCCAAACTGCTTGCATCAGAATGCCTGAGTCGGCTCCCTTAAATGCCGGATCCGTATCAGGAAAGTGTTGTCCGATGTCTCCTTCGCCTATTGCACCAAGGCAGGCATCAGCAACAGTATGTAATAAAACATCTGCATCAGAATGCCCCAGCAGCCCCTTCTCAAATGGAATCGTAATGCCTCCGATAATGAGCGGCCTATCTTCTGTTAACTGATGCACGTCAAAACCTTGTCCAATACGAAACATAGTCTCAGCTCCTTTTATTCATTGGTTACAAGCATTCTGTTGGTATTCACCCGAGGCACACGTTTAGCTAAGTTGGATTAGCCTGAACAGACCCCGCTGCCCGTCACTCCAGGTCTTTTTCATCAATATTTTAGCTTAACAGCCTCTGTTCATCCAACTTTTCCGTTTTCGAATGATCGATTCAGCAAAGAATAAATCCTCGGGGGTCGTCAGCTTGATATTATCGTAGCTTCCTTCAACGATGATAACATCCTGTCCCATCCGCTCTACAAGGCTAGCATCGTCCGTTCCAACAAAATGTTCAGCCTGAGCCCTCTCATGGGCCTGGCGCAATTGCGAAATGCGAAATGCCTGCGGAGTTTGGACAGACCACAGGCCGGAACGTTCTACCGTTTCTGTTACTCTGCTTCCTTCTGCTTTCTTAATGGTATCTTTCACCGGCACAGCTAACACAGCTGCTCCATATTGCTCAGCTGCTGCAACTAAGTTATGAATCTGATCGATATCGATGAAGGGTCGTGCCGCATCATGAACAAGTACAATTCCTTCATCATCCTTTAAGGTCTGAACGCCATGATAAACACTAAACTGCCGTTCACTGCCCCCCGGCACAAGCTTGCTAACCTTCGTAATTCCATACCGCGCAAGTAAGCTTCTGAACTCCGGACCTTCCGCCTCATTGATGGCAAGGATGATCCCCTTACACATATCATCCGATTCAAATACCTTTAATGTATAAATAAAAATCGGCATTCCATTCATTTCCAGCAATAATTTGTTTTTCCCCGCACCCATTCTTTTCCCCTGGCCCGCTGCAGGAAGAATGACTTGATAAGCCATAACCATACTCCTATCTATAGCACATGTTTATTCCCTATTTTAACAATATTCCAAACAAATGAATAGCCTGCGAAGCATACAGCCCGTTTGTTCAAAACGGATTCCGCATGCTCCTCAGGCTTGTTTCAGTTTCATAGTATTATGGCGTGACGGGAATAAAGGTTCACAATGCTTTTTCCAGCAATTTTGGTTTAGCAAAAATCATTCTACCGGCAGATGTCTGTAGAACACTGGTCACAATGACATCAATATTTCTTCCAATATAATCCCGGCCGTCCTCTACAACAATCATCGTTCCGTCATCCAGGTAAGCAACACCCTGATTGTATTCCTTGCCGTCCTTTATAACCTGAACATTCATTTCTTCACCAGGGAGAACCACCGGTTTAACTGCGTTTGCCAAATCATTAATATTTAGAACGGATACCTGTTGTAATTCACACACTTTATTTAAATTAAAGTCATTTGTTACAACAATTCCATTCGTAAT
>NZ_CAMLDX010000016.1 GCF_946478885.1 uncultured Bacillus sp. | reverse complement strand
ATTTGCTTGAACAATTGAATGAGGAGGTTTTTTAATAGCTTCCCTCCGTATTTTTGCTTTGACGGGAATTGACGGTCATGTTGTAGAGGTGGAGACTGAGGCTGCATGGATATTCTTTAGACCGTACAAAAGCAATCGTTTCCAAAGCTATTTGTTTGGGGCGTATTGTAAAATCAAAAATTGATGCCTTGATTGGTTCTAAACTGTCCAATGCAAATATGATTGTAACCGATGCTTGGAGAGCTTACAAAACCTATGAAAAAGATAAAGGTATAGAGCATTATCGGATTAAATCAGACGATGGTAAACACGTTATCAAGGGCTTGTACCACATTTAAAATGTCAACGGTCTCCATTCTCGTTTGAAACAATGGATAGACCGCTTTAAAGGTGTAGCTACGAAATATCTTGATAATTACCTTGCTTGGTTCTTACTTGTCGACAGTCGTAGTAACGAAAGTACGAAACAGCATATCAAGGAATTTCTGCTAACATCATTTGTATTTGAAATGACTGACACATATGAGAGCTTGCGGTTATCAAAATTCAGCGCATCTTAATATTAATAATTAGTATCGGATTGAAAAAACAGGGATTTGAAACCTTTTCATATTTTTTCCGTATAGTTAATAGATCATTGTTTATACAGAGGAGGGTTTTCGATGGGGGAAACTAATGAGGCACTAAAGAAATCAAGTTTCATATTGCCTGTTTTTATGGGGTTGGGATTAGGTGCGTTATTAGGATTAGTTGCTTATGTACAGGATTGGTTCTAACTTCTAGCTCTTTTTGGTTACAATGTGAATAAACTTTGAATAATTGGCAGTTGTTAATGTGAAAAAGGAAATAGGAAACCATTATTATTGGGGTTTCCTATTTATTTTACCTAATTTTCAACATTAAAATTTAACAAAGCCTAAAGCAAGGGGAAACTGTGTGTGCTGTTCCCCATTCCATTTATTCCGCTGAAGGAAAGGGCTGTAATCAGATATTGGCCAATGGGATACCTCCATATTTAGGAATAGAAAGTTTAGCCGCTTTCAGCGGGAATCAATCGGCAAACATCTACAGTTCGATCCCAGCACTGGAATAGAATCTACTACTAAATTAGCTTATCCAATCTCCAACATCTATTTCAACCTTGATCCAACCATTACAAAGCTGTGAATCCGAAATGATGGAGTGTTTATTCATGCTTGAGATCGAAGGGAAAGTAGTGATCAGAGGAGAAATAGTCAGTTTCATTTAAAATGGACAAATGTCCTTTGTACGAGGACATTTGTCCATTTAAGGTGACAGGCACGCAAAAAAGACAAATGTCTTTTTGCGGTGCCTGTCACCTTAAAATTCCCGAGGTACTTAGGAAGACAAGGATTATGACAATGGGTACTGCCCAGCGCATCAGGAATATCCATCCGTTATAGGCAGATGGGGCGAGTGTATTGGCTTGGAAAAACTGTTCCTTTACGATAGTTTTGTTCATTTTATACAGAATAAAAAAGGCAATAAACAGATTCCCGAGAGGGAGCATGATATTGCTGACGAGATAGTCGGTTAAATCGAAGATCGTGCGGTCAAACCACTTGAAATCAGTTAGTAGGCTCGATGATAGTGCAGCAGGGATGCCAGCGATAAAGACAACGACGCCGGAAATCCACGATACCTTTTTTCGTGAATACTGCTTCTTGGCTGTAAAAGCCGCCACAATAATTTCCAACAAACTGAATGACGAGGTTAACGTTGCGAATAGAAAGAGAATAAGAAACAAAGATAAAAACAGTTCACCGAATGGCATTTGCGCAAAGACTTCTGGCAGGACCATGAAGAGCAGTCCTGGCCCTTCTGTCGGTTCGAGCCCAAATGAAAAGACAACCGGGAAAATCGCCAGTCCGGCAAGCAGGGAGACAATGATATTCATGAGTACAACAGACCCTGCTGCTGTCGGAATGCTTACATTTTTATCTAAATAGGAGCTATAGGTGACCATGCAGGAAAATCCAACTGCCAAGGCAAAAAAGGATTGTCCTAGGGCATATAGCACCGACTCGCTTGTAATTTTTGAGAAATCAGGCTGGAGAAAGAACTTGACTCCCTCCATTGCACCATCCAGCGTGAGGGAGCGGATCACCAAGATTATGAAAAAGATAAACAAAAGCGGCATCATATATTTATTGGCTTTTTCAATCCCGTTTTGCACACCAAGGGCAATGATAATGATATTAATCAGCAGAAAGAGCGCTAAACCTAGAATTGTTACAGCAGGACTGCCTGTAATATAACTAAACAATCCGGGATAATCGGCTCCATCCTCAATCACTTTTCCAGCGATAGACATTAGGCTGTATATCAAAACCCAGCCACCGACAACGCAATAAAACGACATCAAGAGGAAGCATCCAACCACGCCCATTCGCCCGACATTTACCCAAAGGCTGTTCGGTGCCAGCTTCTTATATGCACTGATGGCTTCATTGCCGGAACCCCGCCCGATGATAAATTCTGATATAAGCATCGGCATGCCGATAGCCAATGTAAAGAAAATAAATAGCAGGAAAAAGGCACCTCCGCCGCTCATTCCTGTGACATAAGGGAATTTCCAAATAGCCCCCAGCCCGATTGCCGCTCCGGCAGAGGCCAAAATGAACCCCAGCTTGGACGACCACTTTTCAGTTTTGTTTTCCAAGAAAAACCCCTCCAAAACACTCAATAACGACAAAAATTATTGGCAGAAAATTGTAAGTATACATGAATGCAATCCCGTATTACCAACTTTAATCATCATACCATACGCCTTCGCAGGAAAAAATCCCTGATTGGGTACCTGAAGAAGGGACATTAAATTTATTTAGCTCGTACAAATCTGTCAATTTATCAAAGATTATTTTGGAAAAATAAGGATTGCGATGAAAACTGACGAAATAGAAAAGAGAGCGGAATTATAGATGACCCTATAACAAAAATCTGGCTTGTACCTGAACGGAAAGTTCGCCATTCTTCCTCCAATGGGAAATTGCTTGTTATCAGTATAACCGGGGGATGTCCATCATATATTGTGGTGAAGATCATATGAGGAGGAATCGGGATTGCAACATTATTATGGACAGCAGATGCCGCTGCGAATCTTGGATGAAGCAGAGTTTTGGAAGCATCAGGAAACAGAACATACTGTGGTTATCAGAGAACTGGTGGATAACCTGGAAGAGGAATATATAGAAGCGTTAAAAAAGTGGGAAAAGGCCCTTGGAGAAACACATCAGAAGGTATTGCGATTCATTGAATCGGTTGTTCGCTCAGCCTACTATATTTCCACTGCCCTGCAGCAACAGGTTTTAGAGATCGTATCTTTCTGTTTGAAGCAAAGTCTGCAATTTATTAAGCTTTGCCAGCAAATCAAAACAGAAAGCGCTACCGTTAGCGTTAATCAAACAGCTAAAGTCGTTCTAGATCATATTATCCGTGAATCGGAATATTTCGTGGGTATTGCTCAAGCCCTTCTTTATAATCAATAAAACCAACAGTGCCCGGCATTCTACGAGAGTGCGGGCACTGTTGGTTTAATGGTCATAATAGCGGAGATAGCTGTAATGAGCCGTCGGTATTTTTTTAATAACCTGACCACTTTTGTCCCTGTAAATTTCATATTCATGATAGGTTTCTTCAATAAAACCGTCTACTTTGGTTCTTTCTTCGAGGACTAATTCTAATGTATAGTTTTGAGGAGCGATTTCTTTATCCTCTCCGCTGTTTTCTGTGCTAGCTGCTTCCTCTGTTTCCTGTTTTTCTTCTTCTGCTTCCATCCCTCCTCGAGCTTCTGCGAGAAACACTTCATTTGGAACGGTTGTCATTTGGACGTAATCTTTGTTTATTAAAGAATAGGGGGATTGAAGATAACTGAAAGCGATGATTGTGATGGCTAGACCTGCAATCGGGAAATATTTTTTCACGGCCGATTGGCTCCTTTCCTCTTTGTTGTCAATGCTGTGGCGCATTATGACAGCCCTTGCGGATACCGGAGTGTTTCCAGTGATTGATTCGTTGAATGTGTGCCTTGCAGGAGAATCTCGACAAGGAACATGATAGAAGCTCTTTCTAAGATAAACGGTTAAATGGTCATGCTGGATCTCTCTTTTCCCTGGTGAAAAAATATTCAAGAAAAGGACACAAAACGGGCTTAATTATTTAGGAGATCCCGTTTATATAATGTATGCCTGTCCTTTAGGGATAGTACAAAAGAGTAAATTGCTCTGTATAAAATCATTCTGCTAGACGGATAAGCAAAGAGTGATTTGTATCACAATATGATATTTGCATTGGAAGTATACTGTTTTGTGAGAACAGTTCTCATGAAGATAAAAATCTATTTATTTTATAAACTTTCACTACGAGGTGAGCCATAATGAATAAGATTATTGATTTTCATAAGACTATTAATGAACTTTGTGCAGCAGATCCATTTGTCAGCGAAGTTATGAAGGAGCTTGGCTTTGAGCAAATCACAAAACCGGGAATGCTACAAACTGCGGGTCGGGTCATGACCATCAAAAAAGGAGCCCAAATGAGAGGAATAGACCTTTCCCATATCAAGGAAACATTTGAAAAATACGGATATACCGTTAAACAATAAGGATTTCAGGGAAGCTGAATAAAAAATCGGGTTAAGGATGACACCCGGTGCCTGGATAACAAATAAACGAAAGACAAGAGAAGCCAGTTCAAGAATGTTCCTTTTCATCTGGAGGTAAGGGAAGGGGTAAACCCGAATTTTTAGGAGGTATGGATGATGAGTGAATTAATCAATAATCGTGAGGTCGTTATGAATAATAAAAGTGAACGCCTGGAAATGCTGAAGGAGATTATGAAAGAACTTCATGCAGGAAAGGATATTGCCGAAGTAAAGGCAAAGTTTGAAGAAGCGGTCGGTGATATAACGGTAGCACAAATTTCTCAGCTGGAGCAGGCATTAATGCAGGAGGACGGAATTCCGGCATCCGAGATTCAGCGCTTTTGCTCTGTGCACGCTGAGGTATTTAAGGGTTCCATTGAGGACATCCACCGTTCTGAGAAACCTGAGGATGAACCGGGACATCCTGTTCATACGTGGAAAATGGAGAACAAAGAAGTTGACATGTTGGTAAACTTCAAGCTTCAGATGCACAAAGAACACTTTGAAAAAGATGATTCTGATGAGAACCGCTTTAAGCTGCTTGAAGATTTAAACCTTTTATGGGATATTGATAAGCACTATTCTAGAAAAGAAAATCTTCTATTCCCATATCTTGAAAAGTATGGTATTTTTGGGCCAACACAAGTTATGTGGGGAGTAGATGATGCGATCCGTCTCGCCATTAAAGATGCAAAAAAAGCGATAATAAACTATACAGGCGATCAATACAAAGCCGTCTCTATTTTAAATCAGGTAATAAAAGAAGTTAGCGAAATGATATTTAAAGAGGAAAATATTCTGTTCCCAATGGCACTGGAAACCTTAACAGAGGATGAATGGGCTAAGATCGCTGCTGAAAGCGAATTGATTGGTTTTTGTTTAACAGCACCTCAGAGTGTGTGGAAACCAAAACGTCATCCACTTGAAGTTGAAACGGTAGAGGATGAAACGGATGATGCTTATTTTGCCGGCTATATCCGCTTTGAAACGGGAATTGTTTCACTGAAACAGCTAGAAATCCTCCTGAATCATATGCCGGTGGACATTACCTTTATCGATGAAAATGATGTTGTCCGCTATTTTTCTCATGGGAAAGAGAGAATCTTTGCTAGAACAAAAGCGGTTATCGGCCGTACCGTTCAGAACTGTCATCCGCCGCAAAGCGTTCATGTTGTAGAAAAATTACTGCAGGATTTTAAATCAGGGGCAAAGGATGTTGAGGATTTCTGGATCAATATCGGAGACAAATTCATCTATATCCGCTACTTTGCTATCCGGGATGAAGAAGGAAAGTATATGGGTACATTGGAATTCACACAAAATATATCTGACATCCGCGCACTAGAAGGAGAAAAACGAATTTTATCATAAAATATTCTTTGCTGATTCGGGTAAAAGGAAATGAATGGTTCCTATGAAGCTGAAGCACAGGGTGTTTTCTTAGGGGAATTCAATAGTTGCCTTTCAGTCTCGACAATGACAAATGGGATCTTCCGAATAATAAAAAGAACTCCTGTCCACAATAGATACAGGAATTCTTTTTTTTTTGTAAAACCTTCTAAGAAAGGTCTTTTCTACTCAATCGAACATGTCAGCGGGCATTCATTTTTTAGGAAAAGATATAAATGGCAGCTGCCACGATAATTCGATAGAATGCAAATGGAAGGAGCTTGACCTTATTAATTAGCTTCAGGAAGAATCGGATTGAAATCAGGGCAAAGATAAACGCACTGATAAATCCTACAATAAAAAACGGCAGGGCATCGACTGTAAAGTACTGCCAGTTTTTTAAAAGAGAGAGAAAACTGGCACCGGCCATAATTGGAACGGCCATAATAAAGGTAAAGTCCGCTGCAACCCGGTGGTTTAATCCGGTTAAGACACCGCCGGAAATGGTAGCCCCTGAGCGGGAAAAACCAGGCCATAATGATAAACATTGATACAGTCCAACGACAAACGCCTGTTTATAACTGATAGCATCCAGTGAATTAACAGATGGCCGCTTCCCGCCAAATAAATCAGCGATAATCATTAGGAGTGCACCGAGGATTAAACCGATAGCGACGGTATTGATTGAGAATAAATTATTATCAATGTAATCCTCAAATAAAAAGCCTAGGACACCGGCTGGAATTAAGCCAATCAATATATGCAAAAGATTTAAGTGCCCTCCTCCGACTGTGACTACTCTTTCCTTGTGGAAAACCCTGTTTAAGCCAAGAATATCAATAAACCGATCTTTAAAGACAACAACGGTAGCTAGTATTGACCCTAGTTGAATGACGATTTTAAATGTATTGGCTACTGGCTGTGCCAGAAACTCTTTCGATTTCAACCACATATCATCAACGATAATCATATGCCCTGTTGAGGAAACAGGGGCGAATTCCGTTAGTCCTTCGACCATCCCTAAAATGATCGCTTTCAGAATTTCAATAAAATCCATTGTAAAAAGTTCTCCTTATGATAATTTATGCTTTGTTCCGTTTTTTACGGAAAAACCAGACAAGAAATACAATAATACCAATACCAATAATGACATAGGCGATATTGGAATAAACATCCATAATTTCTGTTATTTTCCCCCAGTTTTCACCTAATACTGCACCGATGGACACAAGAATAATGTTCCAAATTAAGGTTCCGATGAAAGTAAAAAGGAGGAAGAGACTGAATTTCATATTTGACATCCCTGCAGGAATCGATATTAAACTGCGGATTAAAGGAATCATTCGACAGAAAAGCACGGTCCAAATACCGTATTTGTCAAACCAAGTGTCAGCCTTGTGAATATCATCCTTAGTGACGCGCAAAATATGCCCCCAGCGGTTGATAATCTTTTCCAATCTTTCTACATCAAGCAGCAAGCCAATCCCATATAAAATTACAGCACCTGCGACTGAACCTGCCGTTGATGCAATAATCACCCCAACTATAGTTAAATCGGTATAAGTGGTCATAAAACCGCCAAAAGGAAGAATAACCTCCGAAGGAATCGGGGGAAAGACGTTTTCTAATGCAATCATCAGAAAAATCCCGATATAACCAAACTGCTCCATAAAATCTGTAATCCAGCTTTGCATGTTAACCCTCCAACTAATTTTCACTTTATGTAAGTAACTGCTCGGTTGTCCCCTTCAATACAAAGTATGCTACAAGAAAAAAACCCATGCAGAAAGATTACCATAAAATCAGGCAAATTCCCATATTTTCAATTACTTACATATTCACCTGTGCAGAAATATAGACGAAATGAACACGCTCCATCCCTACAGATCACCTAAATAAAAAAACACTGTACTTTTCACAAGGACAAATGTCCATTTATGGTGTCAGGCACGCAAAAAAGACAAATGTCTTTTTTGCGTGCCTGACACCGAAACAAGGTTCAAAATTATCTTTTTTGGGGCAAACTAAGAAAGAAGGGGGTGAAGGGATGGCTAAAGATGTAAAGTGCGAAGTCAATAACTGTAGTTATTGGGCAGCAGGAAATCTGTGCAATGCTTCCTCTATTAATGTTGTTAACCGAATGGGAGCAAAGGCGTCTACGTCTGAAGAAACGGATTGCCAAACATTTGAATCAAAAATTTAACTTATCCAGAGGCAGCCTTCATTGGTTGCCTTATCCATTCGTTAGTCTTAACAATAATGAAAATTATTATCAATTAAATTTTAAAAAAGAATATTTCTTTTAGCGATGGAGTAATCAAGGAGCTTGTCCACAAGCAAAGGTATAGGCACTTACAGTACAATATCTTGTATCATGCAGAAATTACATGGGATATGGACAGATTATGGATGCCTGACGCCTTATGGGACAGCCCTTTTCAAAATTACGCTACTTTCTTTCGAAATGTGGAATACTGATAGATGGCTCTCTAACTATCAAATACTGTTTTCTTCTTGTTTCGGTAATATTTTCGCCCGTTTTACTGTAGGGAGGAGAATTCCCCCGAGGCAACGGCTCTTTTTATGTTGGGATTGATCTGATGCACGAGATTTTTTTATGGAAATCAAACAAAAAATGGGGCCCAAGATGAGCTCCATTTTAGTATAGATTAAATTTTCATAATGCCGCCTTTGCTTGCATTTGTTACAAGCTTGGAGTAGCGGGCAAGGTAGCCTTTTTTCACTTTAGGCTCAAAGCCTTTCCACTCGGCTTTGCGTTTTGCCATTTCTTCTTCAGAGATTTCAAGCGTGATGGTTCTTTTATTCATATCCAGTTCAATGATATCTCCATCTTGAACGAATGCGATTGGACCGCCTTCTGCAGCTTCAGGAGAGATATGCCCAATTGATATACCGCGGGATGCCCCGGAGAACCGTCCATCTGTGATTAAGCCGACCTTCGCACCAAGACCGCGTCCGACAATTTGTGAAGTTGGAGCAAGCATTTCCGGCATACCCGGACCGCCTTTAGGACCTTCATAACGGATTACAACTACATGTCCTTCCTCTACCTTACCAGTGATAATTCCGGATAGAGCCTCTTCTTGCGAATTAAAGCAGATAGCAGGTCCTCTATGATAGCCGCCGACAGCCGGATCAATGGCACCAACTTTAATGATCGAACCTTCCGGAGCCAGGTTGCCGAATAGAACAGCAAGTCCGCCGCGCTCTGAATGCGGGTTGTCTAATGGGTGAATAACATCAGTATCAAGAATTTCAGCACCGGCTACGTTTTCGCGAATTGTTTTGCCAGATACGGATAAACAGTCGCCGTTAAAGGCACCTTCTTTTTTGAGGAGTTCATTAATAATTGCACTCACTCCACCGGCTCTGTGTACATCTTCAATTGCATAATCACTTGCCGGGGCAATTTTAGCAAGATGCGGCACACGATTGGCGATTTCATTAATTCTTTCTAATGGATATTCAATTTCTGCTTCATTTGCGATGGCTAGCGTGTGAAGCACAGTATTCGTTGAACCGCCCATCGCCATGTCTAATGCAAATGCGTTATCGATGGCTTCCACTGTAACGATATCACGAGGTTTAATGTCCTTTTTGATTAGTTCCATTAATTGTTTTGCAGACTTTTTGACAAATTCACATCGTTCTGGTGAAGTTGCTAGAATAGTTCCATTTCCAGGAAGTGCAAGACCAAGACCCTCCGCCAGACAGTTCATAGAGTTTGCAGTGAACATACCGGAACATGAGCCACAGGAAGGACATGCGAGTTGTTCGATCTCCTGTAATTTACTCTCATCAATTTGTCCGGATTGGTAAGCTCCAACTCCTTCAAACACAGATGTAAGAGTAAGCGTATTTCCGGTTGCATCTTTACCAGCCGCCATCGGACCACCGCTGACAAAGATTGTTGGAATATTAACACGCATCGCTGCCATCATCATTCCAGGTGTAATTTTGTCACAGTTTGGAATACAAACCATACCGTCAAACCAGTGCGCAGAGACTACAGTTTCTACTGAGTCAGCAATGATTTCACGGCTTGGTAAAGAATAGCGCATCCCAATGTGGCCCATGGCAATTCCATCGTCTACACCGATTGTATTAAATTCAAAAGGTACGCCACCGGCTTCACGAATTGCTTCTTTTACTAATTTTCCGAATTTTTGTAAATGAACATGGCCCGGAATGATATCAAGATAAGAGTTACAAACGGCAATAAACGGTTTGCCGAAATCCTCTTCTTTCACACCCGCTGCACGCAGTAAACTGCGGTGTGGAGCACGGTCGATACCTTGCTTGATCATATTACTACGTAATTCTGCCAATACAATTACCCCCATTTTTTAAAAAATTCTATTTTGCATCAATTTTTTTATTTCTAATTATTTTAGCACTAATAGAAAGATAAGTGTAGATATTTTAAACTTGCAGTGAGTTAAGGAGTCATTTATTTAATGAAGAAAAATGGGGAAAATCACATGCTGTTCATCTATTTTCTTCCTTATTAATATATAAATCTCATCGAGTGATAAGGTGTGCGGAAGTTGTCCTCTTCTGTTGATGGAAAATAGACAATGAATATAACCGCATACTATCTAGTTTTAATGCACTTTTAAGCAATAAAAAAACATATGTCATTTTATAGGAAGTTTTGTCATAGGTGTTTTAAAAAAGAGCGTTTTGTTGCATAATATTGCTAGTATGCTACACAATGAGCAATCACTTGGTTTCTGATCTTGGATGATTAAAGGAGTTTTCGTATGTTTGTAAAGGTCGACAAATTAGAGGATAGAATCAATCAGCTTAGAAGAGAGTTAATCGAAACAGCTGAAACAACAGGATTAAATAGTTTTGATACCCTTCATTGCAGTCAGACATTAGACAAACACATCACGGTCTATCAAAAATATTTAAAGTTTAACAGTATTAATAGGAAGAAATGCCAAAAAAACTAGCCATCTTAGAATAAATCTATAAGAAATAAAAATGATAAGGTCGCCGATATAAAGGCACCCCTTTTTGTTGTCCATCAAGGAAAGCCATCATATAGAATATAACTCTGAATGAATGATTAACGTTAATGAACGAGCGTCCGCTCATTCACTGCGCATATGCTTTGCTGTATAAAAAGAAGAGCTGTCCCATAAGGTGTCAGGCATCCACTATTGATCGATATCCTTTGCAGATTAAGCAAAGTGATACGAGATTGTGGTGCCTGGCCCCTTTGCTTTCAGGACAGCTCTGTTGTCGCTCGTACTATTGATTATAGTCCGAGTACATCTGTTACTTGGAATTTGTAAACTTCTGTATTAATGTTAGATTCATTTCCAGCTTGGTCAATTAATTGTACTTGGATTGTTACATTTTCAGCACCATTAAAGACCCCTTGTAATACACCGTCTACCACAAGACCTAATAAGCCGTCAACAAGTCCAACTACGCCGTTAAGAACGCCACCTAATAAATCACCGGAACCTGGTGCACCTAACAAGCCGCCTAATAATCCGCCTAAAAGACCGTCTTCGCCAAGTAAGCCGCCTAATAATCCGCCGCTACTTGAAGTTTCAGAAGAACCGCCACCTAATAATCCGCCAAGCAGACCGTCTAATAATCCAGCTGCTTGAACTGAATTTGGATCAGCTTCGCTTGCAGCAAGGGCATTTTCTAAAGCAGCAGCTTGCTCAGCTGTTAAATCAGCACTTGATAATCCAAGTCCGCCAAGGATTTCATCTAAGCTTAATAATGAACCGAGTAGGTTTCGTAATGCATTTGTTTTAATAACTGTTTGAACATATCCGTTAGAAATATCTTGTGCAGTAAGTTGTACTTCTTTGTCCATAACAACAGCGTTATCAGAGTATACTTTATATTTCAATGTATCTCCTACTTGTGCTCCTGTTGGACCATTTGTTCCATATGTGAAATGAGTAGTTAAGTCATTTTGTAAATCAAGTAAATCAACTACTCCTCCAACAACACTCTTGCCTACGAATGAAATTCCAGGTGCTCCTGGTGCTGTAGTGTCAGCAATAGTAAACGGTAATGTTTCAATGTGCTGGCTACCTACGATACCGACTTTAGCTTCGTAGTTGCCATTTGCTAACATAGGAGTTGTGTAAGTGAATTTAAGAGCAGCATCTGGTTTTACGTCAACATTGATTAACTGCTTGTTGTCTTTCTTAGAAATAATCTTAACGTTAACTAATTCTGTACCGTCTAATTTGAAATCTTCAATTTCTCCATAAACAGTAGCTGTTTGGTTATTGTTTACTTTAACATCAACATTTTTAAGCTTTTTATCCTTATGGATGGCTTCCATTGCTTTGGATAATAGAACAAGGAACTGTCCTCTTGTGATAGTATCATGTGTTCCAAAAGTAGTTTCGCTTTTTCCAGCTGTTACTTTAGCAGCGTATAATGCAGAAACTGCTTTTTCATAGGCTGTGCCTTTAACATCTGTGAATGGCATTTTGGACTCATTGCCATCAAATGCACTGAAATCAAATGTTTTGTAAATGGCTAAAGCTACTTGTCCGCGAGTTAACGGTTCATAGCGTCTGAAAGTACCATCTGAGAAACCGTTAATAATACCTTTGTCGGCAATACCGGAAATTGTTTTATAATGGACGTAGCTTGGTGGTACATCCGTGAAATACTGTTTATCCACTTGTTCAGTATGCAGGATACGGCTGAAAATCAATACACCATGTAAACGTGATAATGTTTCCCCGGGACGGAAGTTACCGTCAGAATAACCTAAAACATACCCCTTGCTTGATGCTTCTTCAACTGCATTGTAATAAATGCTGTTGTCTGGCACATCTTTAAATGTTGCGGCAAAGGATGTACCTGCAGCTGTGAAGATTAGGACTGCAATTAACAATGGCATAAAGACCATGCGTTTGAATTGCTTCTTTTTACTCACCATGTTTTCGCTCGCTTTCATAAGTATTTTGAAATGGGCCGTGTGTTCTATAAAACAGGGATTATTTGTTCTCATTATCGAACACGACGGTATAGGAGTGAACTATTAAACAGTTACAGCTAAGGGAATATTACCTATTTTTGGAATGAATTATGAATTGTATAAAATAGTAACCTGTCTTATACCGTGTAAGATACTAATTAAATGCGGAAAATACATTATCATTAGATGACTTCATCATCCCCTTTGTAAAAATAGGAATATTCCAAAAGTATGATTCGTGTCCAACGAATTTACTCCCCTTTGTTCCCTGAATAGGAAACTGTACCCCTAAAAACTATTTTATACCAATACAATTAATATACAAGTATAAATAATTAATAGATTTTAAAAATAAGTCTATTTACCTATTAAATTTTAGTAATAATCGAACAATATTCTAGAAGGTTAAGCATTTGACAATATTGTGAACGACGGAACACTATGAAATAAGTACTATTTAATGAGTAATGAGGATTAGGTAATAAATATCACTCTATTTGAATAGACTTTATTTTTGAAGTAAAAAATGAATATCCATGAATAAGACTTGCATATTAATGCATACAATCTGTTTTTTAAAACGTATAAATATTGAATCAAGCAAAAAGAATTATTCCAGTTTGCATATTAAAAGGCAGGGTGATCATGAAGCACCCTGCCTCTACGAAACGAATATTTCCGATAAAAATGAGGTGTTATAAACCTAGCATATTCGTAATTTGAAATTGATATGTTTGGATATTTTCCGGAGATTTATTTGCTGCGTTATCCTCTAAATGAACAGAAATGGTCACTAACTCGGAACCGGTAAGAAGACCGTCAACCGTGCCTCCGACAACATCAGTAATGACTCCATCGACAACGGTGACCAGAACGCCGTCTACAAGTTCAACGACACCATTAAGAATCCCGGTAACCGGCAGACCTAATAAATCGTCAGAACCGAGCAGTGTATCAATTAGAGCAGTTTGATTGGTTATTGTTCCGACAAGACCCGTAACGATTCCGGTAACGGTGTCGCCTAAATTCAATACAGGAAGTTCGGGTAAACCAGGCAGTAATCCACCGAGAAGACCATCCAGTAAGCCTGCTGATTCAACAGGGGTAGATGCACCTAATACGCCAGTCACATCTCCTAGTAAATCACCAGTTAAACCACCGATAAGATTTTGTAATGCGCTTGTTTCAATGACCGTGTCAACAAAGCCTTTATCAAGATCAGCCTGTGTTAGGACAATCGTTTTCTCGTAATTCTGTTTGGCAGAAGAGATAGAATAGACTAGTTTATCTCCTACATGCGCGCCAGTATGAATATCTGTACTGAAGGTGAAGCGTGTGACTAAATCTGTCTTTAGATCCAATAGATCCAGTACACTGCCGACTAAGCTATGGCTCGTGAAAGAGATTCCGGGAGCAGCAAGCTCTCTTTTGCTGGCTTTAAGTGAGTTGGTGATGAGCACCGCAAATTCACCGCGGGTAATGGTATCATAGGTTCCGAAGGCAGTATTGTCTTTTCCCATCGTGACACCGGCAGAATATAAAGCGGTTACCGCTTCTTTATATGGATCGGGAACATCTTTGAATGGAATGGTCTTTGTTTCATGCTGGCTGAAATCAAATGTACGATATAAAGCTAATGCCATTTGACCGCGTGTCAACGGCTCGTACCGTCTAAAGGTTCCGTCGGAATATCCTTTAATAATGCCGTCACGGGCAATTCCGGTAATCTCCTTGAAATGGATATAACTTGAAGGTACATCAGTAAATAATGGTTTTATAATGTGATCTGTATCTGTATTTAATACGCGGCTTAAAATCAAAACACCATGAAGGCGTGATAAGGTATCATATGGTTTGAACGTTCCGTCGCTATAGCCTAAAATATAGCCTTTGGACGAAGCTTCCTCGACCGCGTTATAAAAAAATTGTTTTTCGGTTACGTCAGAATAGGATGCGGCGCTGGATAAACCTGCCTGTGTAAGGATTAAAAAAATGACTAACAAAGGTAAGCAAACAATTCGCGAGAAGCTGTGTTTCCTTGAAGACTTCATGCTATCACTCTCTTTTCGTTTTGATTTGTCTTTAAACTTGTTGTGCCTTAATCTTCTTCCAACGGCCCGCCCGATGAAAGAAGAACTGCTTCCAGATAACCTCACCCCGAAAAAAATGGTTGCATTCATCGATAAGAAAACGCTTCCAAAAATATATGTCCTCTACAGAACATTACTATTAGAAAGTATTAAACTGCAAAAATATATGAGGGTGAGCAAAACAGACTCCTAAAAAAACAAATATTCCCTTTCATTCATCCTTTGAATATCATTTCTTTTGTGCCAATTTCCAATTAAAATACTTGGTAATAATGTTACTTTTTTCCTGAATCGTTCGAATCTATTACGATAGTCTATCTCCCCCCTTTTTTTCATTAGGTACATTACCTGCAGCTTTGGAAAAATACAGGAAATAGTTCCTGTTGATTATGAAAAAATAGGTAATTATGCCTTTATTGTCAGTTTACACCTTATCAGATCGGAAACAAGAAAAATTTGTGATTTTACCTAAAATGTTAAATATATTCAAAGTATAGGGTAAATAGGAGAAACTATATCCTGATATGAAAAATAAATCACTTGGTAAAAAATTCAGATGATAAAACAGGCCTAGATATTTAGTTCTATTGTTGCGTGAACGTTAAAATTAACAAAAAAATACAGGTTTATGGGGTGATCTAAAAGAGTTCATGATAAGATAAACTTAGAGTTTTTTTCATTTTAATGATTAGGAGGAATACATAGTGAATAATCATGAAATCGATTATAAAGTTTACGGCGATGATATGCAATTTGTTGAAGTAGAATTAGATCCAGGAGAAACTGTTATCGCAGAAGCGGGCAGCTTAATGATGATGGACGACCATATTGAAATGGAGACGATCTTTGGTGATGGTTCTGGAGAAGGCGGAGGCGGTTTGATGGGCAAGCTGTTCAGTGCCGGGAAACGGGTACTGACTGGCGAGAGTCTGTTCATGACAACTTTCACTAATCGGGGAAGCGGCAAAAAGCATGTTTCATTCGCCGCACCATATCCGGGGAAAATTATCCCGATGGATTTAAGCGAGCTTGGCGGAAAGGTGATTTGTCAAAAGGATGCCTTCCTTGCCGCGGCAAAAGGAGTATCTGTAGGGGTTGAATTCCAACGAAAGCTTGGGACCGGATTTTTTGGCGGTGAGGGCTTTATTATGCAAAAGCTTGAAGGAGACGGGATGTCATTCGTTCATGCCGGAGGGACAATTATTAAAAAGGATCTCGCACCGGGAGAAATGCTGCGTGTCGATACCGGCTGCTTAGTAGCGATGACAAAGGATGTTGATTATAATATTGAAATGGTGAAGGGAGTTAAAACGGCATTATTCGGCGGTGAAGGGTTATTCTTTGCAACATTAAGAGGTCCCGGATCGGTTTGGATTCAATCCCTGCCATTCAGCCGTCTTGCCAGCCGTGTCTTTGCCGCTGCACCGCAGGGTGGAGGCTCTTCGAAGGGAGAAAGCGGCATAGGCAATCTTTTCAATATGTTTAGTGATGACTAATACAAGGAAACAAACGCATGCGCGAAAGCTGAGGAAGGGGGTTTCCCCATTCTGCAGGGTTCGGCAGGCTTGATGAGCGAACTGGTTATATAATTATTCTCAACCATACAGGTCAGTCTTAAAAGGCGTATGCTGCTTAAGACTGACCGGTTTTTGATCCCGCAACAAACGGATTATTTGGCCGCGGAATTTTCTTCTTGTTCATTGAATTTATCTAGTATGTTTATCGCATCAACTAAGTGGTTGTTGAAGATTTGTTTTGCTACCTGAAGAAGTTCAATGATCAACGGATCCCGCAGTGAGTAGATAACTCGGTTCCCATTCTTTTGTCCCACTACAATATTCTTTGAGCGTAAAATCATTAACTGCTGGGAGACAGCTGAACCCTCGCTGCCGATAGTGTTTTGAATTTCATTTACACCCATTTCTCCCTCAGAAAGTACTTCTAAGATTTTTATTCGGAGTGGGTGGGAAAGAGCTTTAAAAAACTCTGCTTTAAATTGCTGCATTTCAAGATTCATGGCTCCATCTCCTTATAGAGAGGACGCTTATCCCGCCTTAAGATGAATGCAGACAAAACTGCACATTTTTAGGGCCATAGCAGAGACCCATCAGCGAAGATAGGAATTTCCATGCCGATGGGAACTTCATCTTATACAGGTGTCACGTCCCTTTGATGACTAATTGAAGTATAAACTTGTTTCTCTTCAGGCACGATTTCAGTGTCCTGAGAAAAGGTCAAACATTCAAGAAAAGCAAAGTGACTGCATCCCATACACTTTGTTTTTTCAATATTTTCCAAGGCATATTTCATGGCCTCTCCGGTATGCTCAAAAAAGTTCTCTTCTCCGATTATATCGTATAATCCCGTTCTCTTTAATATTTCCTTTGGTTGACTGTTTAAGCCGGAAATAAGGATAATCCCATTCTTAGAAAAGTCCTTCACAATACTGGATAAGTACGACTCTCCGGTTATATCCATAAATGGAACCCTTCCCATTCTTAGCAGCAGTACTTTTGGTTGATGTTCTATAGAAGCCAAGATCGTCTGCTGAAAGGTTTGCGCCACCCCAAAAAATAATGGTCCCTCTACATTATAAATGGTAATTTGCGGACAATCATGACCATCCTGGACTATTTGTGACTCCACCTTTTTACTATTTAAGTTAGGTAATGCCTTGGCTATGACCTGTACATCGATCATTCTCTTGGTAAATAAAAGGACCGCAAGAAGAAGACCGATCTCTACAGCTGTTGTCAGGTTCACAAATACGGTCAATAGGAACGTCACTACCAGCACGGCTGAATCAGCGGTTTTTGTTTTAAGTATATCAGAAAAAACATGTCTTTCACTCATATTCCAAGCCACAATCATGAGCACAGGTGCCAGACTGGCGAGCGGGATATGTGATGCATAGGGGGCAAAGATGAATAAAACGAGCAGAACAACTAGACCGTGAATTACCCCTGATATGGGTGATACTGCTCCATTTTTGATATTAGTCGCCGTTCTGGCAATAGCGCCCGTTGCCGGAATCCCGCCAAATAACGGGGTCACCAGGTTGGCAATCCCCTGTCCGATTAGCTCCTTATTACTGTTATGACGACTATTTGTCATTCCGTCTGCCACCACTGCTGAAAGAAGCGACTCTATTCCCCCGAGAAGTGCGATGACGAAGGCGGGGCCAATTAGATTTTTAACTGTCGCCAAATCGAAATCCGGAAATGATAACTCAGGCAGTGAATTTGGAATCTTTCCATATGCCGAACCGATTGTTGCTACCTCGCCGGGGAAAAAGGCAGCAGCTATGATCGTTGAAATAATCAGTCCAAGCAGAGAGCCTGGTATCTTAGGAAATAGCTTGGAAGTTACTAGAATAATCGTTAGGCAAATTACAGCTGTTAAGATGCTGTACATATTAACGGTATACAACTGACGAAAAATCTCCGCCATGCTGCCAAGAAAGCTTTCCTGGCTCTCAACACCTGTTAACCCCAGGAAATTAGTAATTTGTCCAAAAAAGATCGTAACGGCAATCCCGGTTGTAAAACCGATTGTAACCGGGCGGGGAATATATTGAATGAGAGAGCCAAGCTTGAAAACTCCCATTAGGACTAGAATAATCCCTGCCATAAAACCCGCTACCAGAAGGTTCTCGTAGCCATATGACATCACTATTCCAAAAAGGATAGGAATGAATGCGCCGGTAGGTCCGCCAATTTGAAACTTTGAACCACCAAATAATGAAATGAGAATTCCGGCAACAATCGTTGTATAGATACCATACTCCGGTTTAACACCAGATGCGATAGCAAAAGCCATTCCCAATGGGATGGCAATAATCCCGACAATAACCCCAGAAACTATATCTTTTTGTAGCCCCTTCCAGCTGTAGTCCCGAAATCTATCATCGGGATAGTATTTATCTATCATTCCTGAAACCTTCTTTTCTTATAATATTTGTATATTTGATTATTTGAATATATCAATTATTAGAATTTACATTAGTTCACAATATTTGTAAAGTCCTTTCACTTGTAAATGCTATATTTATATAATTTGAAAAAGATAAATTTGTAAAATATTTACTTTCTAATTTCGTCACAATTACGTAACAAATTGTATGTTACTATCATTTTAACAGTGATTATAATTAATAATATCCAATAAGGATAAATTTGTAGCACACATCGTTCTTGAGGGTATCTGTCGGCTCCGATAATCTTATATCGATTATTTTGTAAACTCATGGACAAAATGCGAACAAATTCAAGGCAAAAAGATTATAAATTGTAAATGGAAAGGGGTACCTGTATGAAACTTAAATGGGCATTATTATCGTTAGTTTTAACTATTGCCACGGTACTAACAGGGTGTGAGCCGTTGATGGTTCTAGATCCTAAGGGTCCGCAGGCAGAACGACAAGCCAATGATATCATGATTTCAATAGGAATTATGTCGTTTATTGTCATTGCAGTGTTTGCAATTTTAATTTTTGTGTTAATTAAATATCGGGCGTCAAAACAAAGTCCGGATTATGAACCACCGCATATTGAAGGCAATAAATGGGTTGAACTCATTATTGTCGGAATACCAGTTATTATTGTGGCTTACCTATCGTTTGTATCTGTACAAAGCAACTACATCGTCGAGGCTACACCGCAAGATTATAAGGAAGAAGATCCATTAGTCATTTATGCATCTTCCTCCAACTGGAAATGGCATTTCAGCTATCCGGAGGAGGATATTGAAACCGTTAACTATTTGTATATTCCGACAGACAGGGCACTGGAATTTAGACTTTATTCATATGGACCTATTACAAGCTTCTGGATTCCGCAGCTGGGGGGACAAAAATATGCTATGGCCGACATGGTTACAACATTAAATCTTGCTGCCGATGAACCAGGCGAATATATGGGGCGTAATGCAAACTTCAGCGGTAAAGGATTTGCTGAAAATACATTTAATGTTACTGCTATGTCACAAGCAGATTTTGATGATTGGGTAAAAGAAGTAAAAGAAACTGCAGACCCTCTTACAAAGGAGAAGTTTGATAAACTACTGAAGCCCGGACACCTTGGTCAAATGACATTCACGGGAACCCATTTAGATTTCAGATTGCCTCCGGAGCACAATCATAAACCGTCTGAAGCAATAGAGGATTGCGAAATAGATACAAAAATTCCTGAGCATGGAAAACATTAATTTAAAAGAGTACTGGATTTTTTTCTTTAAAAATGAGATTGCAAGTTTAATATGACGAAAGAGAAACCTCTGAAAGGAGTTATATTGGATGGAATTTTTTGAGAGATTTGCCATACCGCATGCAAGTCCAGCCATCTATGGATCGATGGTTGCCATTGGCTTGACAATGATCGCCATCATTGCTGGCTTATCCTATTTTAAAAAATGGGGCTATCTATGGCGTGAATGGTTAACAACAACAGATCATAAGCGTATTGCTATCATGTATTTGATTTCTGCATTATTAATGCTTTTCCGCGGTGGCGTGGACGCAGTCATGATGCGTGCACAGCTGGCTGTACCGGATAATAAATTGTTGGATGCCCAGCATTACAATGAGGTTTTCACAACTCATGGTGTTGTTATGATTATGTTTATGGCGATGCCATTTATCTTTGCCTTCATGAATTACCTTGTTCCATTACAAATTGGGGCGCGAGATGTAGCATTTCCAAGATTGAATGCCATCAGCTTTTGGCTGTTCTTCTTTGGTGCCATGCTGTTTAATATTTCATTCGTAATTGGCGGCTCGCCTGATGCAGGGTGGACGTCGTACTTCCCGCTTGCAGGGAACGACTACAGTACATCAGTCGGAACCAATTATTATATGTTAGCCATTCAGATATCCGGGCTAGGTTCATTAATGACAGGTATTAATATGCTGGCAACTATTTTCAAAATGAGAGCACCTGGCATGACCTTAATGAAAATGCCAATGTTTACATGGTCTGTTTTAGTTGCTAACCTGATCATTGTTACTGTTTTCCCGGTATTTACAGTTGCTTTAGCGATGGGAACAATGGACCGATTATTCGGTACACACTTCTTTACATCAACAAATGGCGGTATGGACATGCTTTGGGCAAACCTGTTCTGGGTTTGGGGACATCCTGAAGTCTATATCTTAATCTTGCCTGCCTTTGGTATCTATAGTGAGATTATTGCAACCTTCTCAGGACGCAATCTTTACGGTTATAAATCCATGGTTGCATCAATGGTTGTTATTTCGGCATTATCCTGTGTTGTGTGGGCCCACCACTTTTTTACAATGGGTCAGGGGGCTACATCAAACAGTTTCTTCTCCATTACAACAATGGCGATTTCTGTACCAACTGGGGTTAAAATTTTTAACTGGCTGTTTACGATGTGGAAAGGAAAAATTCGCTTTACTGTCCCCATGCTGTATTCAGTAGGCTTTATTCCACTATTTACCATTGGCGGTGTCACAGGGGTTATGCTTGCGATGTCAGCAGCTGACTACCAATACCATAATACAATGTTCTTGGTCGCTCACTTCCATAACACCATTATTCCAGGTGTAGT
This sequence comes from uncultured Bacillus sp., assembly GCF_946478885.1. The sequence goes on along the minus strand of NZ_CAMLDX010000016.1, from coordinate 23,000 downwards.
GTTTGCGATGTTAGCAGGTTTAACGTACTATTGGCCAAAAATGTTTGGCTTTATGCTGAATGAAAAAATCGGAAAATGGACGTTCTGGATGCTGACAGTTGGATTTGTCCTAGCGTTCTTCCCAATGTATATCACTGGTTTAGACGGACAGGCACGCCGTATGTACACATACTCAGAAGCAACTGGTTTTGGTCCATTAAATATGCTTTCTTTTGTCGGAGCAGGTATTATGACTATTGGCTTTTTGTTGATTGTTTATAATGTATATTACAGTGTTCGTTATTCACCAAGAAATGTCGGAGCGGATCCTTGGGATGCACGTTCGCTTGAATGGGCAACACATACACCTGTACCGGAATATAACTTTGCTATTCAGCCAAATGTAGTTTCAAGTCAGCCGTTATGGGATGCCAAGAAAAAAGGACATGATTTATTCTCAGGGAAGTATGCGGAAATTCATATGCCGAACAATAGTGGAATGCCGTTTATCTTAGGCGTTATCTTCTTTGTATGGGGCTTCTCCTTTGTATTCGCTTTGTGGATTCCGTTAATTATTTCAACACTGGCAATATTCGTTTGTCTGGCTTTTCGTTCATTTGAAAAAGATCATGGACGCCATATTTCTGTTAAAGAAATTGAAGAAACTGAAACAAAATTGCGAGGTGCTAACTAATGAGAATCGATCATGCGCAGCCTCTTGAATATAGTACAGAACAGGGAAGATTAAACATTTTCGGTTTTTGGGTTTTCCTTGCAGCAGAAATCATGCTTTTTGCGACACTGTTTACATCTTATTTTACATTAGAACATCGTACTGGCGGCGGTCCCACTGGAGCCGAGATTTTTGAAATTACTCCAGTCTTAATTGAAACGATTTTACTTTTAACAAGTAGTTTTGTCATTGGTTTGGGTATTCATGCTATGCGTATCGGTAACCAAAAGGCGATGATTACATTCTTTGTCATCACTCTTCTTCTTGGTTTAGGATTCTTAGGCTTTGAAATTGACGAGTTTGTAACGTATGTTCATGAAGGAGCAACATTACAAACAAGTGCCTTTACAGCGATGTTAATGACAACTTTAGGAACACATGGAGCACACGTAACCTTTGGTTTATTCTGGGGCACAGCGATTATCATGCAGGTGAAAAAACGCGGGCTAACTCCGGAAACAGCTACTAAATCGTTTATTTTCTCTCTTTATTGGCACTTCTTAGATGTTGTCTGGATCTTTATCTTCAGCTTCATCTATTTGAAAGGAATGATGTAAGAATGAGCGAATTATTTCCACGTAAACAAATCATGGGCTTTGTCTTTTCGCTTGTCCTCACAGCAGTTGCCATGGCCGTTTATTTTTTAGACGTATCGTTTGCCGCTGGAATGGCCATTCTACTTATTACGGCTTTCATCCAAGCGATGCTTCAACTTGTGGTGTTTATGCACGCTGGTGAGACAGATGACAAGTGGATCATTTACGGAAAAGTATATTTTATGATGTTTGTAGCTTTAGTTACTGTCTTTGGTACATTGTTCATTTTCCTTTGGGATATGTAAAAAAAGATATGGCTATATATAAAGGAGCGTCCCGCTGACGCTCCTTATTTAATTCTATATAAGGTAAAGCGGACAGGTGTCCCTTTATCTGTATTTTCAAGCATTTCATCTGTGGCCGCAAGAAACACCCCCATGATAAAAATCCATACAGACCCCATGATTGTTCCGATTCCAATACCGATTGTGGTTGCGTTGTAACCGCTTATGAAAATACCGTAAAGCAAAATGAGAAACCCTAGTATAAGAATGCTACCTCCAATATTTTTTGCAGTTTTTACTATTTTCAAATGCGATTGCATGGAATCGACCTCCTTTTGATATGTTCATTATTAATAAAATTCACAAAATTGTCAATATTGTATAACTAATTAATCACTATTTTATGATATAAGAAATGGCTGTTAAAAGAATTTTTTATTTTGATATAATAGTTTATCTAGGATCACTCATGTTTATATAAAGTATGTTTTAAAAGCAATGGATCTTCACAAAATTTTGTTAAAATAAGAAGGGGAATGTGGACCTTATCGTCAGCATCTTTGTGATTGAAATAGAAAGGAGTTTACACATGTCAGAACCGTTTATTCGCTTTGAAAATGTTACAAAGCAGTTTGATCTGGATCCGCCTATTTTAAAAGATGTCACTTTTGAAATAGAACGGGGTAAGTTTTACACCTTGCTCGGTCCTTCAGGCTGTGGAAAAACAACCATATTAAGACTGATAGCAGGGTTTATAGAGCCTACAGATGGAAAGATCTATTTTAACAATAAATTGATTAATCATGTACCGGCAAATCGGAGGCAGGTTAATACGGTTTTTCAGGATTATGCCTTATTTCCGCATTTGAATGTATTTGAAAATATCGCATTTGGGCTGCGGATAAAAAAGCTGAAAAGAATAGAAATCGAAAAAAAGGTTACAGAGGCGCTACGCTTTGTAAATCTGTCGGGATATGAAAACAGGGAAATCCATGAAATGTCCGGCGGGCAGCGTCAACGTGTGGCGATTGCAAGGGCAATTGTCAATGAACCAGAGGTCATTCTTCTTGATGAACCGTTATCGGCTCTTGATTTAAAGCTCAGAACAGAGATGCAGTATGAGTTGCGAGAACTGCAGCGCCGTCTAGGCATTACGTTTATTTTCGTCACACATGATCAGGAGGAGGCTCTGGCAATGTCGGATGAAATATTTGTTATAAATAATGGAAAGATTGAGCAGAGCGGCACCCCGATAGACATTTACGATGAACCGATTAACCGATTTGTAGCAGATTTCATCGGCGAATCGAATATTGTGCCCGGTATCATGATCCGTGACCGTATGGTGGAATTCTGTGGCAGGTCTTTTCTTTGTGTGGATGAAGGATTTAATGATCATGAACCAGTTGAAGTAGTCATCCGACCGGAGGATTTAGAGATCTCTTCATCAGATAAAGGACTGCTTCAAGTCCAGGTGGATACACAGTTATTTCGCGGGGTTCATTATGAAATTTGCTGCTCTGATCTGGATGGGAACGAGTGGCTTGTCCATTCTACGAAAAAGGTGCAGGTTGGAGATCAAATAGGGCTTTATTTTGAGCCGGAGGCAATCCATGTAATGCGGCTGGGTGAAACCGAGGCTGAATTTGATAAGCGTCTTAACGCGTATGATGAGGGGCGCCATGAATAATCAGGGTACGCGAAATCTTTATTTAATCCCATACGTCCTATGGCTTGTCCTATTTGTTGCTGCTCCGATCATATTAGTTATTTATTACTCTTTCTTTGATATTGAAGGCCAATTTACTCTTGATAACTACGTGATGTTTTTCACTCCTGTATATATGAAAATGACAGTAAGTTCTTTTTGGTATGCCTTTTTGATTACGGCTTTTTCCCTGCTCATCTCTTATCCAACTGCCTTTTTGTTAACAAAAACAAAGCATAAGCAGCTTTGGCTTTTGTTGATCATTTTGCCGTCATGGATTAATTTATTGCTAAAAGCCTATGCTTTTCTGGGGATTTTCGGGACATATGGTACAGCTAACCGATTTCTCGAATGGATTGGGGTTGGAGCAAGGCAGATTTTGTTTACCGATTTCAGTTTTGTTTTTGTATCGGTTTATATCTTCATTCCTTTTATGATCCTCCCCATTTTTAATGCCCTTGACAAGCTGAATCCTTCCATGATTGATGCTGCCTATGATTTAGGTGCATCGAAATGGATTGCATTCCGCAATGTTATTTTTCCATTGACCATTGATGGGGTTAAGTCAGGTTGTCAGGCTGTCTTTATCCCGGCATTATCCCTGTTCATGTTAACTAGGCTGATCGCTGGAAACCGGGTTATTACCCTTGGTACGGCGATAGAACAGCATTTTCTTGTGACACAGAATTGGGGGATGGGTGCAACCATTGCGGTATTCCTCATCATTGCTATGGCGATCGTCATGATTGTGACCGGGAGTAGAAAGAGGGGCATAAGATGAAGAAAATTTCCAAGCTATCATCCATCTATTTGCTTATTGTTTATTTTATCCTGTATGCGCCGATCTTTTATCTAATGTTTTATTCCTTAAACAGCGGCGGGACGATGTATGACTTTGAAGGCTTTACCCTGGATTGGTATAAGGAATTGTTTGGTGATACAAGACTTCTGATTATTGTATTAAATACAGTAATCATAGCCCTGGTATCTGCAGCAATATCTACCATTCTTGGTGTGATGGGTGCGCTGGCGATTGCTAATGTCAAAAAGTGGCGGGCAAAAAATACACTGCTATCATTGAATAATGTCCTCATCGTCAGTCCGGATGTCATCATTGGTGCATCATTTTTGATCCTGTTTACCATGCTGGGTATTAAGCTGGGCTTTGCCTCCGTCCTATTGTCGCACATTGCCTTTAGCGTGCCGATAGTTGTGATAATGGTACTGCCGAAAGTGAATGAAATGAGTCCGAATTTGATTGATGCTGCACGGGATCTGGGTGCAAGCCGCTGGGATGTGTTGTCCAAGGTGACCCTTCCGTATATTACACCAGGGGTATTTGCCGGTTTTTTCATGGCATTAACGTATTCGCTCGATGACTTTGCTGTTACCTTCTTTGTTACTGGAAATGGGTTTTCTACTTTATCAGTTGAGATTTATTCACTAGCAAGAAGAGGGGTTTCGCTCAATATTAATGCTTTATCTACCATTTTGTTCTTTGTGACGATGCTTCTGGTAATCGGCTATTATTTTATTAATCAGCTGAACAGCAAATCAGGAATGGGGGGACGAAAGTGAATAAGCTAGTACGGATGTTTATCTTGATTTTCCTCGTTTCTTTTGTCCTGATGTATTCCGTTGCCCAGTTGAATTCCTCTGAAGGATATTCATCGGGAAATACGCTGACCGTATATAATTGGGGCGATTATATAGATGAGGAATTGATCAAGAAGTTTGAGAAGGAAACAGGAATAAAGGTCATTTACGAAACCTTTGATTCTAATGAAGCGATGTTTACAAAAATTCAGCAGGGAGGCACGGCCTATGATATTGCTGTTCCTTCCGAATATATGATTGAAAAAATGAGGGAGGAGAATTTACTCATTGCGCTAGATTATTCGAAGATTCCTAATATCAAGCATATTGATCCGCGGTTTATGGATCTGCCGTTTGATCCCGGCAATAAATATTCCGTGCCATATTTTTGGGGAACAGTCGGGATCGTGTATAATCCTGATTTGCTTGGTGATATTGAAATCACCGGTTGGAATGATTTATGGAATCCAAAACTGAAAAATACCATTTTAATGGTGGACGGGGCAAGGGAGGCAATGGGGATTAGTTTAAATAGTCTCCATTACTCACTCAATGATAAGAATAAAAAGCATCTTAAGGAAGCGAAGGATAAGCTCGATACGTTGACACCGAATATTATGGCCATTGTTGGAGATGAGATAAAAATGCTCATGGCTAATGAAGAAGCGGCAATCGGCATTGTTTGGTCAGGCGATGCTGCCGATATTATGTGGCAAAATGATAAACTCGATTATGTTGTTCCTAAGGAAGGCTCCAATCTATGGTTTGATAATATGGTAATTCCGAAAACAGCCAAAAATATCGAAGGTGCGCATCAATTCATTAATTTCATGCTTGATCCAAAAAACTCAGCGCAAAATACAGAGTATGTCAGTTATTCCACTCCGAACAAAACTGCTCTTCAATACTTGCCGGAGGATGTAGTGAACGATGATCGATTCTATCCGGACGAAGAACTAACAGAAAAGCTTGAGGTATATGAAAACCTCGGAAAGAAGATGCTTGCATATTACAATGATCTTTATTTGGAATTTAAAATGCATACGAAATAATGGAAAAGATAGATAGACAAATCTTGTTTTTTTAAATATATCCTTGAATGGAGTAAGAGGGACTATCCTATAAGGTGTCATCAGTGCAGTTTATGCAAAGTGAGCTGGATCCTGTATGGTAGTGACTGACATCTTTGCATTTGGGACAGTTCCTTTTTTAACTTTTTTCTAGTATTTACGGCTTGAAAATAAATAAAAGCTGGATGTGGAGTAGAAAATGATTACGAAATAAATGTGAGAATATATAAAAGTATATAGTCGTTTATGGGGAGTATTTAGTGATAAAAGTCACGCCTGACTTAACAGCAGATTGAATGCATGGCAATAGTAATGCTATTATAGATCATAATATGACTGAAGATAAATATTTAGGACTACGTTCAACAGAAAGACATAACTTTTTTACTAAAATGTGAAAAGTATCTTGAAGTAATGATTTATTAAATTGAGAATGTTAATCTATGAGTGTAGAAATTAATATATTTTGAAAGGAAGATATTCTATGATTAACAAATGGTGGAGAGAAAGCAATGTTTCTGCAGTTATTGTTACAATCATTAGACTTTATTTAGGGTACGGCTTTTTAACCGCAGGTTTTCACAAAATCACTGGTGGGGCATTTGATGCCAGCGGCTTTATAGGTAATGCCATTAAAAACCCGATAATGAGTGCTGAAGGAACTATGGAGTTCGGAGCATTTACTTCTTTCTTAAAACACTTTGCCTTGCCAAACGTAGATCTATTTAATGTATTAGTGCCTTGGGGAGAATTCTTAGTGGGTTTAGGACTTATTTTAGGATGTTTAACAACTGCTGCTGTTTTCTTTGGAATGTTAATGAATTTCTCATTCCTGCTGGCCGGTACCATTTCACATAACCCTACGTATATTCTATTAGGTTTCTTTATTATCACTGCTGGATTCAATGCCGGTAAATTTGGTTTAGATCGTTATGTAATGCCATACCTTCGCAAATTAGTTAATAAAGAGAAAGTTTCCTCTACGCGAACTGCCGCATAGACAGGATACTTTAAAAAAGGGGCATCCAGAAAGTCGTATTTTCGACTTCTCGATGCCCCTTTTCATCTTTCAAAACCGTAATAGCTCCATTCTCTTCATAAATATATTTAAGGAATTCCTGCTTTACGGACTGCCTCTTTTGCCCAATCTCTGCATGGATAGGTATCTGCTCTGACATGAACAAAAATCAAATAAGCTGAACTTTCAACCACCCTCGGACACTATTGATAAACCAAATGTTTGTACTTCTTGCCAGATCCTCTACTGTTAACATTCTTTCACGGATCGTACCGTCCTTGATTAGGCTTTCGCGGAAAGTTCCGCCAAGCAGGCCACTGCTGATGGGTGGTGTCCAAAGCTGACCATCTATTTCCAGAACCATATTTCCGTTTGTAAACTCCGTCAATTCCCGATCCTGATTCCAAAGGAGTACATCGAAGACATGGGGGAATCTCTTTTGAAATGATACATAGACCTCCCTGTGGGTTGTCTTATGGTATAAAAAAGGATTGTTCCTGTTCAGCGGCTGATCGGAAAGTGCAATGTTTAATGGTTCATTGGGTTTGGTAATCGACTGTACTTCTATTTTTATTTCACCTGTTTTGGATAATAGGAAACGAATCTTAAAGGTACCATGATGATTTTGAACGGCAATATTTTGTAACGCTTGATTGATTTTTACCAATGGTAATGGAAAACGGAAATATTGCGCAGAACACTGCAACCGGTTGAGATGTTCCTCAAGCAGGAAAAACTCCCCTTCATCTAATAGAATACTTTCGAGCAGGTCGAATTCCGGCTGCTGTTCATCCAGTAAAGCGGCTTTAGCCAGGATTTCTTCATATTCACCTTCAACAGTGGAATCCCAAGTAATTCCGCCGCCAACCCCATATACAGCTTTTCCTGTTTTATGAATGACAACAGTTCTGATAGGTACGTTAAAGACGGCCTCACGAGCCGGTGTGATATACCCAATCGCCCCGCAGTATACACCACGGGGAGTCTTTTCTAAGCCGGAAATAATATTCATCGTGCTCACCTTTGGAGCACCGGTAATTGACCCGCATGGAAAAAGTGCCTTAAAAATATCAGCCAGCTCGATATTTGCTGAAACTTCGGCTGTTATGGTAGAGGTCATTTGGTGTACTGTTGGGTATTGTTCAATTTCAAATAGCTTTTCGACCTTTACGGTTCCTTGCTTAGTAATCATGCCTAAATCATTACGCAGCAAATCAACAATCATGACGTTTTCGGCCCGGTTCTTTTCTGAATGATAAAGCCAGTCTGCATGGGCCCTATCCTCTTCCGATGTTTTCCCTCTTTTCACGGTCCCTTTCATCGGTCGAGTTGTGATTTTGCCGTCCTTAAGATGGAAAAATAGCTCGGGCGATGCAGACAAAATTCGATGTTCCCCGGTATTGATATACGCACAATAATGGGAGGATTGAGCTCTTTTTAAACGATTATAGTAAGCAATGTCATCTCCCTGAAACTGAGAATTTAACTGAATCGTATAGTTGGTTTGATAGGTATCACCGCACTCAATGGAGTGCTTAATCGATTTTATGGCTGTATCATATTCGAATGTATTAACAGACGGCGTCCAATTCATGATCTGGTAGGCACCATCGCTGCTTAATGAATCGGGCAGCGGTTTGGAAAAGATTCCAAACCACAATAACGGCATGGTCTGTTCAGCTTTTACCTTGTACACAGGGTCGAAGGCTGGAGCACTTTCATAAGAAAGAAACCCCGCAGCATAATATCCATCCTTAATCGCTTTTTGGATGAGACGGAAGCATGGCAATATTTCTTCCGTCCGATTAGCGATAATAAGTTTATGTGGCTGTAAAAATGTCATCGTTTGGATCGCACCAGTTAAATCGGCAAATTCAAAGGATAAAAGTGGTTCTTGTAGATTGATATTTTCCATTTGCATTATCCTGTCCCTTTATTATTTTTCCTCTATTTTCTGCTCTCTGCCATTCATTTTATCCTGAAATGGGAAAAATGAAAAATTCAGATTCAGTTTGGATACCCACCTTTATGTGAATGTAGGCAGAGTATTCATTGAAGCATGAAAGGATGAATTGGAAATCGGCTAAATCGCTGCAGAAGGCGCAGGAAGCTGCTTTGGAAGGCATTCAATGGACGATTTTCCTGCAAAAGGATTCGCTCTCTCCGTTTCTTAAAATAAGGGATATAAAAAATATTTTTAAAACCCTTCACATAGGGTATGGGGGTATGTTATGATGCAATCAAGGAGGGAGTGAGAAATGGAATCTGAATTGGATAAGATAGTAGAGGAAAACGGATGCCACTGCTCCTGTTCTAGCGGCAGATTAAGCCATCATACTGAAAAGACGAAGAAAAATCTTATTTCTCGGCTAAATCGGATCGAGGGACAGATCCGTGGAATAAAGGGATTGATAGAGAAGGATACTTATTGTGATGATGTGATTACACAAATTTCTGCTGCTCAGGCAGCGTTAAATAGTGTAGCCAAGATTCTTCTTGAGGCTCATATGAAGGAGTGCGTTGTAGAACGGATTCAGGAAGGAGACATGGAGGTCTTGGATGAAGTATTGATCACGATTCAAAAATTAATGAAAAAATAAAGGAGACGATATAAATGGAAAAAGTCACTCTAAATGTAGAAGGAATGTCTTGCGGTCATTGCGTAAAAGCAGTTGAAACCAGTGTTGGCGGTTTAAATGGAGTTTCAAGCGTTGAGGTTAACCTTGAAAACAAAACGGTAGCAGTTGAATTTAATCAAGAGAAAGTAACCTTAGACAAAATTAAAGAAACCATTGATGATCAGGGCTATGATGTAAAATAATAAAGTGAACGTGCTTGTTAAAAGCACGCTCTCTTTTTAATCAAAATATACCCTATATAGGTATGAGGTGTTGAGAATGAGCGATAAAGTTCTGGAAAATCAGTTTCAGATCACAGGGATGACTTGTGCAGCCTGCTCAGCAAGGATCGAAAAAGGGCTAAAAAAAATGGAAGGCGTCAAAGATGCCAACGTTAATTTAGCACTGGAAAAAGCGAGGGTCCAGTATGATCCCTCTGTGCTGAAGCTTTCTGATATTCAGCAGAAGGTGATTGATCTCGGCTACGGTGTTGTGACGGAAAAATCCGAATTAGTTATTACCGGGATGACTTGCGCTGCCTGTTCAGCAAGAATTGAAAAAGGTTTGAACAAAATGGAAGGTGTTCTACAGGCAAATGTTAATTTAGCCTTAGAAAAGGGAAGTGTTGAATATAATCCTTCTGTAATCTCGTCAAAGGACTTAATCCTGAAGATAGAGAGTCTTGGATATGGAGCAATGGTAAAGGACGAGGAGCATGAGAAAGACGCGGTAGATTACCGGCAGAGGGAAATTGAAAAACAGCAGGGGAAGTTTATTTTTTCCGCTATATTATCGCTTCCGCTTCTTTGGGCAATGGTGGGACATTTTAGCTTTACCTCCTTTTTGTATGTGCCTAAGGCCTTTATGAATCCATGGGTACAGATGGCGTTGGCAACACCTGTACAATTTTTTATTGGGAAGCAGTTTTATATGGGTGCTTATAAGGCATTGAAAAATAAAAGCGCCAACATGGATGTTCTTGTCGTTCTAGGTACATCGGCCGCGTATCTATATAGCGTGTATCTGGCTATCGAAACATTGAGAAGCGGCGCTCATCCAGCTGGGTTTTATTTTGAAACAAGTGCTATATTAATCACATTAATTATTCTTGGTAAATTATTTGAAGCAAAGGCAAAGGGGAGATCATCAGAAGCGATTAAGAAATTAATGGGGTTGCAGGCGAAAACAGCTACTATCATCCGGAATGGAGAAGAGACGATCATTCCTCTGGAGGATGTGGCGGTCGGGGATGTTTTACTCGTGAAACCGGGAGAAAAGGTACCGGTAGACGGCGAAGTTTTAGAAGGGACATCAGCCTTGGATGAGTCAATGATCACCGGCGAAAGCGTCCCGGTTGACAAAACTGCCGGTGACAACGTAATCGGAGCAACGATCAACAAAAATGGATTTTTAAAGATTAAAGCAACACGCGTAGGGAAAGACACTGCCCTGTCACAAATTATTAAAGTAGTTGAAGAAGCACAAGGGTCAAAGGCTCCGATTCAGCGTATGGCTGATATCATTTCGGGAATTTTTGTTCCGATCGTCGTCGGAATAGCTGTTATTACCTTTTTCATTTGGTATTTATGGGCAGATCCGGGTAACTTCGCTGAAGCATTGGAAAAATTAATTGCTGTTCTGGTCATTGCCTGCCCCTGCGCCCTTGGGCTTGCTACACCAACCTCGATTATGGCTGGATCCGGTCGTGCAGCGGAATATGGCATTTTGTTTAAAGGCGGCGAGCATTTAGAAATGACTCATAAAGTCCAAACGGTTATTTTAGACAAGACAGGAACGATCACAAATGGAACGCCTATTCTAACAGACGTTGTAACGGATCAAGACAAGGCGGAATTCCTGTCCCTTATCGGTTCTGCTGAAAGGCAGTCAGGACACCCGTTGGCTCAGGCAATTGTCGAAGGCGTTAAGAACGAGCAAGTCGAACTGAAAGAGGTTTCTGAGTTTGAAAATATTCCAGGCTACGGAATTAAAGCAAATGTGGCTGGAAAAATGGTTCTAGTTGGTACACGCCGCTTGATGAGAAGATATAATGTGGATGTGAATCCGGTATTAGAGATCATGGAAAGCATGGAGAAGCAGGGAAAAACAGCTATGCTTGCCGCCATACATGGGGAATATGCCGGAATTGTGACTGTTGCAGATACGATTAAAGAGACATCCACAAAGGCGATTCGGCGTATGAAAGATATGGGCCTTGAAGTCATTATGATTACCGGTGACAACAAACAGACAGCAGCAGCCATTGCCAAACAGGCTGGTATAGACCATGTCATTGCTGAGGTTCTGCCTGAAGGGAAGGCAGAGGAAGTGAAGAAGATGCAGGAACAAGGGAAGAAGGTTGCGATGGTCGGCGACGGGATTAATGATGCTCCTGCCCTTGCTACAGCAGATATCGGCATGGCGATTGGTACAGGTACGGATGTGGCGATGGAGGCTGCAGATATTACCTTAATTCGCGGGGATTTAAACAGTATTGCGGATTCTATTTTAATGAGTCGTAAAACGATGCAAAATATTAGACAGAACCTGTTCTGGGCGCTCGCTTATAACACGATTGGGATCCCAATTGCCGCTATCGGCTTCTTAGCTCCATGGCTTGCCGGTGCTGCTATGGCCTTCAGCTCTGTATCCGTTGTACTGAATGCCCTGCGTTTACAAAAAGTAAAACTATAAGGAGACTTGGCAAATGAAAAAATGGGTGCTTTCTGCAATTGCATATTTTCTAATTGTTATCGCCATCTATTATGGCTGGACTGCCATAGCGGAGCCTCCTGCTGACCATAACGAACACTCTGAGACAGAGCAGCATGAGAAATAGATGATGGATCAAATTGGCCTCTATTGATAAGCAGGGGCCAATTTTTTTTGCTGCCGATGATACCAGCGTTATGTGCCCTAAGGAGGGATTAAGGCATGGAAGGGTACGAGGAATGTCCTTCAAAGGGGGGATGGAGTCCAAGTTTTAAGAAAAGGTCTGTTTTTAAATTGTCTTTTAAGGAGGGGATGAAGGACAAAATCCAGAGAAGGGATGGGGAATTGTCCTCCAAGGGAGCGATGAAGGACAGGCCCAAATCACGTGGTACTATCTTTTTTCGGTTACATAGATCATGGGAATCTTATTGTCTTTTAAATGAATTAGTATCAACAAAAAGATTTTTCTATAATATCTATTACGAAAAATGTTGACTTATCCTATCAACATTATATAATTATAGTTGAATTTATTCACATTAAACAAATAGGAATTATAAATTAAGTTAAAAATAGAGCTGGTGATTTTATGTTTCTTAACATACAAAATATTCAAAAGAGCTACCACAATCGCGGTAAAACGGAACAGGTTCTGAAAGATATTAATTTGCAAATAAAAGAAGGGGAATTTGTATCTCTTTTAGGGCCGTCCGGATGCGGAAAATCCACACTGCTTTCGATTGTAGCAGGACTGATTCAGTCGAATGAGGGGAGCGTTATATTGGATGGCCATAGAATCCTAAAGCCTGGAAAAGATAGAGGTATGGTTTTTCAACAGGCTGCGTTATTCCCTTGGCTGACAGTAGAAGAAAACGTCATGTTTCCTCTTCGTAAGGAAATGAAAAAGGATGATGCACGCAAGACGGCTCAAAAGTATTTAAATCTTGTCCAGCTGAGCGCCTATGCCAAACACTCTCCTCATGAATTATCCGGGGGAATGCAGCAAAGAGTAGCTATCGCAAGAGCACTGGCTATGAATCCCAGAGTATTGTTAATGGATGAACCCTTTGGTGCATTGGATGAGCAAACGAGAATGCGTCTGCATCAAGAGCTTGAAACGATTTGGCTGGAAACAAAAAAGACTATTCTTTTTGTCACTCATAGTATACAGGAAGCCGTAAAGTTATCAGACCGCATCATTGTAATGGGTACCCATCCCGGCACCATCCTGAAAGATATTAAGGTTACAATTGAAAGGCCGCGGGACAAACATATCCAGCAACTGGTCCAGTATGAAGAAATGATTATGGAATTACTGGCTGCAGAAATTGATAAAGTCGTTGAAGAGGAACAATGTTATGCGAGTGGTTATTAAACGGATCGTATTCTTCGTCGTATTATTTGTTATATGGGAACTCGCTGTTCGAATTTTTGATATTCCAAAGGTCATGCTACCTTCGCCAATGGATGTAGTATGGAGCTTACAGGAAAGCATAGCTGATGGAACGTTATTCCAGGATTTAGTTGCCAGCTTTACCCGTTTGCTGATGGGTCTGTCGCTCGCTCTTATCATCGGGATATTGCTGGGTATTTTACTTGCCAAATCTAAAACAGCGGATGAGACGCTTGGGGCACTTATTTTATCATTGCAAAGTATTCCAAGTATTGTCTGGCTTCCCCTGGCTATTATGTGGTTTGGCTTAAATGAAAAATCAGTTATTTTTATTGTAGTTTTAGGGGCTGCGATCGTGATGACTATTAATATGAGGACAGGAATCAAGAACGTCTCCCCTCTTTATATTAAAGCGGCACAAACGATGGGTTCACGCGGATTTGACCTGTTTTTCCGGATTATTTTTCCGGCTTCCATTCCTTATGCTGTAACGGGTGTAAGACTGGCCTGGGCATTTGCATGGCGTGCGTTAATGGCAGGCGAATTGCTGAGTACAGGCCCGGGTCTGGGTTATACATTAAAATATGCGTCAGACTTTGGAAGAATGGATATGGTAATGGGAGTGATGGTTGTGATTGGAGTTATTGGGGTAACAGTCGACCTGCTCTTCTTCCAGAGAATTGAAAAGAATGTCATGGCAAGATGGGGACTTGAACAAAAAGCATAATAGAAGGGATTAGAAAGAATGAAAAAATGGTTATTGTCTTTAACTTTCCTATTAATTTTGGGGGTATTGAGTGCATGCGGTACAAGCGAATCAGAAGAAGCTTCAAATGCAGCAGGCAGCAAGGAAAAAATCGTACTCGGATATTTTCCAAATATTGACCATGCTCCAGCGATGGTTGCCCGAGAAAAAGGATATTATGAAAAAGCGCTTGGCGAAAATGTCGAGATCGAGTATAGAACTTTTCCTGACGGAGGAACATTTATGACAGCCTTAAAGTCAGGAGATATCGATGCAGGATTGGTTGGACCGGCACCTGTCATGAATAATTTTTCAAATGGCGCCGATGTGAAAATTATTTCTGGTGCATCATCAGGTGGAACAATAGTCGTTGCAAGTGCAAAAAGCGGCATTACAAGTGTAAATGACATAGAAGGGAAAACGTTTATCACTCCCGGAATAGGCTGCACACATGATGTACAGTTTGAAGCATTTTTACAGGAACAGGGAATTGACAAATTAACATCATCCCGGATTGGCGGATCGTTAAAGCATGTGACGGGAAATCCGGCACAATATCAAGGAATGTTTGAGACAGGAAAAGTTGATTTAGCGGCCGTCCCTGAGCCATGGGCATCCACTCTTGTACAAAATGGGGCAAAAGTTATCATTGATACAGATGAAATTGCTTATGGAAAAACTCTTCCAAACACGGTGTTAGTCGCAAGCGGAACGTTGATAGAAGAACACAAAGACATCGTTAAAGGGCTTGTAAAAGCACAGCAGGAAGCGGTTGATTTTATCAATAGTAACCAGGAAGAAGCCCAAGCTATAGCGATTAATGCGATTAAGGAATTAACAAAACAAGAGTTGGATCAGAGCCTTGTTAAACAGGCGATGGAACGAATTACGTATACAACCGCAGTGGATGAGGATGTTATTAAAGATTTCGCAAAATCATCCTACGATTTACAATTTTTAAAGGAAATTCCAAATTTGGATGGGCTGGTTGATACAGCTTTATAACATCAGCTAAAATATGATGCCTCAATCACGAAAACTTTGAATAAAAGTACGCCTCGGGATAAAAACTGCACCCCAATTATCGGACACTGGCTGACAATGGGCAGTGTAGTTTTTATTTTTAAGACCAGCTTCCGGCAAAAATGTATTTCACATGCTGTTCCAATTCAGCCTTAAATGGTGCGGACAAAAAGAAAGCGAAGGAGCGCTTTCTTTTTGTAAATATTTTAGACTAAGCGAATGATCTTTGAGGCATGTTAAATGAAAAAAGAGGTGCCTCTCAATGAAACAAGCCATGATCCTGATGATATTTCTGTTAATAGCCTTGATGAATATAAATGGCGCGGAAGCCAAGGAGTCTGTAAAGAAGGAATTGGCCATTGTCATTGATGATTTTGGAAATAATATGAAGGGGACAGAGGAAATGCTGAATCTCCCTGTACCAATTACGGCAGCAATCATGCCGTTTTTGTCTACGACAGAACGTGATGCCAGAATGGCGCATGAGAAAGGCCATGAGGTGATTGTTCATTTACCGATGGAGCCAAAGAAAGGAAAGAAAAGCTGGCTGGGCCCGGGGGCGATAACAACTGATTTAAGTGATGAGGAAATCAGAAAACGGGTGGAACAGGCTATAGAGTCGGTTCCATATGCCGTGGGGATGAATCATCATATGGGGTCAAAGGCCACAGAGGATGAGCGGGTGATGAGAATTGTTCTAAGTGTATGTAAAGACAAAGAGCTGTATTATCTGGACAGCCGGACAACAGGAAAGAGTGTCATTCCGAAAATAGCAGGAGAGTTATCGGTACCATACCTGCAGAATAATCTGTTTCTTGACCATGTTTATACTACTCAGTATATTAATAAACAGGCCTCAAGGCTGATGGAGGAATTGAATGAAAATGAACAATTAATCGCCATTGGCCATGTCGGCATTACCGGTGATAAGGTTGTCAGTGCGTTAAATAGCTATATTCCACAGTATAAAAAGCAAGCGGAGATCGTTCCGCTATGTAAGCTGATTATTGACTTAGACTTTATGAACGGTCATCCTCATTAATTATCTACACGGATGTTCGCTCTCGGCCTAGTATGGGACATCGTGTCACTTGCCTTCTTCATTGCAGGTTTACCAGCAAAAAAACTGACTGTTCAACAGGGGCTTCCTGAGATCTATGCTGCAAATAGAAAAGAGCCGATAACAGTTCTCATCGGCTCTTTAATAATTTTTTTGAAAATTCTATTAGATAAAAATTATTCTCCTAAGTATGCATTCAGCATCCATAGGTTTGTATCAATCTGTTCGATTAAGCCGATAGCTAAATCGTTTGTAATCGTATCGTTTTGTGATTCAGCCAATTCTGCTAATTGGACTAAGCCCTCTTTAATTTTGGAATAATCATTGACTAAGGTGCCGATCATGTCAGTTGATTTAGTTTCATTTGCAGTTTCCTGGATTGATGCTGTTTCCAGATACTCCTTCATTGTTGCGATTGGCAGTCCCCCAATGGCAAGAAGGCGTTCAGCCAATTGGTCGACAGTCAGTCCGGCAGCATTATAAAGTTCTTCGAATTTTGCGTGTAATGTAAAGAATGCAGGGCCTTTGACATACCAGTGAAAACGGTGAAGTTTTGTGTAAATTACACTCCAGTCAGCGATTTGTACATTTAAATTTTGTTGAATGGTCATAATTTATTCCCTCCTATTTTGTTATTATGAATGAAAAGAATTACCTTATAAATATATTATAATAAATATTATTTTAAAGTCAATATATTTTTAAAATAAATATTTTTTTATAATAATTATAAAGTAGGAAAAAATAATAAAGCTGCCCGCTAACAATTGGACAGCTTTATTATTCGAATTCCAGTCAGTTTTCATTCATGAAACAAATGATTAGCTTGATTTTGAGTGCTTATCAACACGTGACGGAGTACCTGTGCTATAGTTCTGGCCGGTAGAAAACATATAACCCTTATAGTGATAGCGTATTCCGTATATAAGACCCATCGCCATCATATTTCCCATAAGCGAGCTTCCGCCATAGCTGATAAAGGGCAGAGGAATTCCGGTAATCGGCAGCACTTGGATGGTCATCCCGATGTTTTGAAATACATGGAAGGTAATCATACTGATTACCCCGACACAAAGATACGTATTAAATGTATCCTTTGTTTCCAAGGACATTTTGATTAAATGGTAAATCAAAAGGAAAAATAGCCCGATAACAACACTGGCACCGAAGAAACCGTATTCTTCACCGATTACACTGAAAATGAAATCGGTATGGCTTTCTGGAATATACACCTTGCGTTCCCCAAATCCCTTTCCCGTCAGAAGGCCGGAACCAATTGCCTTAAGGGAGTTTGAGAGATGGTAGCCGGCGGCATTATTTTCCGGATCCAACCAAGCATAAATCCGGTCAAATTGATAAGACTTAATAGGGAGATATTTTTCCAAAATTTCTGGTGCCCATATGACAAAATAGAGAATCGTCCCCATTAGAGCAACTCCTGTTCCATACAGGGGCAGGAGGATTTTCCATGAAATACCCGATATAAAAATTAACCCCGTCATGATTGCGAGCATTACTAATGATGTCCCTAAATCTGGCTGCATCATAACAAGACCGATCGGAATCATCGTAACAAGACCAATCTTAAAAAGGAGTATAAAGTCTGTTTTGATGTTTCTGTTAAAATACTTTTCGTTATGAAGCTGGATGGTTTCGCTCAAGGCAATAATTAGGAAGACCTTCATGAATTCAGAAGGTTGGATCGACCCGACTGGAGTTGAGAACCAGCTTTGAGCCCCATTTATCTTTGGTGTAAAATCTGTTACAGGAGCAACAGCTAATATTAGCAATAAAAAAAGGCCAAATCCATACAGAATCCAAGTCAGCCTTCTTAGCTGATCACTGTCAAACCGCATGGTCACCGCAATAATGACAGCCCCGACACCATACCAAAAAATTTGCTGGAGTAGGAAGTTCTTTCCCCCGTATTGTCCTGATGCTTGTCCGCTGTAAATAGCTGCGCAGCTGACCAAAAAAAACAAGAGGAGCAATAGCGTCAAAGTCCAATCAAATCTCTCAGCTGCTCTATTTTTACGAACCATTCAAGACCACACCTTTTTTCACATTATTTCTAAAGTCATTGTTATTAAATGATCTGTGTGAAGCCTCCTTGTTGATTGTTAATTGACATGAAAGGCATAGACTTCCGCGGAAAACCCGAGACGACAAAACGCTGAAATCATGCAGTGCTAGGAAGCAAGGAAGCGCCTGCGGGAAACGGAATGCCTGAAAAGGGAAATCAACTATTAAGGATTACAGAATTAATAGAAAATATTTATTCTATAATATATACGATATAAGAAGTCATTTAGTTTCTTTTTCGAAAAAATATATTAATGAAAAGGGGCTATCCCATAAGGTATCAGGCATCCACCATTAATCTTGATCCCGTGCAGATTGATGCAAAGAGATACGAGATACAGGATTATGTGCCTGACACCTTTATTCTTGGGTCAGCTTCTTTTCGGATATTTATTACATTAAGCGGTCAATGAACATAGTTGCAATTCCAAAGTAAATAAACAAGGAGATGATGTCATTCAAGGTTGTGATGAGCGGTCCGGAGGCAATTGCTGGATCAATCTTGATGCGATAAAGGAAAATTGGAATAATCGTGCCTGTCAGTGTTCCAATTATCAATGTTAGAAAAAGGGAAGAGCCGACAACCAATCCAAGAACAGGATTGCCTTGCCAGACGAATGCAATAATGGAGATTAGGATTCCGCAAATCAAACCGATAATTAAGCCAACGAGGAATTCACGAAAAATCAGTTTGATGATCGATTTTTTATCCAAATCATTATAAGAAAGACCACGGACAACAACGGCCAGCGATTGTGTTCCGGTATTCCCGGTCATCCCTGAAATCATCGGCATAAAGTAAGCAAGCGGAACAACCAGCGATAAGGTTTCCTGATAACCGCTGATAATACTTCCTGACAGGACTCCGATAAACAGCAATAGAATGAGCCATGGGAGCCTGCGATAGGCTGCAACGATGGATTTGGTATCAAAATCTATCGCTTTCCCTGAAGCCGACAGCTTTTCAATATCTTCTGTTGCTTCCTGAATCACAACATCGATAATGTCATCGACTGTCACGATCCCCATTAATACATTATCTTCATTGACAACTGGAATGGCAAGGAAGTCGTAACGTTCGATCATCCGAGCTACCTCTTCTTGGTCTGTTGTATCCAGAACAGAAAGAACTCGTTCATACATAATATTGTGTATCAATTCATTCGGTTCTGCAATTAATAAGTCACGGTAGGATATAACGCCCACGAGCTTTCGCTGCTGATCTATCACGTATAAGTAATTGATCGTCTCAGCAAACTCAGCAAAAATTTTTAATTTATCTACAGCATCTCTTATGGAAAAATAATCGCGAATCCAGACAAAACGGTTAGTCATCAGACGTCCTGCTGTTTCAGGAGGGTAATTCATGATATTCTGTACAATTTTGGATTCTGACTTTTTCATTCCTGATAAAAGTGCCTTCATTTTTTCAGGAGACAATTCATGCAATAAGGAGGCTAAGTCATCGTTATCCATTTCATCGAGGACTTTACTTGTTTTCTCGATTCCCAGTTTGTTCAATACATCAATCTGTTCATCGCGGCTCAGTTCTTCCATTAAATCGGCAAGCAAATCGATATTTAATTGACGTAAAAAACGCGTTCGATGCTTTTCCGGCAGGTCTTCATATATTTGAGCAATATCATATGGCTGTAATTCATCGAGAATGGAAACAAGCTCTTTTTGCTTATTTTCCTTTAAGGCCTTAATAATATAAAGTGTGATTTGATTTTCGGTCATATTCTGAATCAAATTTCTCACTCTCCTTCCACCGGAAAAGTCTTATTGAATTCGTAAACGCAGTTCTTTCTATTCATCCTGCTGAAGCAGCTGTTTTTTTTGGATATAAGTAGTCCATGGTTGAAAAATCAATCTTTTGTAGGCATAACTGTAGCTTTTAAAGTGTCAAGGGTGTCTCTGCAGGTTATTTTGTCTGCCATGATTATTATAAGAAAATATTTACCTAAAAGGAATGATAGATTTGTAATACTTTTATTATTCATCCCTTTTAAGACGAATGATAAGATAGTATATTCAATAGCATGAATTGGTGAAAGGGCGCACCAATGGATGAAGTATTATTGTATATAGTGTTTCAATAATAAGTATAATTTATTTCTTTGAGATATTTTCCCCCCTATTTGCTATGATAGAAAAAAGGATATTGTTCCGTTCATGATGCAAAAATGATAAAGTAAAAGGAAATATGGTGCTTACGCTTTATATATGGGGGTTTCATTATTGAGAAGAAATTCTGATATACATGATGTGGTGTATGTTCATTTAAATGAAAAAAATCAATACGTGATGTCGTATGGGATCGAGTTCTTTGAATTTGTATCATCTTTATCGAGTAAGCTTAATCATCTGCTTCTCCTAAAACATCGTTTTGAGGACAGTGACTTTAATATGCACACTATGCTGGATTATGTACCCAAGAAAAGAATCATGAAGCTTGTTGATGATGAAGTATATAACTATGGTGATTTTTGCTGGATTGATTTTGAAGAAATGGACGGGTTAAATGAACTCCCTGGACAGGATTTGGCTGAACTCCTCTACCTTGGACATGTAAAGGAGCATTTAAAATTGCCTTTTTACAGCTATTTGGGCAACCGGTATGTTTATTTGGCTCATGATGACGGATGGTTCAACAAAACGTATTATCGTGATATAAATGATTTTTACCGCCTGCTAAGTATAGTGATTCCTATGAAGCTTGGTTTTTCCAAGTCAGAAAAGAATCTTTTTGGCATCAAAAGAAAAAGAAACTATCCGGAAGTGGACATGCATTTGATTCTTTCATTAAAGTCTCTGATGAAGGAAGGGATGGTCATTTCGTTAAAAGGAATGAGCCAAAACCGGTACCGTATGGAACTGCCTATGTGGGTTATTGGCGACTTCGCCAATATGGATGATATGTATGAGGAGTATGAAAAAAGCTTGAAACGCCCTTGCGAAGTAAAGTTAATCTTCGATAAAAAGACAAGAGAGTGGAAGATGCGCTCCAACTAAGGAAGAATGATAAGGCGCTTTCGAAAAAATCTACCAATTTTTCTGACTAGTGATATAATGTTAGACAACGGAAAATTTCATAATAGAAATGGGTGTCTTGTTTAAGACTTAATAGGGAAGTTGGTGAAATTCCAACGCGGTCCCGCCACTGTAAATGGGAGTGACCTGTATAAACCACTATGCCATCTGTATGGGAAGGAACAGGGAACAATGACCATAAGCCAGGAGACCTGCCTGATTTCTTATGTACAAAATAACCTACGAGGATAGGGGGATGTACGGTACGTCTGGTGCCGTTGATAGTGTTATCCAGGTGATCAATCCTGCATCTCCCCTTTGTGGAGATGTTTTTTTATGGACTATATCGGTTGCGGTTCGTCCGTGAGCGGCAGATCAGTGCCGCTGTCCTGTTAGAGTATGCTTTATAATAAAGAGGAGGAAGTTATGTTGAAAAAGAGTTATTCATTCCTGCTTGTCCTGCTGCTGGCGATTTTCGTTGCGGTAGGCTGCGGAACGACTGATAAGAAGGAAACAAATGAAGCCAACAAGGAAACAAAAACAGAACAGACTGAAAACGGAGCCTTCCCGGTCACCATAAAAGATACTGCCAAGCATGATGTAGTGATTGAGAAAAAACCGGAAAGAATCGTTTCGCTGATGCCAAGCAATACTGAAATTTCCTTTGCACTTGGATTAGGCGATGAAATCATCGGTGTGACAGATAATGATAACTATCCAAAAGAAGTAGAGAAAAAAGAAAAAATTGGCGGAATGGATTTTAATATAGAAAAGATTATCTCATTAAAGCCGGATCTCGTTCTTGGATATGGGGGAACATCAATGGGAAGCTCTGAAGAAGGACTGCAGCAGCTTCGTGATGCAGGCATCACAGTGTTGGTCGTTAATGACGCAACCAGCTTCGCTGATGTTTATGGAGCAATAAATATGATTGGGAAAGCAACAGGAACACAGAAAGAAGCTAAGAAGCTTGTGACAGATATGAAGGCTACAGTTGAAGAAATAAAAGAAAAAGCTGCCGGCATTAAAGAAGAGGACAAAAAACAGGTATATATCGAAATTTATCCGGGACCTGGTGGAATTAATTCTGCTGGCTCTAATACCTTCATGGATGAAATGCTTGATATGATTCATGCGGAAAACGTTGTGACGGAAGAAGGCTGGCCGACTATATCGGAAGAAGCCATTATTGCCGCCAATCCTGATGTTATTCTTACAACTTATGGCTATTATACTGAAGATCCAATGAAAGTGGTATCTAGCCGTGAGGGCTGGCAGGATATGGACGCTGTGAAAAACAAGCGGATTGTGGATGTTGATTCTGATACGGTTACACGTTCAGGCCCACGGCTTGTTGAAGGAGTAGAGGAAGTTGCCAAAGCGGTATATCCGGAAGTTTTTAAATAATAA
>NZ_CAMLDX010000015.1 GCF_946478885.1 uncultured Bacillus sp. | reverse complement strand
CAGTTGCCATGGATACATTTGCTTCTCTTGCCACATCATATATCGTGATGTTCATATTAACACTCCTTTTCACCGTTATTGAAAAGAACAGTATGTATGAAAGCTCTGATCAAATATGATTTCCCTCATCGTGCACATGTAGATTCTATTCTTTTCATAATATCATGCTTCTTCGATTTATTTTCATACAAAGATACTTGTAAAATCCTTTAAGTACTAATCATACGATAGACAATAATAGACTGCAATGTCAACTATTCCATCGCAGTTTTTTGAAAAAAATGAACGTGCGGCGATATCGGCCATTCCTGTATTATTAAGCAGAAAAACCCTTCACAGCATGGTGAAAGGTTTTTCTTAATTATTACGCTTTAACGAATGAAGATGCCACTAATTCACTATAGAATGTATCAAATTGTTCCAAATCCATCTGTTGCGCAGAATCCGATAAGGCAACAGCCGGATCCGGATGAACCTCTGCCATTACTCCATCAGCTCCGACAGCAAGCGCTGCTTTGGCGCATGGAAGCAGGATATCTTTTCTTCCCGTCGAATGGGTAACATCTACTAAGACCGGTAAATGCGTTTCTTGTTTCAGAATCGGCACAGCAGAGATATCCAGCGTATTTCGTGTTGCTTTTTCATACGTGCGAATTCCGCGTTCACACAGAATAATCTGTCCATTGCCTTGAGACATAATGTATTCTGCTGCGTTAATAAATTCCTCAATGGTTGCAGAAAGCCCGCGTTTTAACAATACTGGTTTATTTACTGCCCCTGCGGCTTTCAATAACTCAAAGTTTTGCATATTGCGTGCTCCGATTTGAATCACATCAATATAATCAAGAGCCGTTTCGATGTCGGCAGGAGTGACAATTTCACTGATTACAGCTAAATCAAATTCATCTGCAATCTTTTTCAGAATCTTTAGTCCTTCTACCCCAAGACCTTGGAAATCATATGGAGATGTTCTAGGTTTATATGCACCGCCACGAAGGAATTTTAATCCTTTCGCTTTAACGGAAGCAGCTACCGCAGCAACTTGCTCATAGGATTCAACAGAGCATGGTCCGAAGACGAATTGAGGTTTTCCGGCACCAATTAATTCGCCCTTAATATTAATAACGGTATCTTCTGATTTTTTCTTCCGTGAAACAAGCAGTGCTTTCTTATGATCATCTTTTTGTAAATCCAGACCTGCTTTAAAAATTTGTTTGAAGAGATGTAAAATAATTGCATCATCAAATGGACCATCATTATTTTGTTTTATTAAATCGAGCATATGACGTTCACGTACTGGATCATAACGGTTAACTCCCTGTGCTTCCTTAACACGGCCAATCTCCTGTACCGCACGGGCCCGCTCATTGATAAGTGCCAACAATTGCAAGTTAATTTCTTCGACCTTTTGTCTCAATTGATCCAACTCTGTATTTCCCATTTTTTCAGCTCCTTTTTCTGCCGATAAATAAAGTATCAGGTATCTTCTTTATCAGACCGCTTAAATATGATACATTTTTTATGATTACGGTTATTATATATGAATTATCCAACAGTGTCACGTATTTTTTCTTTAATAATTAAACGCTTTTAAGCTTTTAAGTACTAAAGTATCAGATGAACCTAATAGATGAAGAAGGTGTATCTCTTGAAGGAAAACAAAAAGCTATTTGCTTTAGACATCGGTACCCGTTCCGTTGTAGGCATTGTTCTAGAAGAACAGGAACCGGAAAAATATGCGGTTATTGATATTTTATCGCTCGAACATACAGAACGTTCTATGTTGGATGGCCAAATTCATGATATTTTGGCAGTTTCCAACATTATAACACTAATAAAAACTGAAATGGAAAATAAACATGGTCCCCTAAAAAAAGTAAGTGTTGCTGCTGCGGGTAGGGCCTTGAAGACAGAAAGGGCCGCTTTTACGGTTGAAATAAGTGGCAAGCCGATCATAAAGAAGCAGGATATTCTCCATTTAGAATTAAGTGCCGTACAACAGGCGCAGGCTTCTGTCGCTTTAAAGCATATGCATGGCAGCAGCCAGCAATATTATTGCGTAGGATATTCTGTTTTATACTATCGCCTTGACGGAGAAGAAATCGGCAGTTTAATTGACCAGCGGGGAGAAACAGCATCTGTCGAGATCATTGCTACCTTTTTGCCAAGGGTCGTCATCGAATCATTGATTGCCGCGCTGAGCCGTTCGGAATTAGAAATGGATGCTTTAACCTTAGAGCCTATAGCAGCGATCAATGTGCTGATTCCTTCCTCTATGCGCAGATTAAACGTTGCCCTTGTTGATATTGGGGCAGGTACCTCCGACATCGCCATCACGAATTCCGGAACGGTAACAGCTTATGGAATGGTACCAGTAGCAGGAGACGAAATTACGGAAGCAATTAGCGATGAGTATTTGCTGGATTTTCCTGCTGCTGAACAGGTAAAACGTCAGCTATCCTCAAATTCAACTGTCACGATTACTGACATTCTTGGGTTTGAAACAAAGGTGTCATCTGAAGAGGTGATAGATAAGATCTCTCCTTCGATCAACAGACTGGCACATGCTATTTGTGAAGAAATCCTCCGTTTAAATAATAACAAAGCACCTCAGGCCGTTATGCTCATAGGAGGAGGGAGTCTGACACCTGTCATTCCCAAGAAGATTGCCAATCAATTAAGCCTACCTGATAACCGGGTGGCAATCAGAGGAATTGATGCCATTACTTCAGTCAGTGTTGATAAACAGATTACAAAAGGCCCTGAACTGGTGACTCCGATTGGTATTGCGATAGCTGCCAAGATTTCTCCTATCCAATACCATACTGTATATGTCAACGATCAGCCAGTTCGTCTTTTTGAGATGAAGCAGCTGACAGTGGGTGACTGTCTGCTCACTGGAGGAATCCAATTAAATGAACTTTACGGGCGCCCGGGTCTGGCAATGATTATTTCTTTAAATGGACAAAACATTACCATCCCGGGTGAGTTGGGCGAAGGACCTTCCATTACAAAGAATGGAAATTCTGCGAGTTTTGATACCCCTGTTGCCTCAGGGGATCAGCTTATTGTCCAAAAGGGGGAAGATGGACGTGAACCCCAGGTGCAAATACAGGACTTGCTGGATGGCTTCCCACATAGAACCGTTACGATTAACGGAGTATCTGTCACTGTGAAAGCCCGTATTACATGCAACGGCCTGCCTGCAGAACCCGGACAATTCATTCATGACCGCGATAAAATTGAATGTCTTCTACCGGAAACGATTGAGGAATTGTTCATAGAGTCAGGACTGCAGCAGGAATTAAAAAAATTACGGCCATTCCGGATTCTGTTGAACGGAAAAGACACCTTTTTCCCACTTTTCTCCAGCAAAATGTTTCGCAATGGATGGGAAGTAAAAATGACAAGCGGTTATGAACATTTAGATGAAATCACGATTGAGGATAAAAAGCCGATAACAGTTCGAGAATTGGCAGAAACAAAGCAGGTAATTCTCACACAAAGCATTCCCGTGCTCTTTAATGGCAAAGAGATCACCTTGTCAAAAAAAATTACTGAGTTTTACCGTGAAGAAGAGAGTTTATTAGAGAATGATTTGATCTATGAAGGCGATATCATTCACTACAAGCAGAAAAAGCTAGAGCCTTTTCTGTTTCAGGATTTATTCGGTCAAGTGCAAATTAATATGCCCACTCAGGCATCAGGCCGTTTTACTTTATTAAAAAATAATCAGAAAACTACTTTTATGGGAAAAATTGAACCTGGTGACGACTTAAAGATTGTCTGGCCTGTAAAATAGAGAATTCACTAGCATCTCAATCTCCAGCAAAAAGCAGGCTGTCATGCAAGGTGCAACAAGCACTTGTAAGACAGCCTGCTTTATCATGATTTTCATCTACCTAAATAAAATTATTTTCCTTTGCCTCTCCTTCCTTCATTATTGATTAATTTTACTTTCAGTTTCATCAAAGGCCTTTTTGGTTTCATCCAATTTTTGCTGGATTTCGGATTGGTGATCAGATTCAAAGATTTTGTCGACGGGATTTTCTTCCTCCTGCTCTTTTCCCCGCACATTCTCTTTAAGATTTTTTACTTTACTAACCAGCTCCGACGATTGCTGGGATACTGTTTTTGAAATAGAAGCTGTCTTATCCTTTACGGTTGAAGCGAGTTCATTGCCTTTGACAACGGCTGTATCACGAAGCTGCTCAGTTTTCTCTTTTAACAAAAGAGCCTGATTATTGATATCTCCACGAAGTTCTTTACCGGATTTTGGTGCCAGCAGCAATGCTGTCAATGAACCTACAATCCCGCCAATCAGAGTTCCGATTAAAAAATCTTTTGCATTGATATTGCCATCACCCTTATTTTGTGCAGATTCATAGCTATTACGTTCATTTCCAACCATCATACTTCCTCCTTCTATTTTTTAATGCCTTGCCCGCAGTTTTTTGCGTTCATTGCTTTTTTCATGCGAAACCTTTTCTTGCCTCTTTTGCTTCTTTTCCAACCATTTGTCCTTTAATTCAAACATTATATTGCTCCATTGTAGAACCTGAGCAATTTTATCTTTATTTTCATCCGTTTTTCGTTCCATCTCATTTGTAATGGTTTGCAGCGAAACATTAAATTTTCTTACTGAGTCACCGACACCCATTACTGCATCAACAACACCGTTTAATCCTTCCGCCTTTTGTTGAATATCACTTGCCAATTCATTTGTAGTATGTAATAGCACGGTTGTTTCTGATGTCACGCCATTCAGCTGCTTTTCCAGATTCTCTAATGTAGTGGAAACACTGTCCAGCGTCTTACTCATGGATTTTAGTGTCTTTGATAAATAGATCACGAGAATCAAAAAAGCCACTGCAATTAAGGCGATACTCAAATATAAAATTAAAATCAAATAATATCCACCTCCAACATGCATTATTACCATATTCTTTTATCTTCGACAAAACATCGTCATATACCTTTAAATATGATCTTATATCACCCACATTTTTCAAGGTACATAAGGAAATTTTACCACACTTAAATCTCCGTGTAACGTTTCAGCCCGCTCAGTGATCTTTTCTTAAACAATACGAAAAAAGGAAGTACCTGAATGTTTCTGACATTCGTACTTCCTTTAGATTAAATCGCTTATTTCATTTCGCAGACTATTTTTTCATATGCCGTTTGAAATTTTTGTACATCCCCTGCCCCCATAAAGATGATGACACTGTTTTCATGATTTTTCAAAAGGGATGTGTTATCTTCGAGTATAATCTCCGAACCCGGAATTTTTGCCTGTAAATCCTTAATTGAAAGCTTGCCATGATTCTCGCGCGCAGAACCGAAAATTTCACATAAATACGTTTTGTCTGCAAGATTTAGGCTTTCGGCAAAATCATTTAAAAAAGCCTGTGTTCGCGAAAAGGTATGAGGCTGAAAGACAGCCACGATTTCACGATCCGGATATTTTTGTCTGGCAGCACTGATAGTCGCCTTAATCTCTGTCGGGTGGTGTGCATAATCATCAATTAAAATTTGTGAGTCTAATTTTCTCTCAGAGAACCGTCTTTTTACGCCTTTAAAGTTTATTAATTGAGTACGTACAATTTCCGGGTTGATTTCTTCATACTGACAAAGAGCAATAACCGCCAAAGCATTTAGAACATTATGATCGCCAAAGCTCGGGATAGAGAATGAATCATAAAATGTATTTCGGATAAATACATCAAATGTCGTTCCTTCCGTTGTTTTAACTACATTCCGAGCCTGAAAATCATTTTCATCTCCAAACCCATAGAAAAGTACTGGCACCTTAGCTTGTATTTTTTGTAAATGCTCATCATCACCGCATGCAAAAATGCCCTTTCCTACTTGCCATGCCATTTCTTGAAATGCTGAACAAACATCATCAATATTGGCAAAGTAATCAGGGTGATCAAAGTCAATATTTGTCATGATGGCATAGTCAGGGAAATAGGACAAAAAGTGTCTGCGGTATTCACAAGCTTCAAACACAAAATACTCGGCATTCTCGTCCCCTTTGCCCGTGCCATCTCCAATTAAATAAGCGGTTGGCTTGGCGCCTCCCATAACATGGGCAAGCAATCCTGTTGTGGATGTTTTTCCATGCGCTCCGGAAATAGCGATACTTGAGAATCGTTTCAAAAAATCTCCTAAAAAACGGTGATAGCGTACAATAGGAAGCCCTAGTTTCATCGCTTCTTGAATTTCCTCGTGAGTATCTGGAAAAGCATTTCCAGCAATAATGGTCATTCCAGGTTTTATATTTTCTTTTTGAAAAGGAAGGATCTTTATTCCTGCTTGCTCTAGAGCAATTTGTGTAAAAAAGCGTTTTTCCACATCGGAGCCTTGAACCTGAAAGTTCATATCATGAAGGATTTGTGCGAGTGCACTCATCCCAGACCCCTTGATACCTACGAAATGGTAAATAGTCATAATAAAGAACCTCCAACCATCGTCTATCTGTATGTAACAACAGTATATGATATTTATCTAAATTTGCTCATTCGCTTATTTTAAGCTTTAAAAGAGTAGAGCAAATTTGCCGACTTTATTTTCTAATTGCGATCATTAAAATATTATAGCACCTTTGCCAGCTAAAAACTATGCCGCTTTTTAATCTAGCGGAACAAATTCTTGGGGAAATGCTCGGCACAACCCCCATCTGAAAATCTCCGTTCCTAGAAATGCCTAGTATTGTCAAGGGAGTGGCCGTCTATGACAAATCCCATTCAATCCAATCTTTAATTTATTATACTAGATTCCTGCAAGGATTCCAGGTCTTCTTCTGTAATTAAGACATCACGCGGCTTGCTGCCTCTGGATTCGGAAATGAATCCCTGTTCTTCCATCATGTCAATCAATCTGGCAGCCCGATTATAGCCGATTTTAAATCTTCTTTGTAGGGAAGAGGTAGAAGCCCCTCCATGATCGACAATGAATTCGCACGCCTCATAAAAAAGCTCATCCTCTTCATCATTGACTTGTGTTTTTTTTAATAATTCTTCCTGTTCAAATAAATAATCCGACTCTCCTTGTTTTCTTGCATGTGCCACTACGTCATCAATCTCCTGATCCGAGACAAAGGTTCCCTGTAAACGAACCGGCTTCGATGAACCATTTTCTAAAAACAACATATCTCCTTTTCCCAATAATTTTTCTGCACCGCTAATATCGATGATCGTCCGAGAATCTACTTGAGATGATACTGAAAAGGCAATTCTTGTTGGAATATTTGCCTTGATTAAGCCGGTGATAACATCTACTGAAGGCCTTTGCGTTGCAATAATTAAATGGATGCCACAGGCACGGGCCTTTTGCGCAATCCGGCAAATAGCCTCTTCTACATCCGCAGGGGACATCATCATTAAATCGGCCAGTTCATCAATGATAATCACAATATATGGCAATTTTTCT
The DNA here is from genome assembly GCF_946478885.1 of uncultured Bacillus sp. The sequence continues at coordinate 38,369 of NZ_CAMLDX010000015.1, read as the reverse complement.
GCATACCTTTTATGCTCTTCTGCCAGTTCATTAAAACGATGAATATCTCTCACGCCAGTATGGGCGAACAGCTCATACCTGCGTTCCATCTCATCCACTGACCATTTTAACGAAGCCGTTGCGGCTTTAACATCTGTTATCACCGGACTCACCAAATGCGGGATTTGATTATAGGGTGCCAATTCAACCATTTTCGGGTCGATCAGCAAAAGTTTTAATTCCTCTGGCTTGGCTTTATATAAAAGGCTGACTAAAATCGTATTGATACAAACACTTTTACCGGAACCAGTCGCACCTGCAATTAATCCATGCGGCATTTTTCGCAAATCGGTCACAATGGGCTTTCCTGAGATATCCAGGCCAAGCGCTGCTGTAAGCGGAGATACTTGTTGTATAAATTCCGGGCTGTTAATAATTTCACTTAGCAGAACCGGTCTACTTCTTTGATTGGGCACTTCAATCCCGATTGTATGCTTGCCGGGTATCGGCGCTTCAATCCGGATATCTCGGGCAGCAAGACTGAGCTTAATATCATCCGATAAATTTGTAATTTTATTAACTTTTACACCTGGCTCAGGCTGAACTTCAAATCTTGTGACAGATGGTCCCTGTGTCACATTGACAACCTGTGCTCCAACATTAAAGTTTTTTAAGGTACTGTCAAGAAGATCCCGCTGTTCCTCAATCCACTCATCATTCTCCTCCATTATCAAAGGCGGAGATAAGAGATTTAACGGAGGAAACCTATAATTCTCTCGATTTTCCTCTTCTTTACTTTGCGGCTCCTGCAAAGGCAGGGATTTATGATCAGGTGCTTCTTTTTGGGGTGAAATGGGAACGATTTTATTTTTTTGCTCCCATTTACGTATATCCTGCTTCAGCATAAGAACATTAAAGGGAAGGTGTGAAGCAGTCTTTTCCTTTTCCCGGCTTTTCCGGTTATCATCCTTTTCTTCCTTTTCGTGTACCGGTGAATCCCCTTGAACACTGCAAACTTCCTTATCCTGATGCAGCGGAACGGGATCTTTCTCCAGCACTCCAGATTCAGCAGTCTGTTCTCTGCCCTCCACATGTTTTGGCATAAAGACGACATCTTCCTCTTCTCGTTGTAGTAGCGCCGTTGTCGATTCAGCATCATCGGATTGAATGTCCGTATACACTGCGGGCTGCTCCTGTAGCACTTTTTCCGGCCTATTTACCGAGCTACGATTTGTTACAGGAACATGTACACTATCAGATTGCCTTCCTTGAGGTGGCAATAGCAACACAGCATCTTCCGGCATAGGGGAACTGATTTGTTTTGCTTGACCTTCAGTATCCAGCTGTTTGCTTTCCGATATTTTTTTGACTTCCGCAGTATCATTCAGAGGCAGTCCTGATGTTCCATCATTCGATTCAAAGGACGACAGCTCATATTCAATCCGCCCCAATTGCTGAGGAGATTCGGGTCTTTTATATCCGTATATCGGCGAAGGAACATCAGTCGGTTTAAATGGCCGGTTGCTCCGCTTTATTCTTTCGGGAGGTTTCTCCTTGTGCATCGGTTTCGTTTCAGTATCATACAAAGAGGGACTTTTGGCTGCCGGTTGCTCCCTTACATTGTTTCCAAACCTGGGTTCACCTTGTTGCCGTTCTTTTTTTTCTAAAGGGGGGAACGCTCTCTTTGGTTTAGTCGGCTCCTCATCAGGAATAAGGGGGAAACGAAATTTCCCTTTAGGATATTGATAAGCGATTCTCGCTTCTATATTTTTTCCATGATCGATTCTCGAAGAAGATGCATGATTAAAATTTTGTGTCTCGACCTGTTCATCTGAATCGAACTGTATCTCATCATCATTTTTTAATCGTTGGAATAATCTTTTCATCCAATTCAATATTCATCACTCTTTCTTTCCCATCTATCCCTCTTATTTTAGCAGTATTTCCTCAAAATGGGGGACAGGAATAAAATTATTCTATCGGACCGTTTGGAAACAAACTTTTCCATCCAATGAACGCCATAATAAAAGGACCTTCACAAAAAGGTCCTGCGGCAGTTTTTTCATTCTTTCTTACTTTTTCCCAAAATAAAAATCGGTTCTAGTTCGCCATCTTCGTATAAAAAAGACAGGGCTGTAATTGGGACATGTCCGGATGCAAAAAAGCTCATCGTCATTTGAGCCAGAATGTCATAACCTGAATTATTTTCAATATCTGCAATGATCAGCACATCCTGATGCGGTACAGCAATGGCCATCGTTCCCTTTATTTTCTGCCGCATTTCTTTTAGAAATGTTTCATTTAAGATTCGGCTTGCATCATAGCCGTCATTCTTATTCACAAAATAAAAGGTGTTGCCCGCCACACGATCAATTTTCACCTCAGTAGGCAAAGATCGAACATTAAACATCGCTATCTCTCTGATACGGTTTCGCTCCCATCCTTCCTTCTTCAGCAATTTTTCATCGATTAAGCGGTAGGTGTTTCCCAGATCGAGGGCATAATAGATTCTAGTTTCTGCCGTATGATCATCGTAAAGAAAAGGAACGGCTTCTTTCGATTCAAGCGGAAAGGATGTAGAACGAATGACAGGGAAAATATTTTTTTCCCTCCCTGTTAGTTCAAGATCTGTTTCTATCGCCCGCAGTCCTTCTTCAATGTAATAGACTACTTCATCAATCGCCTTTTCTTTTTGCTCCTGCCATTTTCCTATGATCCCTGGTAAAGATATTGTGAGTCCTTTGCCTGTTTCAGTATGTTCAATACGCAGGAGATCCTTCTCACGGTCATAATCAAATTTTCGTTTCGGATGTGCAAGCCGTTTTTGCAATTCATCTTTCATTTGTATACTGTCCATATTTATTATTACTCCATCACTATCGAGAGATTTTTTCGTTAAAGGAACCGACTATCAGAAAGGAACAATGGGCAGACTTCCTGCCCATTTTGTCTTTTAATAAGAAAGATTGGAAGGTGGCCGAATCATCTCCTGATCACTGGATTATGATAAGCCTTCAATAAACTGTTCGATTTCTTCGCGGGTTTTCCGATCTTTGCTGACAAAGCGACCCAATTCACGGCCTTCTTCGTACGCGATAAAGCTAGGAATCCCATATACATTTAATTCTGCACAAAGATCAATGAACTGGTCACGATCAATATGTACGAAGGTATATTCCTTATATTTTTCAATTACGTCAGGCATAAATGGCTCGATAAAACGACAGTCACCGCACCAATTGGTCGAAAATAAAAAGATATGCTTTCCTTGAGCACGTAGTTCTGTAAATTGTTCAATACTTTCAAGTTGTTTCAAGCTATTTTCCTCCAATATCCCTGATTCGAATTCGTTATGCTGACAATAGACCAGCATGTATCACGCTAATACACTGATCATAACAAACAAATGGCACTTGCACCAATAATAAATCCTTTACATCTTTACAATCATGATAAAGTTCCATTACAAATTCCCGTGAATTGTATTGACCGTTGTTCGATCTGAAGCTTTAACCAGCTTGATTAACAATTCCTTTGCAGCGGCATAATCATCGACATGAATGATGCTAGCTGAGGTATGGATATAACGGGAGCAAATCCCGATCACCGTACTTGGCACCCCTTCGTTGGAAACATGAACCTTTCCGGCATCCGTACCACCGCGCGAAACAAAATACTGATAGGGGATATGATGCTGTTCTGCCGTATCCAGCACAAATTCTCTTATTCCGCGGTGGGTAACCATTGTCGGATCGTAAATTCTTAATAAGACTCCTTTGCCAAGCTGACCAAATTCCTCTTTATTTCCCGCTGCATCATTTGCCGCACTTGCATCCAATGCAAAATATAAATCAGGCTTAATCAGGTTCGCAGCGGTCTGTGCTCCTCTTAACCCTACCTCTTCCTGAACCGTTGCTCCGGAATAAAGAATATTCGGCAGCGTTTCTCCCTGCAGCTCCTCCAGCAGTTCAATCGCCAGTCCGCAGCCATAGCGGTTGTCCCATGCCTTTGCCATGATTTTTTTGCTGTTTGCCATTGGTGTAAATGGACAGACAGGTACAATCATCTGCCCTGGCTTGATTCCGATTTTTTTAGCGTCCTCTTTATCATCCGCTCCAATATCAATCATCATATTCTTGATCTCCATTGGCTTACTGCGCTGTGAATCCTCCAGCAGATGCGGTGGGGTGGAGCTGATCACACCCGGTACACGGCCTTTATTCGTAATGATTTCAACCCGCTGCGCCAGCAGGACTTGGCTCCACCAGCCTCCTATCGTTTGAAAACGAATCATTCCGTTATCTGTAATGGCCTTAACCATGAAACCGACTTCATCCATATGGCCAGCCGCCATGATTACTGGGCCTTGTTCAGTGCCTCTTTTTACTCCGAAAATACTCCCTAATCGGTCCTGCACAATCTCATCACTGTATTTTTCTAATTGTTCCCGCATAAATTGCCGTACGACATGTTCATTGCCAGAAATACCCGGGAGCTCTGTTAATATTTTAAAAAGCTGTACTGTTTTTTCGTTCATAAAAAAAACTCCTTTGCTGCGATTTGAATATGTAGAAAAGCCTTTTTAATCTATTCTATAGAATTATTATGCTTCTTACCACTTTTGAAATTACGTCAGCAGAAGAAAAAAGTTGTGACTGCTCGTGGAATAATACTTTTGCTTTTAACTTTTTATCCCAAAAAGGCTACTATGAAAATCGATAGAACGACATTTAATAGAAAAGATATAATCCAATCTTTTTTTGCTGTCATCTTTAAAAATAGATTTAAGGTTGAACTTATGACAAGCAAAATTAAGAAAACAAATAGAATCATAATAATGGACTCCATTTTTTAAGACCTCCTTTTTTACTTTTAATCCGTCATAAGTTAAATATATTTTAGACATATATCTAAGGCATTTTGCTAAAAAACAGAACCTCTGAACATTGGCTCATTCGTACACTTTCATAGAATTTTACTCAGACCCAAAAAAAGCCCTCGAGCCACTGTTCGCTCCATTACTTTAATCATTCTTTTTTGTTCCATTCACGATTCTTTACGGTAACCATCCTCCGAAATACTTAAGCTTTAAACTTCTTTCTGTTAGTATGTTAACTAGGACGGGCAACTATTTTAAAAAAAGGGGGGCATCTGCTTGAATTGGAAAACTTTTTTTATCGGTGCTGGTACGGGGCTTGCCGTCGGCTTTGCGATACGGGAACTTATTACCAAAAAGCAGACGGTATCAGCCGAAAAGGCTTTAGCGAATGCCAAGGCTGCATTCAAAAAACACGGACCCATTCAAGGTTCCTGGATTCAAATGGAAAAACAGCCTTATACAAAATCTTTACTGGAATATGAAGTCTATATTGGGGGAATATCCCGAAAAGAAGATGACCAAACCGTTCAATATGAATTTATTGCGGATAGCAAGACCGGTGCAGTCCTTGATGCCTATCTGCTTCAATAGAAGCAGCATGGCCAATAACAAACGGGCTGATTTCTTAAACGATCCCTCATTCGGATACTCTGATATCAGGGCACCGCAAAAATTTCAGCCCGCTTTGAAACAATCCCTATTCTCTTTTGATATTTGCTGTCAGGTTTCCTTCATGGTCCCATTTAACCGCCCGGTAAAATGCATCATGATAAAAGGTAAACCAAGCGTTCCGATTCAGTCCATACTGAAGCCATTTTTGCTTTGCAGCAATCGACTTCATCGGATAGTCATCATAAGCCATTACCCACAGGACATTTTGATGGGCATGTGTTGGCATAATATCCGCCATATGGACAATTGTTTCATCCCCATCCTCCACCACTAGGATGGCATGTCCGTCACTGTGACCTCCGGTGTGAATCAGGCGAATATTGCCAAGCGACCACTCCTTCTCAAATACGATCACCTGCTCTGCAATGGCTTCCCAATTTTCCTTCCAGTATGTACTTTTTGAGCGAATATTGGGGTTTCTCATTTCATTCCATTCAATATCGGATACAACGATCTTCGCATTTGGAAACACGGAAGTATATCTTTTCCCGTCAAAACTGGTTAAGCCACATGCATGATCGAAATGCAGGTGGGTCATTAAAATATAGTCGATATCATGAGGATCAAGTCCAATTTGCTGAAGAGATTCTTCCACTTTTGATTCCTTCGTAACGCCAAAATTACGCTTCTGTTTATCCGATAATTTTCCTTTTCCAATCCCGGATTCAACAAGAATATTTTTTCCATAAGCCTGAAGTAGAAACGGATCGGTTGGACATTCTATTTGATTCTTTTCATTACAGGGATATTTTCTTTCCCACAATGGTTTGGGCACCACACCAAACATTGCTCCACCGTCTAAATTTGTGGTACCGCCTTCCAGCCAAGTTAAGCGAATATTCGGAAATTCCATTACTTCCACATACATCCCTCCTTCGTCTACTAGTATTGTATCATTGTTTTTTAATTTTAAAAAATATTCCGAATCATCAGCATAAAAAAGGCTCAACCAACACTACGATGGTTGAGCCCTTTCCTGTTAGTTTTGATACTGTACTTCACAGCGATAAATTCGGTTTCCTTTTTGAGAAAATTTTTCTTCGTATTCCGTCATAATATTTCCTTCAAAATCACTGCTATGCAAGTCAAGACTCACGAATTTCAGTAACAGTCCGTAAGCCGAGAAACTCATCAAGGAATACTCAAACAACCCTTGATTATCGGTTTTAAAATGGATCTCACCTTTTGCAGGCAAGATTTCTTCATAGAGCTTTAAAAAGCTCTTATAGGTTAAGCGCCTTTTTTCATGCCTCGTTTTCGGCCATGGATCGGAAAAATTCAAATAAACCCGCTCCACTTCTCCTTTTTCGAATAGCTTAGGAAGGTCGGCTGCATTTACATTCAAAAGCTTTACATTCGGCAATCCGACTTCAATTAAACGATCCAGCGCTGAAACGACGACACTCTCCTGTAATTCGATCCCCAAATAGTTGATATGCGGGTTGGCTCTGGCCATTTCCGTAACAAACCGGCCTTTTCCCGTACCAATCTCGATATGTAATGGCTGGTTCTGTTCAAAAGCTTTATTCCAGTTTCCTTTGTGCTGCTCAGGCAATGCAACCACATATTGCGGATATTGTTCAATCTTTTCTTTTGCCCATGGTTTATTTCGCAAACGCATTTTGACACCCCTAAAAAATATTTCAATCCTAGAGCAGCATACACCTATTAGACTTTACTCGACAGATGAATTCTAACCCCCGTGAATAAATTAAAAAAGAACTCACAAAATAAATTGTGAATTCTCCCTTAAATCATGTTAAGGAGATCGAGTAGAAAGGGTGTAAATAATGCCGCTTCAGTATTCAGATCAAGTAAATATCATAAAAGATATTTTAATGAATCACCAGACAGATTGCTGCGGATCAGTATCTGAATGTGAACAAATGGAACGTTTAATTAAATCCTTACTAGATAATTTTAATATGAATCAGACTAATAAAAATGTTCTGGAACAAATTTATCACTACAGTCAAGGCGGGAAAAATTCCACCAACCTAGATCAGCATATTGAATCACATCAGCAGCAATTGTCACAATGGGTTGATGATATCGAACAGTTTTCATAGTGAAAGGTATAAAGGAAGCAGATGTAGCCATTTGTTCAGTTCCGGAAGACGTCCTTTATCTTTACTCCACTGAATCGTATTTAGCGTCTGTGTGATCACATACCATTTCATTCTTAAAAACAGACTATCATCAGGCAAAATTCCGTATAGCTGTAGCCAATTCCCCCACTTTTCCTGAGGAATGTACCAGTAAAGCAGTTCACCTATATCAATCGCCGGATCTGCAACTACTGCTCCATCCCAATCGATTAAATACAACTGGTTGTCTTCGCCCAGCAACCAGTTGTTATGATTTACATCACAGTGGCAAACCACCTTATTTTCATAGTAAACATTGTTGAGATTATTCTCCAAGAACCGCAATGATTCTTTCACCATCTTTTGCTGGATAACCTCATCATCCAACTCTAAAAGTAGATTTCGAAAAATACTTTCTGACTGCAGAGGAGCTTTCCCAAGACGCTTTAACATACTGAGCAAGACTTCTGATGTATGGATTTTTTTTAGCAGCCTGGCTACCTTGTCACCATTCATTTCTTTGGGCTGAAGTTCTCTTCCGATTAACCACTGCTGCGCTGTAAAAACATCACCGGTTTCCAGCCTCTTGGTCCACACAAGCTTAGGGACAATCCCTTCTGCAGAAAGGCTTGCCAGAAATGGAGAAGTATTCCGTTTAAGGAAATATTTATTTTCTTCATGTTGTGCATAAAAGGCTTCCCCAGTTGCCCCGCCTGCGGGAACAATCTCCCAATCTTGTCCAAAAAAGCGTTCCAATGTTGTTCACCTGCATTAATTCCATAGAATAAAAAAGATAGCTATTGAGCGATAATATTTTACAATAGCCATCTTGTAAATTTTATCTCCACATCCTTTAGCCGTCAAGACTATCAGGAATAAATTATCATTCATTTTGTTTCTCCGGCAATTAATACATAGGAACTTAATGGCTTCATCGTCATTTTCCCCTCTATTGCTTCATTGCTCGGAATGGCTCTGCTTATACTCTCATCGGCAAGAATCAGCCATTTTCCCTCTGGTATTTGAACCTCTGCTGAAGTCTTCAGAGGATTAATCAGAACAATAATCGATGCCCATGGACCATATTTTCCTACATCGTGAAGAAGCCAGCCGAGAAGTGGCTTCGCTAAGGGGAGAAATCTCAGATGCTGCCGAATGAGCTGTGCTGTAGGCAGACGGAAAGCTCGATGAACTTTTCGTATAGCAATCATCCCCTTTATATATTCGACATCATTCTGAAAGGCAATTTTCCGATCCCAATCAAGCTGATTGATTTCGTTCGGGGAACAATAGCTATTCCCAATCCCTTTCTTCGTACGGAAAAATTCCTGACCGCTATGAAGAAAGGGAATCCCTTGAGAAAGAAGGACAAGTACGGTTGCAAGCCTATGATATCGGCAGCGGATTTCTTCTGCTTCATCCGGCAGACAAAAGGAAAACTTATCCCATAATGTATGATTATCATGTGATTCCACATAGTTCACACTCTGGCCTGGCTCCATAAATAGATGATAGTCCATTGAACCTACGCCGATGCTGCCGCTAATCATTTCCTTAGTCATTTCATAATAATGTTCATTCCCTAGGACATACCCTTTATCATATAGATTAAAGGTACTCCCTTTAATGCAATCACGAAAAGCATCATTAAATTGCCCAATCCCCAGCAGTTCCTTCTGATTTCGTATGTTCGCCTTTTTTTCAGGAGGTAAAGGAGTATTCAAATCCCACCCCTCCCCTATGATCAAGACAGACGGATCAACCTCATCGACATACCATCTGACTACCTTCATTGTATCAATATCCAAAATCCCCATTAAATCAAAACGGAAGCCATCTGCTTGAAATTCCTTCAGCCAGAATAAAACTGAATCAACGATAAATTTCCGCACCATTTTTCTTTCTGAAGCGATATCGTTTCCAACACCCGTTCCATTAGAAGGCATGCCAAATTGATCATATCTGAAATAATAGCTTGGAACAATTTTTTCAAAAGAAGAGGTTTCCCTTATATAAACATGGTTATATACAACATCGAGGATCACCCTCAGTCCACTTTGATGAATCCGGTCAATGAATATCTTTAATTCTTCAATTCGTTTGTACGGGTCGCTTGGGTCGAGACTATAGCTCCCGTCCGGAACGTTAAAATGAATCGGATTGTATCCCCAATTGTATTCCCTTTTTTCACCGCATTCATCCACTCCGGCAAAATCATGGACAGGAAGCAATTCAATATGGGTAATCCCAAGACTTTTCAAATACGTAAGGCAGGTGTCGCTTCCATCCATTCCCTTTGTATCAAGTTCTCCTGCCCCGATATAGGTCCCTTTATACAAGACACCGCTGTTAGGATGAATAGTAAGATCACGGATATGTGTTTCGTAAATAATACTGTCAACAGGATGTTCCAATGCAGGTAAGTAGCGTTTTGGGAGCCTAGTTTTATTTAGGTCAATAATGACACCTTCCACACCATTGGCCGTCACTGCAACGGCATATGGATCGACTGCTTCCTCCCATTTTAAATTCACACATACGACATACGTATAACAAAAGTACTCCAAATCCTCCTGAATTTTTATTTGCCAAACCCCCTTCTTCCCTCTCTGCATATTGTAAATGACGGGTTCAGAATTCGAAGGGGAGCGAAGCCTAAGCTTGACTCTAACTGCTGTTGGCGCCCATAGCTTAAAAGAAGTCTCTTTATCGTCGTATTGGATGCCAAGATTGCCGTCATAGTAAAAGGCATCGTCAAATTCAGTTGTTCTCGTTACAGCACCGATCTGTAGATCCGTTTTTCGCTGCAATGCATCCAAAACCCAGCATTGCCGGCCAAATAGCTCCATCTCCGCTTCCAGATGACATACATATTTAATAAAATCTTGAAAATACGTCTTTTCATCAATGCTAAGCGAAATCTCTTTATCGGCACATATCAGGGTAAAGGAGTCCTGCACACTGCCTTCGCAGGGGATAGGGACAATAATCGTGATGACCTTCATCCTGTCTAGATAAGCACAAAACGGCCTTTTAACAGCCATTGTTTTCATTCATCTCCTTCATTTCCATCTAAGAAAATGGGGAACGGGGCCTTACAGAGATACATCTCAATCCACGACGGAATGATTACTTTGCCATGTCTACCTTATTATTCATTCTTCAATATCCTCCCACTCCTGCCTTTTCATGGAGGTAGTCTCGCAGAATTCCAGCAGGGCCTTTGCTGCCTTTAACTGCGTTGACTTTAAAGGCGAACGCAACGTCCGCATTGATTGAAACCACTCATCGTATTTACTTTTATCCACAAGCCTAACATCGAATGGACATGATGGGTAATCCATATAGCCATTTCGGGATAAAAGCACCTTGTGTACAGGTATATCAACCTCATTCAGCTGTAGAATATTATTCACGATTTTCTCTGTCCGATTCAGGGAAATAAGCGGGTTCAGGATTTTCTTCACCTTCTCGCGACTTCTAAGTTCCCAAAATTTCTCTTTAGAACCGGTAAATACCGAGAGATCGTGATCTTCCAAAAAAACAATACACCAAACATTCGTGGGGCTGATCAAAATATTCTCCAATTCAATCGGCGCATTTTTCAGCAAAAAAACCGGGCGATACATTATTAGATACGTATCAGGGAACCTCTGCAAAAAGTATTTAAGATGTTCATCAAAATAATATTTTTTATTAAAAATTGATTTTTCAGTCAAGGTTGAGGTTGCCCACATTAATTGAACATGAAATAGATGATTCAGATAGACCTGTTTTAATTCCTCAATGGTTTCAGGCAGCTGTACCATGGAGGGAAAACCAGCAAATTCCCAGGCTCCTCTATCTTCAAGAAAAGAATCATGCTCCCGAGTTTCTGAATCAATCTCTGATTCGCGCTTTTTTTGAAATAAGGTTTTAAATTTCTCCAATAATGGGTGCTTTTTCTCTTCTTCCAGCCCTTCGTATTCCATTTTGACAGGCTGATGCAGGGAAAACTGTTCCCGTGAATTCCCCCAAATGTACTGCCATTTTTCCCATTGTTGCTTCTTAAGCGTGACAAAGCGAGCTGGATAATGAAAGATATTCTGCTCATAACGCGACGTATAGTTTTGTAATTTTATTAGCTGTCCCATTTCCGTTTCCCCCGCTTACATTTCGGTTTTTCTCCATCTTTAGCCTTGTGTTTCCCGTCTTAATAGTCTATTCAGCTTTTAAAAAAAAGTTTGTAACCGCTTCATATTTTGGCAGGCTGTCGATTTTTGTACGGTATAACACAATTTCCTGCACTTGAAAGGCAGTGTCATCCGTTTTAAACGGATTGTACTCCTCCAACCACTTCCTTTCAAACGCTTCCCCACTCCAATTCCTTGCTAATGTCATATGAGGTTTGAACGGCCTTGTCTCCAGTATAAAGCCTGCCTTGTGACATGCCTTAAAGATTAAAGACTGCAATTGATACAGGCGTTCCTGCTTTGCCACTCCCGCCCAAAATATACGGGGAGCGGTCTGCTTACCAAATACACCTATATGATTAATTGTTAACGGAAACGCTCCTTCATGTAGGATGCTCTGTTTGATATAGGTAGCTAAGCGGGCAAGCTCTTGAGAATCGGCATTTCCCAGAAATGCTAAAGTAATATGATAATCCTGCTCGTGAACCCATCGCTTAAACTGAAAAATACCTTGTTTCATGACCACTCTGGTATGGATGGATTGTTTGATCCGATCAGGTATTTTTACAGCCAAAAAATAATGTGTTTTTCTTTCCATGATGCCCCCCAATCATTGTAAATATCGAACCCGGCCTATTCGAGACGGCTGCCCTTCATTATTGAGCTAGTTCATAAATCGCCTGGGCATAGATCGCTGTAGCCTTCAGTAAATCATCAATGTACATATACTCATCTTTTTGGTGCGCGATATCTTCTCTTCCTGGAAATAAAGGACCGAAAGCTACGCACGATTGCAGCGACCTTGCATAAGTACCTCCGCCTATCGCCAGCAGTTCAGCTGCTTCTCCTGTTTGCTCTTCATAAACCTTTTTTAGAATTTGTATCAACTCTTGATCCTCCGCCACATAATGAGGCTTTGAGTCCGAGAAATTGGCAATGGCGAAGTTTTTATCCTCAATAAAGGCTTCTAATTTTTCCTTCGTTTCTTCGATCTTATTGGTTACGGGATAACGGAGATTGAGGCCAAACCTCCCGCCTTGCTTAACATCGTAAGTTAATTTACCTACATTAATGGTAAGCTCACCTGAAATTTCATCTGAGCAGGCAATTCCCAGCTTAGCGCCTCTTGAATCTTGATAAAAATATTTTGAAGCAAATGTAAAAAATGGCTCTGCCTTTTGATCCGGATTATTGGCATATATAAATTCGGCTAAAAACAAACCGGCATTTTTCCCCTTTTCCGGCTCCATCCCATGAGCTGATACTCCTTTTAGTTCGAGAACTAAGTCTCCTTTATCCTCGTAATGCCCGCCCTCTAGATGATGAAGCGTTATGTATTCTTCAAATTTTTGCACCAGTTCAGAGTGGCCCTGTTCTATATGCAAAACGGCCTTTGCGTAATCGGGAACCATATTGTATCTTCTCCCTGACTGAAAATACAAAACCTCTAATTTGGACGCACTGCTTGCATTTTCGTTACGATCCTCCCCGTTAACCATAATAAGGTCGAAATCAGAAATCCCTTTTTCGGCAAATATAATCGGAAAATCTGCATCTGGTGCAAAACCAATTGTCGGCATCTCCTCATGCTGAAAATAATAGTCCACACAGCGCCATTCACTTTCTTCATCTGTTCCAATGATCATTCGAACTCGTTTTTTTAAAGGTAAACCAGATTCCTTTACAATTTTCATCGCGAAATAAGCAGCCATGGTAGGCCCTTTATCATCAATTGCTCCGCGGGCATAGATTTTTCCATCACGAATTTCTGCCGCAAAGGGATCGCTTGACCATCCGTCACCCTCTGGAACAACATCAACATGACAAAGAATCCCGACCAATTCCTCTCCTTCGCCGAATTCGATATGCCCTGCTATATTGCCTGTATTTTGCACAAGAAACCCATCTTTTTTTCCTAATGTAAGCATATAATCCAATGCTTCCTTCACACCGCGGCCAAGCGGTGCCTCGTCAGTTTTTTCTGCTTCATTTAAAACACTTTTAATTTGCAGTAGTCTTTTCGTCTCATTGATTAAATCTTCTTTTCTCTTCATTACTTCATCAAACCAATTAGACTGTTCCATGTTAAGCACTCCCATTCATTCAATGATTTGCAATCCATCCATTATGGCACCTATTTTGCCGTTCAATAACGATAGCGGTATAAGCATATTTTATTCCATCATACCATTATCCACCCATGCTACAAATACAGCCCTATCCGTAGCACATTATTTCAATCACATATTTCATTATATAATAACGGCAAATGGTCTATTTTTTTTACGAATTTATCAAAATGATCATATCCTATACATCATTTTCATAGTGTAGTGAGGGAGTAAATAATTATTATTTTGTAAATTCACGGTTTACAGTGGAAAGTTTATGTTATTATGGATATTATATAAATAAAGATATGGCTTAATTGTCATAAGTAGTTTAGAAAAGGGGTTGTCCGGGGAAAAGAAGCTAAAATTTTCGAAGATTAATTTCTTCACTAAAACGTCGGATGCAGGAATTTGTCATAGGTTTGAAAAAAGGATAGGGAGTGGTTTATTGAAACCTTCAACTAACCGGATGTTAAACCGTATCAAATCCATCTACATGTTTATTAGTAAGAAAGGAACTGTTACAACTCAGGAACTTGTGGAGGAATTTGGCATCACGCCTCGTACAATACAGAGAGACTTGAATGTTTTAGCGTACAACGACCTGGTCTTCAGTCCCAGTCGTGGAAAATGGACAACAACTAAAAAGAGAGTAAAAATGACATCGTAATGAATGTAGCACTCACATAGAGTGCGAAAGCCGCCTCTTATCAAAGGCGGCTTTTTTTGCTCATCATTTCTCTAAGAATTCATGTATCTGCTTAGCAAGCTTCCTGTTTTTCAGTACTGCTGTTTAGGAATCCTGCAATTGTTGGATTTCTTCATCTGTTAATTCTCGATATTCTCCGGGTTCCAGCGTTTCATCCAATTGCAGCGGTCCCATCGAAATTCTTTGTAAATATACCACCCGCTTTCCCACCGCCTGAAACATTCTTTTTACCTGATGGAATTTCCCCTCTGTAATCGTCAATTCAACATCTGAATGAGCACCTGATTTTAAAATCCGCAAATTCCCCGGTTTCGTTACATACCCGTCATCCAACATGATACCATTGCGAAAAGCGCGCACATCCTCCTCCGTTACTTCTTGGTCAATTACAGCAAAATAAGTTTTCGGAACATGCTTCTTTGGAGATAAAAGACGATGGGCTAATTGTCCGTCATTTGTGAGTAATAACAAGCCTTCAGTGTCCTTATCAAGTCTGCCAACCGGAAAAGGAGAAAAAACCGTATCCTCTGGTTCAAGCAAATCAATGACCGTGTCCTCTATGCCGTCTTCTGTTGCGGAAATGACTCCAGGTGGCTTGTTCATCATTAAATAGATAAATTCTTTATATTCAATGACTTCACCATATAATGTCACGATGTCTTCACAGGGATTTACGTGCTCTTTCGCATCCTTTACAACTCTCTCATTAATGGTCACAGCACCGTCTTTTAATAGTTTTTTTACTTCTTTTCGGCTTCCAAAGCCTAAATTCGCCAGCATTTTATCAATCCGCAAAAAAAATCCCTCCCCGATTAAAAAAAGTGAAAAGCTGACCTCACCATCCTCCCTAACAAAAATAGGCCTTCATTTCAGCCTTTTTAGGCTTTTATCCATGACCATTTTATCCATAATCCATAGACTGTTATCATACAAGCTGAACCGCTGATTATTTTACCGGTCCGGTTAGTATGCTAAAAAAAGAATAAGCAATACGCGTTTACATTAACCGTGTTGTAAGATTCAAAAATCATGAAGAGGAGATGTCGGCAACAATGGATTATTATCATCAAATTCCATATCAGCAAATTCCGCATCAGCAGCCAGCTGTGGATTCTCGTCAGCAGGGACAGCTCGTACCAGGAGGACAGTTTGTACCAGGATTTCTGGGAGGCATGAATCGGCGCATTGAGCGACTAGAACGTCAAGTCGAGAGATTAGACCGCCGTATTGATCAGATCGATCGCCGCTTGGATAGAATCGAAAGAAGACTTGGGCTGCGTCAGGACGGATATTAATAACGGAGGATGACAAATCCAATTTTCTTCCTGATTTGTCATCCTCTTTTTTTAACTTTTCACATGTAATTTTTGCTTAAGTCTTTCTACCTTGTCCCCAAATAATATATTTGCGAGTTTCGAGCGCAATCCTAAAAAGCTATAGATCAATACGCCTGTAAATGCACATACGAGAATGATGATAAGAGACTGCCAAACAGAGGCAGGAGATAAAAACAGCGTGAAAATCCAATAGACTGCTCCTGCACCTAACAGCATCATCAGTGAAAAGATCACAATCAAGAGCGTTCTGCGCCATATTAATTTATAACGATATCCAGCATATATTTTAATCACATACAAATTAATCAATATGGCTGCACCATAACCAAGGGCAGTAGCTAAAATAGCCCCTTTTGTTTCCATCATTTTAATTAATGGAATATTTAAACTTAATTTAATCAAAAGACCAACGAGCAGGCTTAAGATGGTAAATCGCTGTTCATTAATCCCCTGCATAATAGCTGCTGTCACGGAATACAACGCAAATAGAAGCGCCACTGGTGTATAAGCCCGTAATACTTCGGAGCGAAATAGATCATGCCCGTAGAACACAGTTGAGATAGGCTCCGCTAAAAGGGACATCCCGACAACGGCTGGTACAGTTATAAACAATAAGACCTGAAAGGTTTGATTCAGCATTCTCTGCATGCTCTTAACATCCTGTTCAACATAGGCCGTTGTAATATTCGGCACTAACGTTAAAGAAAAGGCTGTAGCTAGCGAAACAGGAATAATAACCAGCTTATGGGCATAAAAGTTCAATGCACTGAAGGCGAAGTCAGATTCTTTCGCCAGCCCAATTTCAACCATCGCGCGATTGAACGTAATTTGATCGATAAATTGAAACAACGGATTGGCAATGCCGACAAATACAAACGGTGCAGCATAAAGAAGAATTTCTTTATACATATCACGTAATGAGATATCCATCGTTCCTTTATCCTGGAGAAGCAGTTCATCCAGGTATGGTTTTCTCTTATACCAATACCATAACAGAATGACAAGACTACCAATTGCTCCAATGAAAGCAGCAAACGTAGCAATGCTTACGGCTTCAACCATCTCGCCATGAAAAATATATAAAATGAAAAACGCGCCTGCCAGAAGAAATACAATCCGGACAATTTGTTCGACTACCTGTGATACAGCAGATGGTCCCATTGATTGATGCCCCTGAAAAAAGCCCCTAATCAAGCTCATAATCGGAACGATAATCAGAGCAAAACTGACAGCCCGCGTCACCGTAATGACATCTTCTCTTTTTGTCATCTGATCGTTGTCCCGTATAATCAAATCCGCTAAAAACGGCGCTGTTAAATAGAGGATAAGAAAGGAAACAATCCCGGTTACCAGCATGACTGCTAATCCAGACTTAAACAGCTTCCGTCCTACTGCATATTCTTCGAGAGCATTGTACTTAGCTATAAATTTAGAGATAGCCAGTGGAATCCCGGCTGTTGCAATACTGATAAAAATCGTATAAGGTACATACGAATATTGATAAAGAGTTGTACCCTGCTCTCCGACGATCGCATCAAAAGGAATGACATAGAACAAACCGAGTACTTTAGAAATGATTGTACCTAATGTTAAAATAAATGTACCTCTTAATAGCTTTGAAGACATAAACTCTTTTCTCCTTATTCATCAGGAATGACCATTCCTGAACCTAGAAAAATAAAAAGCCACACAATACTTAATTGTAACCGTTCTTGTCTCAATATGCGATAGATACATAGGCGGTTTTTATAAAAAACGGCGAAAAAGTGACTCTTTTCATCGCAAGAAGCTTTAGTTATTATGGATTTAAACTTTAATTCGAAAGGTGCCAAAATATGTATGATGTTATCGTAATTGGAGGCGGCCCTTCTGGACTGATGGCAGCCATCTCAGCAGCTGAAAAAAGTCAGCGTGTTCTGCTCATAGAAAAAGGAGACAAGCTTGGGCGAAAGCTAGCGATTTCAGGAGGCGGACGCTGCAATGTCACCAATCGTCTACCTGTTGAAGAAATTATCAGGAACATACCTGGAAATGGACGATTCCTGTTCAGTGCTTTTACACTATTTAACAACGAGGATATCATTTCCTTCTTTGAAAAACTAGGTGTCCCATTGAAAGAAGAAGATCATGGACGGATGTTTCCCGTCAGCAACAGCGCCCAATCAGTCATTGATCCTCTGTTAAAAAGACTAAGCGAACTTCATGTAAGGGTGAAAAAGAACAGTCCTGTTGAAACAATTGATTTCCACCATGATCATTCTAAAACGATCTGGCTGAAAACAGGGGAATCTTATCAAACAAGAAGCGTCATTATTGCAGTTGGAGGAAAGTCAGTTCCACAAACCGGATCCACAGGTGATGGCTATTCATGGGCAAAAAAAGCCGGACACACCATTACCGAATTATTTCCAACTGAAGTACCTGTTATATCGAATGAGCCCTTTATCAAAGAAAAGAAACTTCAGGGGATCTCCCTGCGTAATGTTGCTTTAAGCTTATTAAACGCCAAAGGCAGAGCGATTATCACCCATCAAATGGATATGATCTTCACTCATTTTGGAATCAGTGGTCCTGCGGTTCTGCGGTGCAGTCAATTCATTGTCAAGGAATTGAAAAAATCTCCTTTCCATGAGGTCATGGTCGCTCTCGATGTTTTTCCGGTTAAAAAAGAAGAACAGCTGTTACAGGAGCTCTCCAAACTGCTTAAAGCAGAGCCTAAAAAGAGTTTGAAAAATCTCCTTAAAGGATTTCTGCCTGAGAGATTTACCCTGTTTCTTCTGGAAAGAAACCAGATCGATCCCATGATGCCAGCCTCCGGACTGTCAAAGGATAAGTTGAAAAATTTTGTAGCTAGTTGTAAAAAGTTCAGCTTCGCCGTCCATGGAACACTGTCCATTGAAAAGGCTTTTGTCACAGGAGGAGGAATCTCCATTAAAGAAATCGAGCCAAAATCCATGACGTCCAAAATTATACCAGGATTGTATTTTTGTGGAGAAATCTTGGATATCCACGGTTATACAGGAGGATATAATATTACAGCAGCTTTTGTCACAGGCCGGCTTGCAGGCCAAAGTGCCGCCGATTTTTCCAGACAGCACAGCACAGGCAGTGAATCCAGTTAATCCACTCTGCTTCAGTCTTTATCCGGACAATAAAAAGCCCGTCAAAGAAATAGAGCCTGTTTTCAGGCTCTATAAATGATCATTGCAGTAAAACAATAGATTTGCTCTTCCTCATCCTCTTCAGGCATTGCGGCTACATTGTATTTAATGTCTATCAGTTTTTTTTCATCTAATCGCTCTAGGAAACGGTTCATATCCAATTCTAAATCTTTTTCATGCTCCTGGTCGAACAGTTTAACCTGGATCATACGATCTCCCCTGCTTTATTTTTTGCTATATCATTCCCCTATTATGTATTTTTTATACTTACACAACGTTATTTTTTAAAATCAGGAAATTCGCGCAGCTATATCATTATATTAATCAAGTAAAAACAATAGATATTATTGCATTTCAGTGGACGAATTCCAAAAAATCAGGTAAAATATTTCAGAATATTCCAACTTATTTTCAGGAATATTCTCCTTCATTAAGCCGCCTCAGAGAAGGAGCATTTAGGAAACAAATAATAATTGGGAGGAGACAAAATGAGGAAGAAAAGACGAAATGCCATTTTCATGTCCTTTATACTGACAGCGGGACTGCTGGCAGCCTGTTCAGGGGGAAAAGACGAGCCGGCTACTGGCAGCAACGACAGTGTCAAAATTGGAGTGAACCTCGAATTATCTGGAAATGTTGCTTCCTATGGACAGGGGATTAAAGAAGGACTCGAATTAGCCGTCGATGAAATTAACAAAGAAGGCATTAACGGGAAGAAGATTAAGCTTATTGTCATAGATAACAAATCAGATGCAGCAGAATCCACCAGTGTGGCCCTTAAATTAATCAGCCAAGAAAATGTATCAGCTATTATCGGCGCTTCCACAAGCACAAACACTATCGCTCAGGTTCAAATCGCCCAGAAGAATAAAATTCCAATAATTGCTCCTCCTGCTACTAGTCCTGATATTACATACAAGGATGGAAAACTAAATGATTATATTTTCAGGACATGTTTCATCGACCCTTATCAAGGAAAAATCTCTGCGCAGTATGCCGCCAATGAATTAGGGCTGAAAAAAGCCGCTATTTTGATTGACAGTTCTAGTGATTATTCGAAGGGGTTATCCGAATCATTTATAGAATCACTTAAAGAAAACGGCGGTGAAGTGATTGCTAAAGAGGCCTATGTACAAAAGGAGACGGATTTCCGTGCCACTTTAACAAAGATCAAAGGTAAAAAACCGGAAGTCGTTTATGTTCCTGGCTATTATGAGGAAGTAGGCTTAATTCTGAAACAGGCGAAGGAAATCGGACTTGATGTTCCTTTTATCGGCGGAGACGGTTGGGATTCTCCGAAACTGGTGGAAATTGCCGGAGCAGATGCGGTAAATAATGTTTTCTTTACAAACCATTATTCCTCTTCTGATACAGATGAAAAAGTACAAAAATTTGTTCAGTCATTTAAAGAAGAATATGATAAAACACCGGATGCCTTTAATGCGTTAGGATATGATACAGGCTATTTATTGGCTGATGCCATCAAACGTGCTGGCGACGTTCCGGAAAAAATCAAACAAGCGCTGGAAGAAACTAAAGGCTTGTCCCTTGTTACAAGTGATAACTTTTCCTACGATCAATACCATAATCCGATTAAATCAGCTTCGATTCTTACATTTGAAAACGGAAAGCAGATTTTCAAAACAAAGGTTAATCCTAAGTAGAAAAAAATTAGCAAAGCTGGATAGAAGGATTACCACCTTCAATTATTAGAATATTGAATTAATTGAACGAATAGGGGGAAGTTCCCCCTATTCCTATTTCGAGTTAGTGATAGACTCAGAAATTAACTTTCGAGGAGAGTGCACTTATGGAACTAATCCAGCAATTAGTAAACGGAATTTCACTCGGCAGTATCTATGCACTAATCGCACTCGGTTACACAATGGTCTACGGAATCGTAAAATTGATCAACTTCGCCCACGGTGACGTGTTTATGATAGGGGCTTTCGTTGGATTTTATTCCATGACGATCCTTGACCTTGGATTTTTCCCTTCTCTTATTCTTTCCATGGTTGTATGTGCCATTCTGGGCGTTTTTATTGAGTGGATTGCTTATAAGCCATTAAGAAACTCTACCAGAATTGCAGCTCTGATTACAGCTATCGGTGTTTCATTATTTATTGAATATGGAATGGTTTACCTTCGGGGAGCTCAGCTGGAAGCTTATCCTCGAGATGCTCTTCCAGCAAGGAATATTGATATCTTTGGTGTTTCAATCAGCTCCCAATCTTTGTTTATTCTTGGGATTTCCGTTTCACTAATGATTCTGTTGCAATTCATTGTTCACAAAACAAGGATTGGAAAAGCAATGAGGGCAGTATCCTTTGATTCAGAAGCAGCGCAATTGATGGGAATCAATGTAAATCATACAATATCCGCAACATTTGCGATCGGCTCTGCTCTTGCCGGTGCCGCCGGTGTTATCTTCGGTGCCTATTATATTAAAATTGAACCTCTAATGGGGATCATCCCAGGTCTTAAGGCATTTATCGCCGCAGTATTAGGAGGCATCGGGATTATCCCGGGAGCCTTGGTCGGAGGACTCGCACTGGGAGTTATCGAAACATTTGTCAGTGCATTGGGATTTTCTCTCTGGCGTGATGGAGTTGCTTTTATCGTCCTTATCTTTATATTAATCTTCCGTCCTAACGGACTATTCGGAAAAAACGCAAAGGAAAAAGTATAGGGGGTGCTTTCAGCATGTCAATGATTAAACGTTCTAAAGGTTTGTGGCTTTCAATCCTGCTTGCCCTTGCTTTATTTTTCATCATCCAATTTCTTATAATAAGCGAGCAGCTGAACGCTTTTTATATCAATATGATTATTTTGATCTTTATCAATATGATCTTATCTGTCAGCCTTCATCTAATCATTGGTATTACCGGGCAATTTTCTATTGGACATGCCGGCTTCCTTGCTATCGGCGCCTATGCCTCCGCCATCATGACAATGAAGTGGGGATTGCCTTTCGGCTCAGCTATTATCATTGGCGGTATGGCAGCGAGTCTTGCCGGGCTGTTGATTGGAATTCCGACACTGCGTTTAAGAGGAGACTATTTAGCGATAGCTACCCTGGGATTTGGAGAAATAGTCCGGATAATCTTATTAAATATTGAATATGTTGGCGGTGCCAGCGGAATGCAGGTTTCGCATTTAACTACCTGGCCGTGGGTATTTCTTGCATTGCTTATCACTTTGTTAACGATTCGCAACTTAACGAATTCCACACATGGCCGGGCTATGATTTCAATAAGGGAGGACGAAATTGCTGCTGATGCAATGGGAATTAACACCACTTATTATAAAGTCGCTGCCTTTGTAATTGGAGCTTTTTTTGCTGGTATTGCCGGTGCTCTATATGCCCACAATTTCTATATTATCAACCCTTCCAACTTTGGCTTCTTAAAGTCCTTTGATATTTTGATCTTCGTTGTACTTGGCGGTTTGGGGAGCATGTCGGGCTCCATTATTGCAACGATCCTGCTGACCATTGTATCCGCCTTTCTTCAGGATTATTCCGAAACTAGAATGGTCATCTACAGTTTGATACTGATCATAATGATGATATACCGTCCTCAAGGAATATTAGGCACCAAGGAAATGACTGCGATATTAAAAAAACGGACATCGGCATAAGGAAAGGAGGCTTATCATGACAACCAATCATCCGCTGCTTAAAATCGAACATGTCAGTATACAATTTGGCGGTCTTAAAGCTGTATCAGATATTCAAATGGACATTCACAAAGGCGAACTTGCCGGTCTGATTGGTCCAAACGGAGCTGGCAAAACAACCTTTTTCAATTTATTGACTGGCGTATACGAACCAACTGAAGGGAGGATTTTATTAAATGGACAAAAATTAAACCGGCTTCCTCCATTTAAAATTACCCGAAAAGGAATCAGCCGTACCTTTCAAAATATCCGTCTGTTTGAAGAGCTTTCTGTCCTAGATAATGTAAAGGTTGCCTATCACTCTCTTACCCGTCATTCCATGCTGTCTTCCATTTTGCGACTTCCCTCTCATTTTGCCGGAGAAAAGGAAATGGAAGATCAAGCGATCGAATTCCTAAAAATTTTCGGGTTGGAAAATGTCCAAGATGAAAAAGCAAAAAACCTCCCCTACGGGCAGCAGCGCCATTTGGAGATTGCCCGGGCTCTTGCTGCAAATCCGCAGTTGCTTCTCCTAGATGAGCCGGCTGCCGGAATGAACCCGCAGGAAACGAAGGATTTAATGGAATTAATCTCCTTTATCCGAGAGCATTTTCAGTTAACCGTCATATTGATTGAACATGATATGTCACTTGTCATGGGGGTTTGTGAACGTATCTTTGTTTTGGATCACGGGCAGTTAATCGCACAAGGTACACCGGCTGAAATCCGAAATAACCCAAAAGTTATTGAAGCGTATCTTGGCGAGGAGGTTTCATAATGCTGAAAATCAATGGATTGAATGTCTACTATGGGAATATTCATGCCCTCAAAGATGTTACATTGGAGGTCAATCAGGGAGAAATTGTCACGTTAATCGGTGCCAATGGAGCAGGCAAAAGCACACTGCTTAAAACCATCTCTGGACTGTTAAAACCCAAAAAGGGCTCCATCACATTTGAAGGGATTACTATTGACGGAAAGCCGGCACAATGGATTGTGAAGCGGGGGATCTCTCAAGTACCTGAGGGTAGACGTGTATTTGCTAATATGTGTGTAGAGGAAAATTTGGAATTAGGTGCCTTTCTTCGAAGAGATAAGGAAGGCATAAAGCAAGACTATCAAAAGGTTTATCAATTATTTCCGCGGCTATTCGAGCGCCGCAGGCAGCAATCAGGTACCCTCTCTGGAGGGGAACAGCAAATGCTGGCAATGGGAAGAGCCCTGATGGCCCGACCAAAATTAATCCTGCTTGATGAACCTTCAATGGGTCTTGCACCCATCTTAGTAAAAACAATCTTTGACATTATTAAAGAAATAAATTCTACCGGAACAACGGTTATGCTGGTTGAGCAGAATGCCAATATGGCTCTATCTATTGCCTGCAGGGCATATGTTATTGAAACTGGACGTGTCGTATTAAGCGGTGGTGCGGAAGAGCTGCGGAAAAGTGAACAGATTAAATCAGCTTATCTCGGTGGACCTTAAAAAAGGAACCACCCCAAAGCAAAGGTGCCAAGCACCACCATATATCATCCAATATCACTTCGCATAAATCGACATTAGATACAGATAAATGGTGGCTGCCTGACACCTTATACGGCAGCAGCCCTTCTTTTTTCATTCATTTTAATTTGCGACAATATTGACAAGCTTGCCAGGAACCGCAATTACTTTGCGGACAGTTTTTCCGTCGATTTGAGTCTTGATTTTGTCATCTCCCATTGCTATTTGTTCCAGCATGTCTTTATTTGTATCTGCTGGTACTCTTAGCTTGGTCTTGACTTTACCGTTAATTTGAATGACAATTTCCACCTCGTCATCCTTTAATTTTCCTTCATCATATGCAGGCCATGCCTCATAAGATATAGTGCCGCTGTGGCCAAGCTTTTCCCATAGCTCCTCGGCAAGATGAGGACAAATTGGCAAAAGTAATTTAACAAATCCCTCCATATAGCTAATTGGCAACACTTCCGCTTTATACGCCTCATTGATAAATACCATTAATTGTGAAATAGCAGTATTGAAACGTAAATGTTCGTAGTCTTCCGTTACCTTTTTCACCGTTTGATGATAAACCTTCTCGAGACTGCTGCCTTGTTCTTTGTCTTGAATAATAGGATTTAACGTACCGTTTTCTTCCATGTATAGGCGCCAAATCCGATCGAGGAAGCGCCGTGCACCATCTACACCATTTGTTGACCAGGCAATGGATCCTTCCAGCGGTCCCATAAACATCTCGTAAAGGCGAAGCGTATCTGCACCGTGGCTTTCTACAATCTCATCCGGATTTACCACGTTTCCTTTTGACTTACTCATTTTCTCATTGTTTTCTCCGAGGATCATTCCTTGGTTAAACAGCTTTTGGAATGGCTCTTTTGTGGTGACAACTCCGATATCGCACAAAAATTTATGCCAAAAACGAGCATACAATAAGTGAAGAACGGCATGCTCCGCTCCTCCGATATAAATGTCTACTGGGAGCCACTCATTTAATTTTTCATAATCCGCGCATGCCTTATCATTATGCGGATCGATAAAGCGAAGGAAGTACCAGCAGCTTCCTGCCCATTGCGGCATAGTATTGGTTTCTCTCCGTCCTTTTTTACCGCTTTTTGGATCAACTACATTTACCCAATCCGTAATATTGGCTAATGGTGATTCACCAGTCCCAGATGGACGAATTTCCTTTGTCACTGGAAGAACTAACGGCAGTTCCTCTTCTGGAACAGCAGTCATTGTTCCATCTTCCCAATGAATAATCGGAATGGGTTCTCCCCAATAACGCTGACGGCTGAACAGCCAATCACGAAGACGATAGGTCACCTTTTTAGTGCCGATTCCTTTTTCTTCAAGCCATGCAATCATCTTGCCGATCGCATCCTCTTTATTTAATCCGTCTAAAAAGTCAGAGTTAACGTGAAGTCCATCTCCAATGTAAGCTTCCTTTGCTACATCTCCGCCGGCAACAACCTCTTTGATATCAAGGTTAAATTTCTTCGCAAATTCATAGTCCCGTTCATCATGTCCAGGAACGGCCATAATGGCTCCCGTACCATAGCTGACCAATACATAGTCCGCAATCCAGATTGGCATTTTTTCGTTATTAACCGGATTGATCGCATATGCTCCGGTAAAGACCCCGGTTTTTTCCTTGGCTAAATCGGTTCTTTCTAAATCACTCTTACTTTTTATTTGGTTCAAATAGGCTTCCACTGCATCTGCTTGTTCAGGGGCTGTTATTTGTTTCACTAAGGAGTGCTCCGGAGCAAGAACAGCATAAGTAGCCCCAAACAGCGTATCAGGACGTGTTGTAAATACAGTGAAGGTTAAATCATGCCCATCAATTTTGAAATTTACTTCTGCCCCTTCTGAGCGTCCAATCCAATTTCGCTGCATATCTTTAATGCTTTCCGGCCAATCTAAATCTTCCAGATCCTCAAGGAGACGATCGGCATATGCCGTAATTTTAAGCATCCATTGTTTCATTGGGCGACGTTCCACCGGATAACCGCCGCGCTCACTTTTTCCATCAATTACTTCTTCATTAGCCAACACGGTTCCAAGTGCCGGGCACCAGTTCACTGCCACTTCATCAATATATGCTAATCCTTTTTCATAAAGCTTTAGGAAAATCCATTGTGTCCATTTGTAATAATCAGGATCTGTTGTATTAACTTCACGATCCCAATCATATGAAAACCCTAAGGATTTAATTTGGCGGCGGAAATTATTGATGTTCTTCTTTGTAAAATCAGCCGGATCATTTCCCGTATCCAATGCATATTGCTCCGCAGGCAGGCCAAAGGCATCCCATCCCATCGGGTGTAAAACATTATAGCCCTGCATTCTTTTTAATCTGGATAGAATATCTGTTGCTGTATATCCCTCCGGATGCCCTACATGAAGACCGGCGCCTGATGGATATGGGAACATATCAAGAGCATAGAATTTACGTTTATTTTTTGCTTCGCTTGTTTTAAAAGTTTTATTTTCTTCCCAGTATTTCTGCCATTTTTTTTCAATCTCAAGATGATTGAAACTCATTTCTTTTTCCTCCCAATATAATATTGACGATTAATTGTCGGTTGTCTCCATTTGTAAACTGTCAAGAGAAAAATATAAAAAACCCCTCATCCCAAATTGGGACGAGAGGATTGTATACGAATCTTCCCGCGGTACCACCCACATTAGTGAACAAGTCACTCGCTTCATTCAGCCTTAACGCGGTCAACGGCAATCATTACTGGCCTTCGTGATTGCAACTCCAAGGCGAGTTCATGATGTTCCTGACTGACTTGCACCAACCGTCAGTTCTCTTATTTCCAGGATAACAAATCATTACTATTCCTTGTCAATGTAATTGCATTATAAACATATAGTGATATTTTATACCATTTTATATTAGGATGCAAGCGCGCAACCGGAAGTAAACAGATTTAAAAAGCTTTGCAAGGGTGTGTTATTTCATACCGGTATTGGCTTTGACCAACACTTCAGCATATTTCTTCTCATCTCTCCTGCTTGATACAAGCGTTCCGATAAACGCTCCAATGAATCCTGCCGGAATCGATATAATAGCCGGATTCGTTAATGAAATAAGCGGTACCCCAACAAGGATGGCTCCTCCTGGTTCGGGATTTAAGACATTCGGGCTGACAGCCACTAACACTAATGCCGTAAGTAAACCCGACAATACCCCCGTAACCGCTCCTGCCGTATTGAATCGTTTCCAATAGATCGTATAGATAATTACCGGCAGATTAGCGCTGGCTGCTATACAAAATGCAATGGAAACAAGAAAAGCAACATTCATTTTTTGCGCAAATAGCGCTAGAATGATCGACAGAATAGATACCCCAATAGAGGCATAGCGGGCAGCCAGCATTTGCTGTCTTTCCGTGATATTTCCTTTCTTTATGATTTGCCCGTAAATATCATGGGCAAAGGCGGAAGCTCCTGATAATACAAGTCCTGCTACAACTGCTAAAATAGTGGCAAAGGCAACTGCTGATACAAAGGACATAAGAAAATCTCCTCCAAGTGCTTTAGCCAGTAGCGGGGCAGCCATATTGCCAGCGGCATTTGCACTGATGATGTCCTCAGAACCGACAAAGGCAGCGGCGCCAAAGCCAAGGAAAATCGTTAAAATATAGAAGATTCCCACTACCCATGTTGCCGTTACAACGGAACTTCTAGCTGTTTTGGCATCCTTAACCGTAAAGAACCGCATTAAAATATGCGGCAGACCTGCTGTTCCAAGAACTAGCGCCGCCATCATGGAAATCGTATCAATCGGATTCTGATACTTGATTCCCGGATTTAAATAGTTTTCTCCATGTGGTGTTAACGTCTTCATTTCCTTAAACATGGATAAAATGTTGAAGTCAAACTTCGCTAATACTAAAAAGGAAATCACCACTGTTCCGACCATCAAGAGAAGAGCTTTTATGATCTGAACCCAGCTTGTTGCAGTCATTCCGCCAAATAATACATAAATCGTCATCATGATCCCGACAATAAGCACAGCGATCCAATAGTCAATTCCTAATAATAGCTGGATAAGAGCCCCTGCGCCTACTAATTGAGCGATCATATAAAAAATAACAATCGTAATGGTGCTTAATGCCGCCACCCCGCGAACCTTCTTTGCATCAAACCGCGCACTAATCATATCAGCAATCGTATATTTGCCAAGATTTCGTAAAGGCTCGGCTACAATATAAAGAACGACAAGATAGGCGACTAAATAGCCGATGGAAAAGAAAAATCCATCAAATCCATTTAAAGCAATCGCACCAGCAATCCCCAAAAATGAAGCAGCAGATAAATAATCTCCGGAAATAGCTAGTCCATTTTGCCACCCGGTTAAACCGCCACCGGCAGTATAAAATTCCCTTGCTGTTTTTGTCCTTTTGGCGGCCCAATAAGTAATCACAAGTGTCATTCCTACAATAAGGAGGAATAAAACAAAGGCTATCATGCTCATATGTTTTGCTCTCCTTGTTTTTGAATGATTTCTTCCGCGACTTCATCAAATTTCGCAGCTTTTTTAGCATAAATCATGCATAACACCCATGTCATAATAAATAATCCTATCGAATATGCCCATGTCCATGAAATGGACCCAATGGCTGCTTGATTTAAAATCTCTGTGTAAGAAGTTAGAATCGGTAATAAGAAATAAAGACTAAGGAAAATAATCGTAGATGGAATGAGAAATTTTTTCTTTGTTTGAAGTAAGTGCTTAAAATCAGGACTGGAAGCAATTTCTTCAAAATCATAGTTTGATCTTTTTGGCTGTACAGCTTCATTTTTCGCGTAATTCTCCAAATAAACCACTCCTTTTTTTAAATTTTCTGAATTATATTTATATTCTAAAAAATACAGATAAAAATCGCAATATAATTTTTTAAGTTAGGAGAAAAGACCTGTAAAAAGAGCTGATTCAAAAAAGAATCAACTCCAATCTTTTTAATTATTCAGGATGAATTTTAGATTTTGTAGGTTGAGCGCCATTTTGTTCATATTTCTTTTTAGCCAGCTTGACAAGATCCGTTTCCTTGCCCAGTTCGATATCTTGATGGTTCTGTTTGTTACGTGTTTTTTGCTCCGGATTCTGCTGTTTGGAACGCTTTTTCATCTTGCCCTCCTACCGATCCAATAAGATCATTTGATTTTGTGTTTGCTGCAGGGCAAGCCGCATGCGGTGCAATTGTTCACGCTGCTGCCCATTTGCACTGTGGGCCAGTGTGACTAAATCATTATAGGCACCTTCTAATTGCTGCAATGCCTGAACATGCTGCTCATCGTTATAATGTTCCTGTGTACTGCTAATGGAATATTGGTCATTTGCAAAGCGAATTGCATCTTCACATTTTTGCATAAGCTTATCAACAGACTGACGCGTTGCCATCCAATCCCTCCTATTCATTAAGAAAGCTCTAAAGAGCCTTTCATATCTATTTTGCGCAAATATTCTTTTTTTACCCTGCACGCCGCACTTCATTTCCAGTGGATTCCTGAAAAACTTCGTGATAAAATAGATAAATTCGAGTATACGAGGAGGAATCTGAATTGAATCAGAAAAACCCTTTTCCATATGCAACCGATCATAAACGTTACCATACATGGAATTATCATTTACGAAATACATTTGGAGAAAAGGTGTTTAAAATTGCTTTAGATGGAGGTTTCGATTGTCCAAACCGCGACGGCACCGTTGCTTATGGCGGATGTACATTTTGCAGTGCTTCCGGTTCAGGTGATTATGCCGGAAACCGGGCAGACAATCTCATTGAACAATTTAACAATATCAAAAGCAAAATGCATACAAAATGGAAAAACGGAAAATACATGGCCTATTTTCAAGCCTTTACAAATACACATGCACCTGTTGATGTACTGCGAGAAAAATATGAAACCGTCTTAAAGCAGGAAGGGGTTGTCGGCTTGTCGATTGCCACAAGACCAGATTGTCTTCCGGATGATGTTATCGCTTATTTAGCGGAACTAAATGAACGAACCTATTTATGGGTAGAACTTGGACTGCAAACCATTCACGAACAAACAGCAAGCCTGATTAACCGGGCACATGATTACCCGGCATATGTAAAGGGGGTTGAGAAATTACGCAAGCACGGAATCCGCGTCTGTTCGCACATCGTTAACGGACTGCCGCTTGAGACAGCAGATATGATGATGGAAACGGCAAAAGAAGTGTCCCGACTTGATGTTCAAGGAATTAAAATTCATTTACTCCATTTACTTAAGGGAACACCAATGGTCAAGCAATATGAAAAGGGAATGCTACAGTTTTTATCCTTTGATGAATATGTCAATTTAGTCTGCGATCAATTGGAAATTCTCCCGCCTGAGATGATCATTCACCGCATTACAGGTGATGGACCGATAGATTTGATGATTGGGCCTATGTGGAGTGTTAATAAATGGGAAGTATTGAATGCCATTGATGCTGAGCTTGTCCGCCGCAACAGCTGGCAGGGTAAATTATCTGCGCCTGGAGAAAAGAAGGTGCAGGCATGAAGCTGGAACGAATTCTGCCCTTCGCTAGGACCCTGCTATACAAGGCAGTATCTCCTGGTGATGCTGTAGTAGATGGAACAATGGGGAACGGTCATGATACAGAACTGCTTGGTGAGCTCGTTGGGGAAACAGGACATGTATTTGGTTTTGACATTCAGGAAAATGCCGTGCGAAACAGTCAAAAACGTATTGCAGAAAGACAATTTACGAATCGAGTGACTTTTTTTCAAAAAGGACATGAACATCTTTATGAATCGATTCCGCCGCAGTACCATGGCAAAATCACGGCTGCCATCTTTAACCTTGGTTATTTACCTGGAGGAGATAAAAGTATTGTAACTCAACCGGACACCACGATAGCGGCCATTGAACAATTACTTGCAATAATGGCGCCTGAGGGGATCATTGTGCTTGTCATTTATCATGGCCATCCACAGGGAGCAATCGAACGGGATACCTTGTTACAATATGCTGAGCAGCTAGATCAGAAAGAGGCCCATGTGCTGCAATACCGTTTTTTGAATCAAGTGAATAACCCGCCATTTATCCTAGCAATCGAAAAAAGGGCACAGCCTTAAGAAGACCGTGCTCTTTTATACTTTCACGTTATATGTTCCCTATGTAGCAGGGATAAACTTATGGAACTTGCGGTATAAGACGGCATTAAAATAAAAAAAGGCGCTCGCCGGTCCAGCCGATTTCATTATTTCCTTTGCCAGCTTACGAATACTTTGCTGCTTTCTCACTTTTTCATCCGAAAGATACAGACCGAGTAGTCCCCGATTTATTAATTGATGGAACCGTTTGTGGGGCAAATTCTTCGTATGACGATCCGCTTCTGCCACAAAATACTTCAAGCGCTGAAACAGCTCCTGATCATTTTTGTAATAAAAACAGAAATTTAAATCTCCCCCTTGGCGATCCTCCTCCTGATCAATAAAATAATCCAATAAAATATGTAATCCTTGAATATAGGGAAAATACCCATGACGGATAAGCTCAGCATGCCCGGTTTCAAAATCATCACGAAAGGCATAGGAAACAAGGCAGAAAATACCTAAAGTTGAACCCGAACAGGCAGAAAATTCATACCAAGACATCTCAGGAATTGCCGCCTTGTTCATATCAAACCATTTACGCAGACGCGGCACCCTCTGATCGGGAATAACATGCTTATGTACCTGTAAATCACAATAGTAATGACACAGCTCTAATAAGTAATCTTTAATTTCCTCGTAATGATGGCACTGGGCTAAAACGGTACGGCATGTGGCAGCTAATTCATACAAGTACCGGCCATCCTCGCGTTCATTACGAAAACGGTAATAATCATGCGGCATTGTCCTTTCAAGCATTAGTGCATCCCTCATTGCCTCATGCAGGGCAGAGAAATCCTCCGGATCGAGCGATGTGCTTCGATCACATAAATTATCTAAGTAATCACTGATCGTTTGATAGGCAACGATAAAGCGAATAACCTCATTGTAATGTTCATTTGCGGTCAAAGCTAAAATAGAACCGCCTTCACAATGAAAGGTTTTATGTTCAATACTGGCAAGCGCTTGTTTTCGCAGTTCAGGATCCGGAATTTCCTCCGCTTTCTTTTTCCAATAAGATAACTCTTGATGAACAGAAGGGAAGATTTTTCTATAGGCTTTCGACATTAAACTAATTGGCATAGATGGTACTGACATGACAAAACCTCGCTTACACAATATAGCCGATGGCTTTTAATTGACTGTTGAAAAAATCCTTGGCATATTCAAATACTTCTTCACGTTCAGGTTCATTGAAAATTTCATGATAGCATTTTGGCCATTCCTTAAATCGCTTTTCCGATAAAGGCGCATCATTAAACCAGTCTCTTACAGTGTGCTTGTTGACAATTCGATCATCACCTCCCTGCATGACAAGAAACGGCAAATCCTGAATTTTATCATTATTTTCAAAGGCAAGCTTAATTGCCTGAATCAATTCAGAATACCACCTGACAGACACTTTTGTGATATACAATGTGTCATTCATATCGGCTTCCCTTACATCCTGATTCCTTGTTGCTATATCAATCGTCAAACCCGAATTGACTCTGAAACTAGGCGCTACAACATTTAGTATGGGAGATAATACTTTTGCAACTTTTGGTGGATTATGAATTAACCCTAAACAAGGCGAAGACAACACGACTCCAGCCAAATTCATTCTTTCCTCCTGAAGCAAACGGATGGAAATTAACCCGCCCATACTGTGGCCAATAAGAAATACCGGCAAATTAAACTGATAGGCAGCCTGAATCCAATCCTTTACTTCAAATATATATTCATCAAAAGAATCAATATGGCCTCTCCTTGATCTCGTTGTCATTCCCTGTCCAGGGAGATCCCCCATAATGACATGAAAGCCTGAGAGCCGCCACATTTCAATTAACCATCCATAGCGGCGGTGATGCTCCATTGCTCCATGGACAATCACAACAACTGCTTTCGCTTCTCCTTCCGCTTCCCATTTCCACATTGTTCCTTCCTCCTGTTACACTACAATATCAACAATTTCCTTATCCTTCTATTATGATACAAAAACAAAAGCTTTGACAAATGAATACCCTTATCAGAAAATATTCAAAGAATCAAACTTTTTCAAATCTAATTTTCATGGTATTAAAGGAGAGTTATAAAATGATCTATCCGTACAAAGGGAAAAATCCTAAAATTTCCGACAGCGCCTTTATTGCAGATTATGTGACCATTACAGGTGATGTTGAAATTGGCGATGAATCCAGCATTTGGTTCAATACCGTGATTCGCGGTGATGTTGCACCAACAATGATCGGAAAAAAAGTAAATATTCAGGATAACTCTGTGTTACATCAGAGTCCTAATAATCCGCTTATTCTTGAAGATGAAGTCACTGTAGGTCACCAAGTCATTCTGCACAGCTGTATCCTGAGAAAAAAAGCCTTTATCGGCATGGGCTCCATCATTCTCGATAATGCAGAGATCGGGGAAGGTGCCTTTATTGGAGCCGGAAGTCTTGTTTCTCAAGGAAAGAAAATTCCGCCAAATACACTTGCATTCGGCAGACCTGCCAAAGTTATCCGGCAGTTAGGACCGGAAGATCTTGCCGATATGGAAAGAGTTCGGCGTGAGTATGTAGAAAAAGGACAATACTACAAGTCATTGCAGAACAAATCTTGACCATTCACGGTTCGCGATTTCCATTAAACACCATATTTAAAAAACAGGATTTTATCCGATAATAATCCTATAAATACTTAATCAATATAACTTAGGATGAAGCAAATGAATTTACTATATATGGTTATTTTTCTTCTGTTTTGCATTTTAATACTGTTGATCACTAAATTTGTAACGGGTAAAAAACTTATTTCCTCTATCACTATTTTTATTTTCACCGTGTCCATATTAAGTATTGGAATTTTGCTGGACTCTGTTAAGGACGAAAACACTAAAGGAATATCTCGTTTCAAAAGCCTATTTATTACACCGATCGCTAAGACAAGTGCATTTATAGAGGAAAACCTAAGTCTTGCCTTTATCGAAGTCAAAGACAGCGTATTGCTTGATGCCCCTGTCATCAAACAAATGCCTGAGCTACCTCGCGGATGTGAAGTGACAAGCCTTGCCATGATGCTCCAATATGCCGGTATTCAAGCAGATAAAATGGTACTGGCTCAGCAGATCAAAAAGGATCCAACACCCTATCGCAAGGAAAATGGAATCATCTATTTCGGCCATCCCAATAATGGTTTTGTTGGGGACATGTACTCCTATCAAACTCCGGGACTTGGAGTGTACCACCGTCCGATCACTAAATTGGCTGAGCAATATTTGCCTGGCAGAATACACGATTTAACCGGTTCTGACTTCCAGGAGATTAAGAAACATCTTTCCGACGGAAGGCCGGTTTGGGTGATTATTAATACAGCATACAGGCGTCTTGATAAAAGCTATTTCCAAACCTGGCAGACGCCTAGCGGTCCAATCGACATTACCTACAAAGAGCACTCTGTCTTAATTACCGGGTATGATGCCAATTATGTGTATTTCAATGATCCTTTAACAGGAGAAAAAAATAAAAAAGCACCCATAACGGATTTCGAGGAATCCTGGGTGCAGATGGGAAGACAGGCCATTACCTATCTTCACAATTATCCTCTTGCTGATAAAGCTTCAGAGGTCTGAGCATACTCCGTACCAAACGAATAGACTTTCTCAACATAAATTTGGTGCCAAACCATAAACATCAGGACTGTCCATATTTTACGGCTATTATCCGCTTTTCCTTGGCAATGTGCATCGAGAAGCTTAAGAACATATTCCTTATTAATCAAATGATCCGTGTTGCTTTCGCGGATTATTTTTTTTGCCCAATCATTCATCTCATCCTTGAGCCAATGACGAATTGGAACGGGAAAACCCAGTTTTTTCCGATTCAGGACATGATCGGGCACAATCCCCTCTGCTGCTTTTCGGAGCACATATTTCGTGGTGCCATTTGCCGTTTTCAGGCTTGTAGGAATTTGTGATGCCACCTTAAACACTTCTTTATCTAAAAACGGAACACGAAGTTCTAATGAGTGAGCCATTGTCACCCGGTCTGCCTTTAATAAAATATCGCCTCGCATCCATGTATGAATATCAATATACTGCATGCGATCGACTGGATCATAGCCCTGGCTCTCCTCATAAAGAGGCCTTGTAATGTCGGTATATTTTAAATCATTTTTGTATACATTCAGCAACTGGCGTTTCTCCGCTTCACTAAACATCTTTGCATTTCCAATATAACGTTCTTCCATTGGTGTAACACCACGTTCAATAAAGCTTTTCCCCTTCATTCCCTCAGGCATTAATTTAGACAGCCATTTGAGAAAAACCTTGCCAAACTGTGGCATTTTGTTAAACACTTCCAGTGATTGCGGCTCACGATAAATATTATACCCTCCGAACAACTCATCGGCTCCTTCACCGGAAAGGACAACCGTAACATGTTTTCGCGCCTCTCGTGCGACGAAATAAAGCGGAACACATGCCGGATCGGCTAAAGGATCATCCATATGCCACATGATCTTTGGTACTTCCTTCATATATTCCTCAGGAGAAATGATATAGCTGATATTTTCAACACCAAGCTTCTCTGCTGTCTCCTTTGCCACATCAATTTCGCTGAAGCCATTATGATCAAAGCCGACAGAAAAAGTCTTAATCGCCGGATGGAATTCCTTCGCAATGGAAGCAATAATCGAAGAGTCAATTCCTCCGGACAAGAATGAGCCAACAGGTACATCGCTCCGCATATGTACTTTAACGGAATCAAATAGAACATCCTTGATTTCCTTAATGAAATTCTCCTCTGACTTTTGTACAGGATGGAAATGCGCTTTCCAATACTGCTTGATCTCCATAGGAGAACCGATCTTTTTCGTAAAATAATGACCTGGTTCAAGCTTATGAATGCCCTCTGTTAATGTGTCAGGCTCCGGTACAAACTGATAGGTTAAATAATGCTGCAAGGCTTCATAATTCAGCACATCATTTTTCGATGCCATTAAAATACTCTTTTTCTCAGAAGCAAAATAGGTCTGCTCCCCCTTTTCGCAATAGAAAAAGGGTTTAATGCCGAATGGATCCCTGGCACCGTAAAGGGTCTGCTCTTGTTTATCCCAAATGACAAATGCAAACATACCGCGCAGACGCTCAACCGCTTTTTCCTTCACATAACTGTATAAGGCAATGATTACTTCAGTATCTGAGTTTGTTTCAAAAGTTAAGCCTTCTTTGATAAGTTCTTCACGTAATTCTACATAATTGTACACTTCGCCGTTAAAAATAATCCAATAACGCTCATTTTCATATGTTAAAGGCTGATGTCCGCTTTCAATATCAATGATGCTCAAGCGGCGAAAGCCAAATTGAATATGTGCATCAGTATAGTACCCATCATCATCAGGACCCCGATGTGTAATCAGGTTATTCATATTTTGGAAAAGCTCTTGATCGGTTTCTTGAAATATTTGTGCCTTTTCATGTACACAACCAATAAAACCACACATTATGTACGTCACTCCTTATTAAAGCTTCTGCCCTACATTACCACCACAAAAATCATCAGCAACCTTAATAAAAGCTGCGATCATCATTACTTTTCTGACGATTTTTGAAAAGAAAATGCGGGATACAAAAGCATGCAAATTATCCACCAAAACATACTCTCTTATACTACCACTAATTTTTTTATAATGGCATGCTGAACAAAAAAAATCAATGCGGAACCGAAAATATTCTTCTAAAATGTAAATATTTCGCAGATAAAGGGATGCACGATTTTTCATGCATCCCTTTATGAACGATATAGCTCTTATTTGTTTTGTGCCTGTTGGTACAGCAAATCAGCCTTATCAGTACGTTCCCATGGAAGATCAATATCTGTACGGCCAAAATGTCCGTATGCAGCAGTTTGCTTGTATATTGGCTGCCGCAAATGAAGCATCCGAATAATTCCAGCCGGACGAAGGTCAAAGTTTTGTCTGACAAGATCGACCAATATGTCCTCACTTACCGTACCGGTGCCAAACGTATCAATCGAAATCGAAACAGGACGGGCAACGCCGATGGCATAAGCAAGCTGAACCTCAACTGTATCAGCTAATCCGGCGGCAACAATATTTTTTGCCACATAGCGTGCAGCATAGGCAGCAGAACGATCCACCTTTGTCGGATCTTTACCTGAGAAAGCACCGCCGCCATGACGGGCATATCCTCCGTAAGTATCCACGATAATTTTACGGCCAGTTAATCCCGCATCCCCTTGTGGACCGCCGATAACAAAGCGTCCGGTTGGATTAATAAAATATTTCGTTTGATCGTCCAATAATTCCGGCGGTACGATTGGTGTAATGACCATTTCCTTCAAATCATTCTTGATTTGATCCAAAGTCACATCCGGATGGTGCTGCGTAGAAATAACAATCGTATCCACTCGAACCGGCTTATGATGCTCATCATATTCCACCGTTACTTGTGTTTTGCCATCAGGTCGGAGATATGGAAGGATTTCCTTTTTACGAACTTCTGCTAAGCGATGAGCAAGCTTATGGGCTAAAGAAATCGGCAACGGCATTAATTCTTTTGTTTCATTGCAGGCATAGCCGAACATTAAACCTTGGTCCCCAGCTCCAATTGCCTCGATTTCCTCCTCAGTCATACTGCCTTCACGTGCTTCCAAAGCTTTGTCAACACCCATCGCAATATCCGGAGATTGTTCATCAATTGAAGTCAGTACTGCACATGTATTATAATCAAAACCGTATTTGGCTCTTACATAACCAATCTCTTTTATCGTTTCGCGAACAATTTTGGGAATGTCGACATAAGTAGACGTCGAAATTTCACCGGTAACCAATACTAATCCGGTATTCACAGATGTTTCTGCCGCAACCCGTGCGTTAGGATCCTTTGCAATAATGGCATCTAAGATGGCATCAGAAATTTGATCACAAATTTTATCCGGATGCCCTTCTGTAACAGATTCAGAAGTAAACAAGC
>NZ_CAMLDX010000014.1 GCF_946478885.1 uncultured Bacillus sp. | reverse complement strand
AATCAAAATTATGAAAGTAACTAACTACTGAGGTGTTTATATGAATGTGAATTCTGAATTTAAACTGGATCCGAAACAAGAAATAATCGGAATCTGGTTTTTTATGTCAAGTTGATTATTTGTAAGGGAAGTGTATAGTTGCATAAGAAGAGAACAAGGAAGTATGGTCAAAAGTGAGATGAATACAAATAATAATGTACATAGTCTAGACAAGGAATAAGTTGGAAGGTTCTGATAGAAAGGAGGTGGAAGGAAACATTGAAAATACAAGTACCGACTGTTTTGTTAGTAAGCATTCTTTTATTAGCCGGTTTTAGTTTTATGGCCTATACCGTGAGTATGAATGGAATTTTTTTCTTTGATTATAAAGTAATTACTATTGTACAGGGATGGGAAGGACCGAGATTTACCGCCATAATGAAATTTTTCACCCAAATAGGCTCAGCCCAAATAGTGATCGTGTTGTCCATTTTTATTTTATTTTTTCTTTACAAGGTTTTGAAACATCGAACCGAGCTTGTGCTATTTTGCATCGTGATGGTTGGCTCACCGTTGTTGAATGGATTGTTAAAGCAAACGTTTCAGCGTGCACGCCCGGAATGGCATCGCTTGATTGACATCGGCGGTTACAGTTTTCCAAGTGGACATGCTATGAATGCATTTACGTTATATGGTATCTTAACCTTTCTTTTGTGGCGTCACATCTCCTCCAAAACAGGTAGGAGTGTGCTGATTGTGATTAGTTCCTGTATGATTGCTCTTATTGGTATTAGTCGGGTCTATTTAGGAGTACATTACCCAAGCGATATTATCGGCGGTTACATGGGAGGCGGATGCTGGCTCGCTATTATGATTTGGATATTTCAGCTTTATAAGGAGAAGCAATCACAGCGTGAAATAGTTCGGAATGATTAGGGTTCTACAAATTCTAAGATGGATTCATTCAGCATAAAAAATAGATGTCAATCTATTGGGAGGTAAATGATTTATTTTTTTCGTACGTGCAATAAAGTTTATTTTGCTAAATTTATTTATATAGCTTAAAAAATGTTTCTATAGACTCAATCAAATTTTCTATGATACGATTTTATTGTAGAAATGAGTCGAATCACTGCGGTAGTTTGTCCTTTTTTGCAAAAAAGGTTCAGAAAAGGTGTGTACGATTGGGTATATTTGAACTGCTTCTTATTGCATTTGCTGTCTCAATGGATGCATTTGCCGCTTCCATCTGTCGGGGATTGTCAGCGGAAAAATTTAATATAAAGATTGCGATAGTGGTCGGCCTCTATTTTAGCTGTTTTCAGGACGTAATGCCTTTGATTGGCTATTTTCTTGGCGTACAATTTCAGAAGCAGATTAACAGCATCGATCACTGGCTTGCATTTGGACTACTGACAGTGATCGGGCTGAACATTATTAGAGAGTCCCGAAAAGAAACCGCTGTTAATCAAGAGGAGCATATGACCTACAACTCTCCAACAAGTTTTAGAATTATGTCAGTTCTGGCAATATCTACCAGTATTGATGTGTTGGCTGTGGGAGTTAGTTTTGCTTTTCTTCAGGTCTATATTATTCCGGCAATTTTATTAATCGGTGTTGTCACCTTCTTTATGTCCGTGGCAGGTGTGAGAATAGGGAGTGTATTCGGAACCAAATATCAGTCAAAGGCAGAATTAGCCGGAGGGGTTATATTGATTTTCATAGGAATTCACATTTTGTTAAAACATACCGGCATTATGAGCTTTTAAACAGAAAAATAGCGAAATTTTGGTGATAAATTCAGTATTTTCTGTCATGAGAATGAGAATGAACTGCAGATTTATATAATTATTTAGTAAAAAGCAAAGGAGAACAGGCATCACAAACCCTTATCTAGTGTCACTTTACATAAATCTATACTGAAAATAGATCCATTGTAGATGCCTGAACGCACCACGGCTGGTTAATTAAGTCGGTAGCGTTCACGCCTGTATCGTTTTCCCATCCGGCAGCTTGTCTATATAACCATATAAACTAACCGCTAAATGAAGGTTGAGCAGCTGGGTACCGTCTGTCAAATTAATGGATAGAATTTCTTCAATTCTTTTTAAACGATAGTTTAAGGTATTAATATGTACATGTAAGGCATCTGCTGTTTTTTTTGCATTTTGATTTTTTTTCAGGTAAACATAAAGTGTTTTTAATAATTCTCCCTTACGTGAATCATCATACTCAATCAATGCTCCCAACACTTCATAGACAAATTCATTTACTTCTTCCTCCGAATTTTGCAGGATGAATCTCTGGATCCCGAGATCTGTGTAACTGAGTATATGATTTTCATAATGGAATCTTTGAATAAACCTCAGGCATTTCTCTGCCTCCTTTAAGGATTGCTGGACATGCAGCAGCCCTTGCTTCATTCTTCCAATTCCAAAAGCAGACATCATATTCCATTTTTTATTTTGCATTTCTTTCTGAATCCATCTGGCATTTTCCTTTATCTGATGAATAGCAAGCGAAGATTCGGTATTTGCTGAATAGGAGAGAAGAACGACAATTTGATTTTGATGTTCAACAATGATACTTTGGGTATATTTATCCGAAAAAGCCTGGTTGGACATGTGGATCATTTTTCGGATAAATCCATCATTCAAAACACTTTGAGCGGCAATTGGATGAAATTCAACAATCATAGCTATATAGCTACGTGAGGGATCAAAGTGCAGGCTTTTTGCTTTTTGGATCACAGCCTCATCCATATGGCCGGAATAAAGTTTTTCAACGAATTCTCCCTTCAATCTCTGCTGGGTATCAAAGACAGCCAGCTCTTTAAAAAGCTCCAAAGATAAGACGGTACAGGCATGCTCAAGAGCAGCAATATCCATATTGCTCATTTTCTTGCGCGAAAGGATAATGAGCAATCCAAGAGATTTTGGCCGGGAGCCAAGAGGGAAACAGACGAGATGATAATGGCATCCTTCTATTTGAATCTCTATATCCGTAAGAGTATTTTTGTAAGAATTGACAAATAGTGTAGCTTGTCTTTTTATGCAGGCTAGCAGCGAACTGGAGAGATCGGCGGTATAGATTGTAGCAGCAATTTGTTCCCCTAAGTCATCAAATAAAAAAATGTGCTCTCCCATCCACTGGTGAATGTTTTGCAAAATGGAATGCAGATCCTCTCCCTGTAAAACAAGATTCGCTAGATTCCTGTGAACCTCAATGGAATTGGAAAGTTTTCTCACTGTCTCTTCTTTTTCTTTATAGAGATTAGATCTTTCTAATGCAACAGCAGCCTGATGACAAATGGCTTCTAAGAGATTCATATCCTCAGGTTTAAAATTTAAAGACTGCTGAAAGGAATCAAGAGTAAAGACGCCGATACTTTCGCCGTTCAATAGAATAGGGGATGAAATAACGGACGAGAAAGAGAAATTCTCTGGAATAGATTGGGTTAACAATTTTAGGTTTATGGAAGATAAAGTAGACAAGGCATTTTTAATTTCTGTTTCATTTTGAAATAATACGGATTTCCCTGCCTGAAATGTCTTCCCGGTCATAGATTCTCCCGGCTTCAAGCGAATTTGACGAAAAATCTTTGGATAAAAAACACCTTGGGCAGATTTAGCTATCAACATTTCCTGTTGTCTATCATATAACCACAATGAGCCGCCTTCAGCAGCGTCGACTACAGAAATGGTTTCACTCAGCATTAATTCGATTATTGTGTCTATATCAAATGAGGTATTTAATAGGTTGGATATGTGGATCAAGGATTGAAGCTGGCGGCGTGTTAACGTATCTTCCATATTGATTCTCCTCAAAAAGTATTCATTTTCTCTCATTGGATAAATAAAATTGAAAGTGACAGTCTAGTAAGGATTTCTCTTGCTTTTTAATGATCTAAGCATGGTTAATTAGATGAGTAAGAGATTCTTAATTAAATTGTACGAAAATTCAGAAATACATTCAACTAATCTTTTTGTGTGAAACCTACAAATATGAAATGAATATTTTCATGAATTTATACATAGTATTTTCCACTATTGTTGTTATAATTTTCTTAAGATTCAGAATTATATTTAAGTCAGTACATGTAGAGGGGAATGATATGAAATGAATTTTGATCTAACAGAAGAACAAACCATGATACGGAAAATGATCCATGAATTTGCTGAAGCGGAGGTAGCTCCTGATGTAGATGAAAGAGATCGAAATGGTCAATTTCCAAAGGAGATTTTTGATAAGCTGGCCAAACTGGGAATTATGGGACTCCCGTTTCCAGAGGAATACGGCGGAGGCGGATCTGATACCGTTAGTTTTGCTATAACAGTAGAAGAATTAAGTCGTGTTTGTGCCTCTACCGGAATTACGTATTCAGCACATATTTCCTTAGGAGGAGCACCCATTCAATTATTTGGCACCCCTGAACAAAAGGAAAAATATTTAACACCGCTTTGTACAGGTGAATATTTAGGGGCTTTTGGTTTAACAGAGCCTAACGCAGGATCAGATGCCGGCGGGACACAGACGACGGCTGTTGCGGATGGAGATAAGTGGTTTATAAGCGGTACGAAATGTTTTATTACTAATGCAAGCTATGCGAAAAATGTGGTTATTACCGCTGTAACGGATCGTTCAAAGGGTACGAATGGGATCAGTGCCTTTATTGTTCCAACAAATGCTCTTGGATTTTCTGTGTTAAGTAATTATGAAAAGATGGGTCTTCATGCTTCTAACACGACAGAATTAATTCTTGAAAATGTAAGCGTACCCAAAGAGAACTTATTGGGAGAAGAAGGAAAAGGATATAAGCAATTTCTGACCACATTGGACGGTGGAAGAATCGGTATCGGTGCCATGGCCGTAGGGATTGCCCAAGGAGCATATGAAAAAGCACTGCAATATGCAGGAGAAAGAAAACAATTCGGGCAGAGCTTAACTAATTTTCAGGCCATTCAATTTAAACTGGCTGATATGGCCATGTACATTGAATTAGCACGAAATATGGTTTACAAAGCGGCATGGTTAAAGGATAAAGGACAGCGATTCAAAAAAGAAGCAGCGATGGCGAAGTTGTTTGCTTCTGAAATCTGCATGAAGGTCTGCGATCAAGCTGTGCAAATTCATGGTGGTTATGGATATATGAAGGAATACCAGGTGGAACGATTCTTCCGCGATGCAAAACTATTAGAGATCGGCGAAGGTACATCAGAGGTACAGAGAATGGTCATTGCAAGGGAAATTGGCTGTTAGAAACGAATTAGAGAAATAATAGACAGAATATTCATGAAATTGGAGGGGATGTAATGTTTAAAAAGATCCTGATCGCGAACCGGGGTGAGATTGCGGTTCGGGTCATGCGCACTTGTAAAGAATTAGGTGTCTATACAGCTGCAATCTATTCAGACGCTGACAAGGAGGCTCTTCATGTAAGGGAAGCGGATGAGGCGTACTATGTAGGCGGCTCGAAAGTATCAGAAAGCTACCTCAATATCAGTAACATTATTGCCGCTGCAAAAGAATCGGGAGCAGAAGCGATTCATCCCGGTTATGGTCTGCTATCTGAACATGCAGAATTTGCCCGACGCTGTCAAGAGGAAGGAATAACCTTTATTGGCCCTTCTCCTGAAGTCATAGCCAAGATGGGAAGTAAGATAGAGGCAAGGAAATTAATGGAACAGGCAGGAGTACCTGTTGTCCCAGGCATTACCCGCCCCTTAGCCGATGTAGATGAAGCAGCGGCATTTGCAGAGAAAATCGGATATCCCATCATGCTGAAGGCTTCTGCCGGAGGCGGGGGAATCGGGATGCAGATTGTTCGTGACGAAACAGAAATGCGCAAGGCATTTGAAAATAATCAAAAACGGGCTGTGAATTTCTTTGGTAATGGGGAAATGTTCCTCGAAAAATTTGTTGAAAATCCGCGTCATATAGAAATACAAATACTTGCGGACGCTAATGGACGTACCGTTTACCTGTGGGAGAGGGAATGCTCTATCCAGCGGCGTCATCAAAAGGTTGTGGAAGAGGCCCCTTCTTCGTTTCTGGATGAAGAAACTAGGAGAAAAATGGGGGAAGCAGCGGTAAAAGCCGCTAAATCAATAGGTTATTGTAATGCCGGTACCATTGAATTTTTGGTAGATGAGGATAGGAACTTCTACTTTTTAGAGGTGAACACCCGCTTGCAGGTGGAGCACCCGGTAACAGAGGAAATCACAGGATTGGACTTAGTAGCAGAGCAACTGAGAATCGCGGCAGGAGAATCATTACATGTAGAGCAACATGAAATCAAATGTAAAGGCCATGCAATTGAAGTACGAATTTATGCGGAAGACCCGAGAACATTTTTTCCTTCACCAGGAACAATAACCAAACTGACAATGCCTACGGGGGAGGGAATCCGCCATGAGTCAGGTGTATGTAGCGGAACAGTTG
Organism: uncultured Bacillus sp.; assembly: GCF_946478885.1. The sequence continues at coordinate 40,031 of NZ_CAMLDX010000014.1, read as the reverse complement.
TGACCCCCTTCTATGATCCGATGATTGCTAAATTGGTGGTTAAAGGCTCAACCCGTGATGAAGCGATCATTCAGTTACAGGATGCGTTAGCCCGTTATGAAGTGGAAGGAATTAAAACGAATATTCCGATGCTGCAAAAAGTAGCGGAGCATGAGGCATTCCGTACCGGTGATACGACAACAAACTTTGTTGAAAAATATTTGAGCGATCCACTCAAAAAAGTAACGAAATAAAAGGAGGAGTTTCAATGAGCAGCGTAACAGCAGTCATGGCAGGAAATGTATGGAAGATTTTGGTGAAGCCAGGAGATATAGTAGAGGATGGACAGGAAGTAGTGATCTTAGAATCAATGAAAATGGAGATTCCTATTGCGGCGGATTTCGGCGGCACAGTTAAGGAAGTGAAGGTAAGTGAAGGAGATTTCGTCAATGAAGAAGATATTTTAATAGAATTTCAATAAGGCTTGGGAGGATTGAGAGAATGAATTGGCCGGAAAGTGTTCAGGTTAAGGAAGTTGGGCCGAGAGATGGGCTGCAAAATGAGAAGGCCTTTCTATCAACTGAGGAAAAAATTAGGTGGATTAACCAGATGTCCCATTCCGGGCTCAATTTTATCGAAATCACCTCATTTGTCAATCCAAAGTGGATTCCGGCACTTGCGGATTCACTCGAGGTGGCGAAAGAAATTGAGCGGGTTCCGGGTGTTGTATATTCTGCCTTAGTTCCAAATCTACGCGGATTGGACCGGGCATTAGAAGCAAATGTAGATGAGGTTTCTGTCTTTATGTCATCCAGTGAAACTCATAACCGGAAAAATATTAATAAATCAATTGGGGACACCTTTCCCATTATACGGGAGGTTGTACAGGAAGCACGAATGGCTGGAAAAATGGTTCGCGGCTATATTTCAACTGTATTTGGCTGTCCCTATGAAGGTCAGGTTTCCATTAATAATGTCATACAGGTGGCAGATCAGCTTTTAGATATGGGAATTAGCGAACTGTCGCTTGGAGATACAATCGGTGCTGCTAGCCCAAAGCAGGTGCAGCATGTCCTGGAAAATCTATTAAAACGGTATCCGGTAGAAAAGTTCGCTCTGCATTTTCATGATACCAGGGGTATGGCATTAGCCAACGTTCTTGCTGGACTGGACATGGGCATTACCATATTTGATTCATCTGCTGGAGGATTGGGCGGTTGTCCGTATGCTCCGGGAGCATCAGGGAATGTAGCGACTGAAGATTTGCTCTATATGTTACACAATATGGGAATTGAAACAGGAGTTCATGCAGATAAGCAACTGGCGGCTGCTCTTTATATTCAGGAAAGAATCGGCAGGATACTGCCAAGCCGCAATTTGCAAGTATGGGTTAGCAAGACTACCTCTTTAGCAAAGGAAAGGGGGGAATAGGATGGAAAAAACAGTGCTCGTTAATAAGCGGGAAAATGGGATTATTTTGATTACATTAAACCGCCCAAATGCGGCAAATGCCTTGTCCACTGCTATGCTGGAAGAATTGAGTTCCATTTTGGAGAGCTGCAAATTTGATCCGGATGTTCGCTGTGTTGTCATCACAGGTGCGGGAAATAGGGTTTTTTGTGCCGGTGCTGATTTAAAAGAAAGGGCAGGTATGGACGCTCTAACTGTAAAAAGAACTGTCTCATTGATACGTCATACGATCAATCAAATAGAAGACCTGCCGCTACCGGTGATCGCTGCGGTTAACGGATCGGCATTAGGAGGCGGACTAGAATTGGCTCTTGCCTGTGATATTCGCATTGCCGTGGAAGAGGCAGTGTTTGGTCTCACGGAGACTTCATTAGGGATTATTCCAGGTGCTGGAGGAACACAGAGGATGCCGCGTCTCATTGGAAAAGGGAGAGCAAAGGAAATGATCTTTACAGCGAGAAAAATTGATTCATGGGAAGCAAAGGAAATCGGATTAGTGGAATATATCACAGGCCCTGAGGCATTATTAGATAAAACTTTTGAGCTAGCAAGACAGATTGTCCGTAATGCACCGATTGCATTGGCTCAGGCAAAATTTGCTATTGATAAGGGCTATGATGTGGAGCTTCATACAGGGTTATTGATGGAACAAAATGCCTATGATGTCACGATTCCCACACAGGATCGCCTAGAAGGTCTTCGTGCTTTTAAGGAGAAGCGGACTCCTGTTTACAAAGGTGAATAGGTAGATTGCTTGATTAAGAGAAGAATAATGAAATAGAAGATTAGGAGGCTGAAGGAATGGATGTTATCGGTTATGGTCAAGATGTGACAAACAGTAAGCTCTTCTACCCAAGTGTAGAAAAGCAGAGACGGACATCATTGGGAAGTAGTGCTGCCTTTGAAGAAATGCTTTTACAATCAAAAGAAAATCCTGCAGGCTTCTGGGAGCGAACAGCCAATGATCTTATGTGGTATGAGCCGTGGAAAGAAACAGCCACAGGGCAATTGCCGGGATTTAGTTTTTTTAAGGGGGGAATTAGCAATCCGTGTTTCAATTTGCTCGACAGACACATTGAAAATGGCGCCGCCAATCGTACAGCCTTGATTTGGGAAGGTGAAAACGGAGATACACAAATGTATACCTATTCTATGCTATTGGCAGAAGTAAATCGGTTTGCCAATGTATTAAAATCATTTGGCGTCAAAAAAGGGGATGCTGTGGCGATTTTCCTTCCAAATTTAGCAGAAGCCTTTATTGCCATACTAGCCTGCTTCCGTATCGGAGCCGTATATAATACCATCTTTTCGGGCTTCTCTGAAAAGTCATTAAGAGACCGGATCGTTCATTTCGAACCAAAGGTGATCGTGACGGCAGATGCCAGTCTTCGCCGCGGAAAGGTCATTCCATTAAAGGAAAAAGTGGATGAAGGAATCCGAGGTATGAATTATGTAAAAGGAGTGATCGTGGTCAACCGTCTCGGAATGCAATTGCAGATGAAACCAGGTAGAGATCATTGGTGGCATGAAATTCGAAATACTGTAAGCATAGACTGCGAACCAGCACGGATTGAAGCAAATGAACCAGGAATTGTGTTCTATACAAGTGGAACGACAGGAAAACCAAAAGGGGTTGTCCATTCTGGGATGGCCTTTGTCGTACAAAACTATATTTATGCTAAATATCATATGGACCACCGTCCGGATGATGTTTTCTGGTGCACAGCAGACGTGGGTTGGCTAACCATGCATATTTGGGGAGTAGTGGGAGCACTCGCTAATGGTGTAACCACGGTCGTATATGAAGGAGCACCGGATTATCCCGAAAAGCACCGCTTTTACCAGATCATTGATAAATATCGGATTAATAAATTATTTACGGCTCCGACAGCATTACGGATGCTCAAAAGCCTCGGTGAGAATGCAATGGAATCTTTCAATTTAGATTGTTTGGACGTTATTTCTCTTGTCGGAGAGCCATTTGATCCGGAGACATGGCATTGGACCTATGAAAAATTAGGCAAGAAAAATATTTATGTGAATAATACATGGGGGCAAACGGAAACGGCAGGTTGCCCATTAGCCAGTGCCGCTTGGCTGACACCGATGAAGCCGGGTTCGGTAGGGGTTGAATTTCTAGGCGCAGAATTGGATATCGTGGATGAAAATGGAGATTCCTTGCCGCCGAGGGTGCTGGGCAATCTGGTTATCAAAAAGCCGTTTCCGATGTTGTGCCGAACACTTTGGAACGAGCCGGAGCGCTATTATCAGGCTTATTTTAGCCAGGTGGAAGGGTGCTATTATCCAAGTGACCTGGCATTTAAGGATGAGGATGGATATTTTTGGGTTGTCGGTCGTTCGGATGATGCCTTCAACGTAGCCGGGCACCGATTAAGCACAATGGAGATGGAAAGTGCTGTACTTGAGTGTGAAGGAGTAGCAGAAACAGCTGTATTTGGTATCCCGGATCCAATTAAAGGAGAGGTACCGATTGTCTTTGCAAAGTTAATAGACAACTATGAAGGCAGCGCTGAATTAAAAAATCAAATCAGTCAAAGCATTGTCAACAATATTGGACAGATCGCCAAACCGCAGCACATTATTTTTACGAATGCTTTGCCAAAAACAGTGAGCGGAAAAATCATGCGCCGCTTGTTAAAAGAAATCGTCATTCAGGGCACGGTGGCTGGTGATATCACTGGTTTGGAGGATCCCTCTGTAGTGGAGAAAATTAAAGCCATTGTTGCCTCAAAGAATAAATGATGAGTTTTTAATAGATAGGATGTAACGTTTTTTTGAAAAATAAAAGTACAGTAAAGGGGGAATCAGCGGTGTCGGTACAATTTAATTCTTTGGAAAAATCACTGCAGGAGCGTGTGGAGAAAATCCAACAAGGAGGTGACGTGAAATATCATAAAAGCAATGCGGAAAAAGGGAAGCTATTTGTCCGTGAGAGGCTGAATTTATTATTTGACCCGGGATTTGAACTGGAGGATGCCTTATTTGCTAATTGTATGGCTGAGGATCTGCCAGCTGACGGCGTTGTGACGGCGATTGGAAAAATCAACGGCCAGACCGTGTGTGTGATGGCTAATGATTCGACTGTTAAAGCCGGTTCATGGGGTTCCAGGACAGTTGAAAAAATCCTGCGCATTCAGGAAACGGCAGAAAAATTAAATGTTCCGATCCTCTATCTCGTAGACTCTGCAGGAGCCCGGATTACGGATCAAATCGAAATGTTTCCGGGACGCAGGGGAGCGGGACGGATTTTCTATAACCAGGTAAAGCTCTCCGGAAAGGTTCCGCAGATTTGTCTGCTGTTTGGTCCATCTGCAGCAGGTGGAGCCTATATTCCTGCATTTTGCGACATTGTTATCATGGTGGATGGCAATGCCTCCATGTATCTTGGTTCACCGCGCATGGCGGAAATGGTCATCGGTGAAAAAGTATCACTGGAGGAAATGGGCGGTGCCCGGATGCATTGCTCTGTCTCCGGCTGCGGAGATGTGCTCGCTAAAAATGAAGAAGAGGCCATTGCCCTTGCTCGGAAATACCTATCATATTTTCCGGCTAACTATACCGCAAAGCCGCCTCTTCAAGAGCCGCAAGCGGCAAAAAGCTTCGAAAAAACACTGGAGGAAATCGTGCCTGTTAATCAAAATGCACCGTTTAACATGCACGATTTTATAGTAAGAATCATTGATGAAGATTCCTTCTTTGAAATTAAAAAACTGTTTGCAGCGGAACTTATTACCGGTTTGGCCAGGATCAATGGTAGGGCCGTCGGGATTATTGCCAATCAACCGCGAGTAAAGGGAGGCGTATTATTCCATGATACAGCAGATAAAGCGGCTAAGTTTGTGAATCTTTGTGATGCATTCAATATTCCATTGCTGTTTTTAGTAGATGTGCCGGGCTTTATGATTGGCACGAAGGTGGAACGGGCCGGGATTATCCGCCATGGGGCGAAGATGGTCTCTGCCATCTCCGAAGCCACGGTGCCGAAAATTTCCGTAATTGTGCGTAAGGCTTATGGGGCTGGGCTATATGCGATGGCTGGACCAGCATTTGAACCGGATTGCTGCCTTGCCCTTCCGACAGCGCAAATCGCGGTCATGGGTCCTGAGGCTGCTGTAAATGCGGTTTATTCCAACAAAATTGCCCAACTTTCTGAGGAGGAAAAGGCTAATTTTGTTGCCCAGAAACGCGAGGAGTATCGTCAGGATATCGATATTTACCGTCTTGCCTCTGAAATGATCATTGACGGCATTATTCCGGCAAATTCGCTCCGTGCAGAATTAATGAACCGGTTCGAAGCGTATTCATCGAAAAAGCTTCCGTTCACAGAGAGAAAACATCCGGTTTATCCGGTATAAGACGGTTTGTAATGAGAGGAGATGATTATATGAAAAAGGGGAAATTAATCGAATCCTATATCGAAGCCATTCAAGATATCCATGATGGCGCAACGATTATTGTCGGGGGATTTGGTCTCTGTGGAATTCCGGAAAAAGCCATTATGGCATTAAGGGAGAAGGGGACGAAGGATTTGACCATCGTCAGCAATAACTGTGGTGTCGATGATTGGGGCCTTGGGATTTTATTGGCCAATAAGCAGATTAAGAAAATGATTTCGTCTTATGTTGGAGAAAACAAAATCTTTGAACAACAATATTTAAGCGGTGAACTCGAGGTGGAGCTTGTACCCCAGGGGACACTTGCGGAACGGATTCGTGCAGGAGGTGCGGGAATCCCGGGCTTCTTCACAGCGACAGGTGTGGGAACGTCTATTGCTGAAGGGAAAGAGCATAAGGAGTTTAATGGAAAGACCTACATTTTAGAAAAAGGAATTACAGGGGATTTTGCTTTGGTCAAAGCTTGGAAGGCGGATTCGCTGGGGAATCTCGTGTATCGCAGGACGGCGCGTAATTTCAATCCGTTAGCTGCGATGGCCGGCAGAGTGACGATTGCAGAGGTAGAGGAAATAACAGAGAATGGCGGATTAAATCCGGATGAAATTCATACACCGAGTATTTATGTGCAAAGGCTGCTTGTAGGTAAAAAATATGAGAAACGAATAGAAAAACGGACGGTATTGCAAGCTTAGTCAAAGGAAAAGAAGGGAGGGGACAGAAAATGAGTCATGCTCGATCAAAAATTGTCAAACGTGCAGTCAAGGAGATACAGGATGGAATGTATGTCAATTTAGGGATTGGAATCCCAACGTTAATTGCCAATGAAATCCCGGCTGATTTCAATGTATTGTTGCAATCAGAAAATGGTTTATTAGGGATTGGGCCATATCCGGAAGAAGGAACCGAAGATCCCGACCTGATCAATGCCGGAAAGGAAACAGTAACAACGATTGAAGGGGCTTCATTCTTCGATAGTGCGGAATCTTTTGCCATGATTCGCGGCGGTCATATTGATCTGGCCATTTTAGGTGGTATGGAGGTTTCGGAGGAGGGAGATTTGGCAAATTGGATGATTCCCGGCAAAATGGTCAAGGGAATGGGCGGCGCGATGGACCTAGTGAATGGAGCCAAACGTATTGTCGTCATCATGGAGCATGTCAATAAGAAAGGGGAATCCAAGGTTAAAAAGAAGTGTACGCTTCCATTAACAGGAAAACAGGTGATTCATCGCTTGATAACTGATTTAGCTGTGTTTGATTTTACCCCTGAAGGTATGGTGTTGGCCGAAATCCAGGAGGGAGTGACTGTAGAAGAGGTCATACAGAAAACAGAAGCATCCTTTAAGGTAATTCAGGATTTGCAAACAAAATAGCTTATAAAGGGCATGGGGAGAATTCTTCATGCCTTATAACTGTTTGAAGGCTGTTATAAAAGATGATATACGATACAATCGTATTATTCGAACAACCGTTGTTGAGAAGAAAGACAAAGTTTCTTCTTCATTTGCTCCAATCACTATAAAAATGAATGAAATTGGAAGATTGCATTCATTCTCAAAAGAAAGGATGAAAAATATGAGTAAGTTACCCGCATCCATTACAGACAAATTGCATCTCCCTGTTATCATTGCACCAATGTTTCTTGTTTCAAGTCCCAATCTAGTAATTGAAGCTTGCAAAGCAGGAGTTATTGGATCTTTCCCGCTGGCTAATGCACGTACAACAGAGGACCTTGATGAATGGATGGCAGAAATTACTGGGAATCTAGCCAAGCTGCAGGATGAAAAAGTCGTGAGCAGAATGGCACCCTGGGCGGTAAATTTAGTCGTGCATCGAACAAATAAGCGATACGAAACGGAACTGAAGATGATTGAAAAATATCAGCCGCCCATTGTGTTTACATCTTTAGGGGATCCAAGCAAGGTATTAAGTATCGTGCATGGATATGGGGGCATTGTCTTTTCGGATGTCATCAATTTGAAGCATGCGGAAAAGGCTGTAGAAAAAGGGACAGACGGATTAATCCTAGTGTGTAGTGGTGCAGGCGGTCATGGAGGTACGTTGAATCCATTTGCTTTTATCAGTCAAGTGAAGGAGTTTTGGGACGGGATCATCATTCTTGCTGGGGGAATTTCTTATGGGAGAGATATTCTTGCTGCGCAAATACTTGGAGCGGATCTCGTTTATATGGGGACACGCTTTATTGCCACGACGGAAAGTCTTGCGAATCCTGAATATGAAAGCATGCTAATTCAGTCGGATTTAGAGGATATTATTTATACAGACTCATTTAGTGGTGTTCATGCCAATTATTTGAAGCCGAGTATCGTAAGAGCAGGCTTGAAATTAGAGAGTTTGAAGAAAAAAGGGGATTTCAACTGGTCAGAATCTGAAGATGGTCCTAAAGCATGGAAAGATATTTGGTCTGCCGGACAAGGAGTGGGTGCAGTGAAAAAGATCCAGTCTGTCTCCCAGGTTGTGGAAGAACTATTTCAGGAATATGAAGCATACAAACGTAATCTTTATTAATCGATTGCTCGCTGGAGGAAAATTCCGGCAAGCTATTTTCAATCAGTTGTTTTGAGGTGTAGGTGCTGATAAAAGAAGCATCCCGATAAACTGAGTGAGAGAATAGTTAAAGTGAAAAAATACTGAGAAATCATAAATATATACTTGACAGATAGGTTTAATTTGAATAAGCTTTAATTAGGAAAAATATATCAATCATTCAAATAATGTCCACTGGACTACCAGAGACTCATGTCGTATTCATTTAAAATGGATGCTGATAGGGGTCTCTTTTATTTTTTATAAGGGAGGAATTAAAATGGGATTACGATTTGCTTATTGGGCACCAAATGTCAGCGGAGGTCTAGTTATTTCGAAATTACCGCAAAAAACGGGCTGGTCCTTTGAAGATAATAAGAGGTATGCACAAATAGCAGAAGAAATCGGTTTTGATTATGTCTTATTACAAACAAGGTTTTTTGCAAGTTATGGCGCTGAAAATCAATTAGAATCTGCAGCACTAGCCTCGGCATTAGCTGCTTCAACAAAAAAACTGAATATTATTACAGCTGTACTTCCGGGTCTTTGGCATCCTGGAGTGATGGCTAAGATTATTTCAACCATTGATCATATTAGCAATGGGCGCGCTGCAATAAACATTGTTAGCGGCTGGTTTAAAGGCGAATTTAATGGATATGGGGAACCGTGGTTAGACCATGATGAGCGTTACCGCCGTTCTGAAGAGTTTATTGAAGTTCTAAGAGAATTGTGGACAAAGGAATTCACAACCTATCGAGGTGATTTCTATAGATTGAACAATGCGCCATTGAAACCGAAACCAGTAAAGCACCCATTGATTTTTCAAGGAGGCAGTTCAAAAGCGGCAAAAGACATGGCAGGTCGTGCATCTGATGTATATTTTACAAATGGCGGTTCTTTATCCGAGATAAAGGAACAAATTGATGAAGTTAGGGCTCTGAGAGAGGCAAATGGGAAAGACGAAATTAAATTTGGTGTAAACGGTTTTGTCATTGTCCGAGATACGGAGGAAGAAGCGAAGCGAGTGCTAAGAGATATTATAGTCCATGCAGATAAAGAAGCAGTAGCAGGATTTAGAGATTCAGTCAAGGCTGCCGGTGCAGCTTCTCCAGAAGGAAAGGGAATGTGGGCTGAGTCAGAATTTGAAGATCTTGTACAATATAATGATGGTTTTAAAACAAGCCTAATTGGATCAGCCGAACAGGTTGCAGATCGGATAATTGAATTAAAAAAAATCGGGATTGATATCGTACTTACCGGATTTCTGCATTATGAGGAAGATTTGAGAGCCTTTGGTGAAAAAGTTATTCCTCTAGTTAGAGAAAAAGAATGGAATTTGAAGGAAGAAGCAATCACGAATATTTCATCTTAATTAAAAATAGTATGATTAGGCTGAAAACGATCTTAAAATATACTTGACAGATTGGATTAATAAGAATTAAAATAAGTTTAAATATTCTTGATATAAAAAATGCTGACTAGACAACTAGAGGCATTCAGTTCAAAAAAGAAGAAAAGAACTGGATGCTTCTTTCTTTTTAAATTTAGCTTAGGAGGGAACGTGATGGCACTTCAAAAGCAAAATTTCGAAGAAAATGTAAATCAACCGGACAAAGAAAAGAGTGAATTGGAAGATAGCAATTATCTGAATTTACCTGATTTGCACTTTTTCCTTTCATGCCAAAATAGATATAAAATAAACAAAGGCATCTATAACACGATTGATAATTGGTTTTACGAATATGGAATCGTACCTATTATTCATAGGCGAATTCATATCATTGCCTTTTTAGATTATGTGAATCAAAATAAAGATTCCATTTCTCATAAATATGTACGATTTGGAAATGGAGGATTGACTAAAAAGTTGAATGAATTTACTGAAGAAACGGAAAGAGAGGGATTTATGATTTAGAAAAAATAGAAATATTTGCTCTACATATATATTTACAAGAAATGGAGGTGCATGGATACATGACTGCTGCATTGGATACAAAAAACGACAGCCTAGAAGCTGTTCGTCACCTGACAAAGAAACTTGAGATTACTGCAGTCGAAAGAGATAAAAAAGGAGGAACAGCAAAGGTAGAAAAGGATTTAATTCGTCAAAGCGGACTGCTTGCACTCATTACACCGAAATCATTAGGTGGATTTGGTGAAAATTGGAAAATAATTTTACGGCTTACACGTGAAATAGCAAAAGTAGATGGTTCAATGGCCCACTTATTCGGTTATCACTTTTTATGCTTAAAATCCGTTCATCTATATGGTTCTCCAGAACAAGCGGCCAAATATGAAAAAGAAACAGTTGATCATAATCTATTTTGGGGAAATGCATTTAATCCCCGCGATGACAATGTTGTTGTGAAGCAAGTAGGAAATCAATGGGTAGTAAATGGAAGGAAAAGTTTTTGCTCAGGGGCAAAAGACTCGGATAGACTATTGATTTCAGCTAAAAATCCGGAAAAAGAAACACCTTTTATTGCTGTTATTCCGACTAATCGTACAGGAATAATTATAGAGGATGATTGGGATAGCTTTGGGCAGCGACAAACCGATAGCGGTACGGTAATTTTTCAAAGTGTATTCATCGAAAAAGATGAAGTGTTGGATTTTTATGAGAAAGATAGTGAAGGCTTCTTTTCTACTATCCGTACGCATACTGCTCAGTCCATTTTAACGCATGTTCTTTTGGGGATAGCGGAGGGAGCGTTTGAAACTGCAAAAGTCTATACAAAAACCATCACTCGTCCTTGGATTACTTCAGGAGTAGAAACGGCCGCAAGTGATCCATATAATCTTCATCACTATGGGGAATTATTTGTTCAGATAAAAGCAGCAGCTGCACTTGCAGACACTGCAGCAGATGCTGTGCAGGATGCTTGGAATAAAGAAAGGAAGATAACGGAACAAGAACGCGGTGAATGCGGCATTAAGGTTGCAGCGGCAAAAGTGATAACGACGAAAACAGGCTCAGAGGTAACAAGCCGCGTGTTTGAAATGATGGGAGCAAGAGCAACAGCAGGCAAGTATCGCTTCGATCGGTTTTGGCGTAACGTAAGAACACATACATTACATGATCCGATTGACTATAAAATTCGCGATATTGGCAATTGGGTTCTCAATGATCAATTACCAGAGATTACACCTTATTCATAAAAAGGGGATTTTATGAAGGGCTTTTTCATTAAACGTTAGTAAGTTAAATTTACATATAAAAAGGGGATGCTAGTAATGGAAATTTTTTGGTTTATACCGACACATGGGGATGGACGCTATTTAGGAACAGCAGATGGAGCAAGGTCAGTCAGCTATGCATATTGCAAACAAATTGCGCAGGCGGTAGATGAATTAGGCTACAGCGGTGTATTAATTCCAACCGGAAAATCTTGCGAAGACTCCTGGATTGTGGCTTCATCCTTACTTTCTGTCACTGAAAAATTAAAATTTCTCGTGGCAGTGCGTCCGGGAATTATGAATCCAAGCTTCGCTGCCAGAATGACAGCCACACTGGATCGCTTTTCTAGGGGCAGATTATTAATTAATGTTGTGGCCGGCGGTGATCCGGTTGAATTAATCGGGGATGGACAATTTCTTGAACATGATGAAAGATATGCTCAAACGGATGAATTTCTCCATATTTGGAAGGGATTATTACAGGGGGAAGAGGTTACTTTCAAAGGTAAATATTTAAATGTAGAAGGCGGACAGCTTCTTTATCCTCCAGTTCAAAAGCCTTATCCTCCGCTTTTCTTTGGCGGTTCATCAGATGCCGGTCTTGAAGTGGCGGCTAATCATATTGATGTATATTTAACATGGGGAGAGCCGCCTCTACAAGTAAAAGAAAAAATTGAAAAGCTTAAAAAGCTTGCTGCAGAAAAAGGAAGAACCATTCGTTTCGGAATTCGTCTGCACGTCATTGTTCGTGAGACAGAAGAAGAAGCCTGGAAAGCAGCTGAGGAATTGATTCAATATGTAGATGATGATTCCATTGCCGCAGCGCAAAAGATTTTCTCCCGCATGGATTCAGAAAGTCAAAGATTAATGACGAAACTTAATAAAGGAGACCGTTCCGAATTGGAAATTAGTCCGAATTTATGGGCTGGTGTAGGATTGGTACGAGGCGGTGCAGGCACAGCACTTGTTGGCAATCCTGATCAAGTTGCTGCCCGGATGAAGGAATATGCTGAATTAGGCATCGAAAAATTTGTTTTCTCAGGATATCCGCATTTGGAAGAAGCTTATCGTGTCGCTGAACTGTTATTCCCTAAACTACCACTTAAACAGGAAAAGAAAGAAGACGAGGTCGCGTTTGTCAGCCCGTTTGGCGAGTTGATTGCGAACCAGCATATTCCAACGAAAAAAACAGCGGATGTTAAATGATTAATTACTAAAGAAGATTCTGTACTTATACCAATCTAGAAATTATCTAATCAATAATTAAAAAGAGAGATAGAAAAAGAGAATAGATGTAAAGTTGACTGGACAACCAGAGACACGTTTTAGACTTACAGAGATGAGTCTAAAACGGTGTCTCTTTTTGTTGATCGATGTTTTTAGAAAATTTTTGTAAGAGGGAAGTTGAGGAAAATAAAATGAAGAAAAAACGAATTTATTTAAATGCTTTTGATATGAATTGTGTTGCCCATCAATCTCCTGGATTATGGGTGCATCCGGAGGATCAGTCGTATCGCTATAAAGACATTGAATATTGGGTTGAACTTGCACAAATATTGGAAAAAGGGCGATTTGACGGTTTATTTATAGCAGATGTAATCGGAATATATGATGTGTACGGGAATGATAAAACCACCACTGTTCGGGAGGCAACTCAAGTTCCGGTTAATGACCCAATTTTGCTTGTTTCAGCAATGGCAAATGTAACTAAGCACTTAGGATTCGGCATTACTTCTTCAACGACATTTGAACATCCCTATCCATTTGCACGCAGAATGTCCACATTGGATCATTTAACAAAAGGCAGAGTTGGCTGGAACATAGTTACCTCCTATTTAGAAAGTGGTACAAAAAATATCGAAGTCGGTGATAAATTTGAGCATTCGGAACGCTACAATATCGCGGATGAATATTTAGAGGTTCTCTATAAGCTATGGGAAGGTAGCTGGGAAGATGATGCCGTTGTAAAAGATAAGGAGAAAAGAGTTTTCACTAATCCGGATAAAGTACATGAAATCAAACACCATGGCAAATATTTCGATGTTCCTGGCATTCACTTGTGCGAACCTTCACCACAAAGAACACCTGTATTGTATCAGGCAGGAGCATCAGAAAAAGGGCGTCAGTTTGCAGGCAAACACGCAGAATGCACATTTGTATCAGCGCCTAGTAAAGAAGCGGTAGCTTTATACGTAAAGGATTTAAGAAAGCAAATTGTCTTAAATGGCAGAGATCCTCAAGATGTAAAAGTATTTACTTTACTGACACCGATTGTTGGTCGAACAGAAGAGGAAGCCCAAGCTAAATTTGATGAACTAGTCAACTATGTGAGTTATGAAGGAGCGCTATCATTACTCAGCGGCTGGTCAGGTGTGGACTTCTCTGAATTTGAACCTGATCAGGAAATTGAATATATTGAGACAAATGCGATTAAATCAATGCTCGAATCATTAACAAAATCAAGTCCAAATAAAAAATGGACGGTTCGTGAACTGGCATACTTTGCTGGGATAGGAGGTATGGGTCCTGTATTGGTTGGAACACCGGAACAAATTGCGGATGAACTTGAAGAGTGGATTGATGAAACAGATATCGATGGGTTCAACCTTGCCTATGCTGTAACACCAGGAACATTTAAAGATTTTGCCGAGCTAGTTGTACCTGAACTGCAAAAGCGCGGATTATTTAAAACAGAATATGAAGAAGGAACACTCCGAGAAAAGCTTTACGGTAAAGGAAAAGCAAGGCTACCGGAGAATCATGCGGGCGCTAAATATCGCAATCTTGGTCATCCATTAGAGGTTAGTAGGTAAATCTTAAATGATTATGATAAAAATATAAATTGTGTCACATTAAATCCCTATTCATTTATGTGAATCAATAACTATCACCCGAAAAATTTAAGGAGGTATTCGAATTGTCTAATCAAAAACAAGTAATTTCTGAGGTTCATTCTGCTAATGGTTCTTCCCTGACATTTTCTGAGCCAGTAAAGGCTGGTTCTGAAGAACTTGAACAATTAATTGCGGAAATTGCAAGAGATGCTGAGGAACGGAGGAAAACAAACAGCGAAGCCAGACCATTCTATGCGATCGAATTAATCAAAAAATCCCGGCTGGGTGCATTACGATTACCAGTTGAAGAAGGCGGAGGCGGTGCCAGTATTCGTGACCTATTTCAAGTTGTCATACGTTTGGCCGAAGCTGATCCGGATGTTGCTCACAGTCTTCGCTTTCACTATTATCAAGTAGAAGATTTTCTTCGCAGTCCTGCCAGTGAACTGAAGAACATTTGGCTGCAAAAAGTAAAAGAAGGTGCACTTATTGGTAACGCGTTTACTGAAATTTCTTCCAATCATGTTGGCAATTCCGTTTATCAAACCATTTTATCTCCTGATGGAGATGGTTTCAGATTAAATGGTACAAAATACTTTAGTACGGGTACTTTGTATGCTGACGGTGTATTTGTTACGGCAGCAACTCCGGAAGGAACGACTGTATCAGCCCTTATTCCTACTGACCGTGAAGGAGTTATTATTGAAGATGACTGGGATGGAATTGGGCAAAAATTGACTGGGAGCGGTACGACACATCTAAAAAATGCTTTTGTTCATAAAAATGAAGTGATTCAGGATGATGCTACTAAAACACCTTTTAATTCTTTCTTACAACTTATATTGCATGCAGTTGTTGCAGGTATTTTACGTAATGTTGTAACGGACGCATCTTCGTTGATTAAAAGCCGATCACGTACATTCAGTTTTGCAGCGGCAGATAAACCAGCAGCTGATCCGCAGCTACAACAGATCGTAGGTCAGCTTTCAAGCAGTGCTTTTGCAGCGGAAGCAATCGTTCTTGCTGCTGCTGATGCTCTTGATATAGCAGCCAATTCAGCAATTAATGGGGATATTGATTTATCATTAAGTCATGAAGCATCACTTCAATCAGCCCAAGCTAAAGTTGTCGTGGATCAATTGGCTTTGTATGCTGCAACACAGATTTTTGAAGTAGGCGGTGCGTCTGCAACAAGAGAATCGGCAAATCTGGATCGCCATTGGAGAAATATTCGTACGATTGCTTCACATAATCCAGTAGTTTACAAGGCCCGTGCTATAGGGAATTACATTGTGAACGATGAAAGACTTCCGTTGCAGGAGATCTACTTTTAAGATTAAAAATTATATGTCCTGCACGGGAATGATTCGGAAAAGGTTTATTTATTAAGAAAATTACTCGCTATAAAAGTCTGAATAATCGGAAATATATAAATTGGAGGATGAAAAATGAGTAATTTATATGCACAAAAAACGTTTTATTCAAGGGCCTATGTAGAAGAAATTAGAGAAAAAATTAAACCAATTATTAAAAGCGTTATTGAGCCGAATGCAGAGCTAGTAGATAAAGAAGGAAAATTTCCTCGGGAGAATTTAGTTGCCCTTGCCCGGGAAGGCTGGAATGCGGTGACGATTCCTGAAAAATGGGGAGGATTAGATTTAGGCTACTTAGGCTTTTCCATCGCAGCTGAAGAAATTGGGAAAGTAGATGCCTCAACAGCGTTAGTATATGCCATGCATGTTGGTGCAGCACAGGTCATTGTTTTATATGGAAATGATGATCAAAAAGAAAGATGGCTGTTGCCAATTCGTGAAGGGTCGATAGGAACCTTTTCAACCAGTGAAAAAGCAACAAGAGGTCATGTATGGTTCAGCTTGAGTCAAGCTGAACGCGATGGAAAGGATTATATCATCAATGCGGAAAAATCCTTTACAACAAGCGGTGGGCAGGCAGACTTTTATATTTTACAAATAAGAACTCCGGAAAAGGACGATCCAAGCGAACTCAGCTATTTTATTGTTGATGGACATGACAAGGGAATAACGGCAAAGCCTTGGAAGGCCCTGGGAGTAAGAGGAAATCATAGCGGTCCGATTTCTTATCATAACGTTAAAGTAAGTCATCGAGATTTGGTGGGCTATGAAGGGTTAGGAAAAGATATTATGGATGAAGGTATTAATCCAATTTATCTGCTTGGTCTTGCCTCTGCATGGCTTGGTGTTGCGCAAGGAGCATTAGCAGCCGCAGTAGATCATGCAACAAAAACAGAAAATAAAGGTTTTAATGATAGTTTGGCTGATCATCAGGTAATTCGGCAAAAACTTGCAGAAGTTAAAATTCAAATCACCGCATTAAAATCATGGCAGCTTGATTTAGCGAGACATTACGATGAACTGCTTGCAGAAGGAAAACCATTAAGCTTATTGGCAACTGAAGTGGTTGAATTTAAAGTTCACGCCTCAGAGACAGCAGATTTTGCAGCAAGAATTGCAATGGATGTATCAGGGGGATATGGATATCAGGAGGGCATTTTTGAACGTCTCTATCGGGATGCGCGTGCCGGTATTCCAATGGCTCCTTCTAATAATATAGGACGTGATCAAGTTGGAAAAATTTTAGTAGGTATCCCATTAAATCTTTGGAATGAAAATCAAAGAAAACAAACGTTTCAGTAATCAATCGATAAGCTTAATCGAAACTGAAAAAATGATGATGAATAGATAGTATCGTTATGAGTGTTGATAAGAAAAGAGGCAGGGAGCGTATGGTTAAAAATGATCAAATATTTATCCGCAATGAAAGAGATAAGCAGCTTGTCGAGTATGCCGATAGAATTGCAGAAGCAGTGAGTAAAACGGCAGGGGAGTATGATGAAGCAGGAGAATTTCCGTTCGAACACTTTGAATTACTGGAAAAAGAAGGATACTATAAATTGACATTGCCGAAGGAATATGGCGGTGATGAGCTTTCATTGTATGAAATCTTATTGGTGCAAGAAAGACTGGCTAAAGGATCTGGTTCTACCGCTTTGGCTGTCGGATGGCATTTGATGACCTTTTTCTCACTAAGTTATTCGCGTCCATGGAAAGAAAAGGTATTTAAAAGATTAAGTGAGGATGTTATACAGCACGGGGCATTGCTGAATGTTTTAGCGACTGAAAGGGAAGGCGGCAATATTACCAGGGGAAATAAACCAACAACGATAGCCAAGAAAACAAACGGTGGATATGTCATTTCAGGGAGAAAGGCATTTGCTACGTTGGCTCCATACTTGAAGCATTTTTCCGTGCTGGCCTATATAGAGGAAGAAGATAAAGTAGCTGAATTTTTAATCGAAAAAGATGAGACTGTGAAGCTCATTCATACTTGGAATACGTTGGGAATGAGGAGCACAGGGAGCCATGATGTAGAAATGAATAACACATTTGTAGAGGATGACGCATTACTATCATACTCTGATAATCTGGCATTCAGTAGGTTTAATGCAGGCAGTAAAGCATATACGCTGCAATTGCCGGCAATCTATTTAGGGATTGCAGATGCAGCCAGAGCTTTTATTATTGATTTTGCAGAGAATAAGTATTCTCCCAGTCTGGAAAATAATATATCAGAGGCACCTCATGTCAAACAAAAAATGGGTGAAATAGAGATTCTTCTAAGTTCTTCTAAATTCTTACTTTATTCGCTTGCGGAAAAATGGGATAACAACGTAAATCTCAGAGAAGAGTTAACAGATGAAGTTTCAATTGCCAAATATACGATAACTAATAACGCAATAAAAATTGTTGAACGTGCGATGTCCATTGCAGGAGGTCATGCTTTGTCGAAAGACTTGCCACTGGAAAGATATTTCAGAGATGTGCAATGCGGATTATACAACCCTCCACATAATGATATGATCATTAGTCAAATAGCTGATTCTGCACTGAAAAGCTATCGAAACAGTCGAAAAATTATTCAACCAGTATAAGTAGGAGGTTACTAATATGTCAAAGCCATTATCATTTTCAGCGTTTGTCATGAATACACCTTCTCATATTGTCCATGGACTATGGCGTGATGAGGCAGGGAATCAGATAAACTTTAATGATGTTGAACTATGGGTAAAGCTCGCAAAGCGGCTAGAGGAGGGGGGATTTGATGTCATATTTTTCGCGGATGTCATTGGACTATATGGCAATTACCGTGGAGGATGGGAATTCCATGCTGAACATGGTTTGCAAATCCCAAGCAATGATCCAATGGTTTTGATGTCTGCACTGGCAGTGAGTACCCAACATCTTGGTCTGGCATTTACAGCAGCGCCACTTCAAGAACCGCCTTTTAATTTTGCGCGTCGTGTTTCAACTTTAGATCATATCTCAAAAGGCCGTATTGCCTGGAATATGGTTACAAGTTCATCAGAGAATGCCTTCCATAATTTTGGATACGATGGTTTAATCCCTCATGATGAGCGCTATCGTTGGATAGATGAATATGTGCAAGTGTTGTATAAGCTTTGGGAGGGTTCATGGGACGAAGATGCGCTTATTCAAGATCGGAAAAGCGGTATTCATGCAGATACGTCTAAGATCCATAAAATAAACCATATAGGTGAGCGCTATAAAGTAGAAGGTCCGCATCTTGTGACACCGTCGCCTCAGCGTACGCCATTGTTGTTTCAAGCAGGTGCTTCAGATGCTGGAAGAGATTTTGCCGCCCGTAATGCAGAGGCAACCTTTATCGTGGCACCTGATCCGGAAAATGCCCGCCAGTTGATTAATAAAACGAGAAATCTGGCGATTCAAAATGGAAGAGAACCAGATGATATTCGTTTCTATCAAGGATTGTCCTTCGTAATCGGAGAGACTGAAGAAGAAGCACGGCAGAAAGCGATTGAGTTGGATGAAAAAATCAATTTATATATGATGATTGCCCATATGGCTGGCGGCATGGGAATTGATCTCGGAAATGTTGATTTAAACATGCCACTTAAAAACATTGAAACAGAGGGAATTCGAAGTACATATGAATGGTTAAAGCAGAGTACACCAGAACGTACTCCAACAGTCAGAGATCTTGCCCTTTTAAGAACGAAATCATCCCGAATGGTTGGAACACCTGAGTCCATTGCAGATCAGCTTGAGACTTGGAGTGAAGCAGGAATTGATGGTGTCAATGTCATTAATGCAACAATACCGGGTTCATATGATGAATTTATTGATCGTGTATTACCAGTTCTTCGTCGTCGCGGCTTGGCTCGTGAGAAAAATGGTCAACCTGAAACATTACGCAAGAAATTATTCGGTTCTGACAGACTAAATGAGCGGCACCCGGCAGCAAAGTATCGAGGTGCATTTGCTCCTAAAGATACTGTGAAATAATATGGCTTTTTAAATAACATATTTTGGTGCTTTTAAACCAATTAAGCAAATATGAATAATCGATTATATAGATCAATCAAAGGAGGAACGAATCATGTCTCAGCAAAAACAATTAATAATAGAAAGGGAAAGGGCAACTTGCGGGAAACCAATCTTCACGAATTCGGTAAAGCCTGGATCCGCAGAATTTGAACAGTTGCTTGCAATCATTGCCGAGGATGCCGAAAAACGCAGAAAAACGAATAGTGAAGCACATCCTTACGTGGCGATTGAATTGATTAAACAAGCCAAACTAGGTGCTTTGCGCTTACCTGTGGAATTAGGAGGCGCAGGTGCCAGCATTCGCGAATTGTTTCATACTCTCATTCGTTTAGCTGAGGCTGATCCGGATGCTACCCACAGTCTTCGTTCACATTATGGTCAGGTAGAAGAATATCTGCGCAGCCCTGATAAAGCTCTCCGCGACCGATGGTTCCATCGAGTAGCGAAAGGAGAACTGATAGGAAATGCAGTTACTGAGCTCTCATCAAACAATGTTGGAAACCTTGTCTATGAAACCATTTTATCCCCTGACGGTGAAGCTTATCGATTAAATGGTACGAAATATTTTAGTACCGGTACGTTGTTTTCCGATTGGGTATATGTTACGGCTTCAACTCCTGAAGGAAAACCCGTATCTGTGACTATTCCTGTGAATCGTGAAGGGGTCGTAATTGAGGATGATTGGGACGGAATAGGCCAAAAATTAACGGGAAGTGGAACGACGCATTTCAATCATGTTTATGCTCATAAGGATGAGGTTACGTTTGTTGACAGATCAAAGACCCCATTCAATTCATTTATCCAATTGATTCTTCATGCAGTTGTTGCAGGAATTTTGCATAATGTAGTGACAGACGCAGCAACATTGGTGCACAGCCGTAAACGTACGTTTTCATTTGCCGCATCTGATATACCGGCAAAAGATCCACAGCTGCTGCAAATTATTGGGGAATTATCATCCATTGCTTTTGCTGCAGAATCGATTGTACTTACTGCTGCAGAAGCACTGGATAAAGCGGTGAATTCAGCGGTTGATGGGAAAATTGATTTTGCTCTCAGTCATGAAGCTTCATTAAGCGCTGCACAGGCTAAAGTAGTAGTAGACCAACTTGCATTAAAAGCCTCTTCACTGCTTTTTGAAGTTGGCGGGGCATCAGCTACAAGACAGTCAGCACATCTTGATCGCCATTGGCGTAATATTCGAACCATTGCTTCACATAATCCAACCGCTTATAAAGCACGAGCAATAGGTAATTATGTTGTAAACGGTACTGAACTCCCGATAAGAGAAGTCTACTTTTAATCTCTGATTTTGTAGATATTTTTATGCATCTTTACGGAAATGGAATTGTCCCACAAGCAGTCAGCTACAATCATTTGTATCAGCTGCGTAGATATAGCTTGAGACACCTTTTAGGACAGTCCCGTTCCCCTCAGAAAATATTATAGGAATAAGCATGAATAGGTTCATTGAAGAAATGAATCCATTTTTATATCTTTTTAATACTATTGAAACGGTGAAAATGTAATTTTAGGTTATTAAAGTATAGAGTTGATTTGAAAACGATGCAGGAAAAATAAGGAGGGAAAAAGATGATTTCATTAAAAAACGTAAGCAAGAAACTCAATGGGGTTGTTAGTTCCATCTTTTTTCACTCAATATGATTATGTATCAGCAGGGATTATTTTTAATAGTATCGTTATTTTAGCTATCGTAATGATTTTTGAAAAAATCAAGAAACGTTTGCTGTTTTGGACAAATTTAAAAAATGAAGATAGTTAACCAGGAAAAAGTACTTCATGAAATGCCGAAGAATAAATAGAATGAATGACATGTTTAAAAATCAAAAAAATATTTTGTAATAGCCCACATAGGATCATAAGAATTGCATATACTGTACCATAACAATTGAAAGTAACGTGATTCTGTATTATAAAAAGGGGCGAATACATTGTTGTATAATCCAGTTGAATTTTTTAAAACTGTACTGAAAAAGGAATGTGCCGAATGCGGTCAGGTCTTTGAGGAACAAGCTGAATCCTATTTAATGGAATGTGATTACTGCCTATCTAAAAGAGAAGAATAAGCTTATGAAGCAGGGAAGGGCTCCCTGCTTCTTTATGTGCGCCAAATGGGTGTAACATCTAGGTCATAAGTCACGAACTGCAAAGGTACAATCTCATGTAAGGGAGTCCGTGGTAAAATGAAAGAATAATGTTTCTCAGAAAAAAATAGTGCAGAATAATTAGTGAAAATCAATGGATTTTTGAATAGTAAAAATTATTATACATAATAAAGGATGATTCTTATGTTTGAATTGATTCCTTTTTTACTAGAAAAAGTAGGAATTATTTTTATGGCTGCGTATCTTTTGTCTCAAATGCGGCCGATTCGGCAAATTGTTCAGCATGACCATACTCGAAATGAGAAAATCATGTTGATAATTTTATTTGGGGCATTTGGTATTGTCAGCAATTATACCGGAATAGAGATCAATCATAACCATGTTGCACAATCTAAATGGTTTTTGGAGTTGGATTCGGATAGTGCGCTTGCCAATACAAGAGTGATGGGAATTGTGATTGGCGGATTGCTCGGCGGACCGATGGTGGGGTTTGGAGCAGGACTCATTGCTGGTGTGCACCGATTTTCACTTGGAGGTTTTACAGCTTTTTCCTGCGGTATTTCCACCATTATTGCCGGAATTGCCGCTGGATATTTAGGCAGAATACGGGAAAAAAAGGGAAAAAAAATTACGGCCATTTTTGCTGCTGTATCGGGGATTACGCTGGAAGCTATCCAGATGGTCATTATATTAATTGCAGCGAAGCCTTTTGAAGAAGCACTAAATCTGGTAGAGATTATTGCCCTGCCGATGATTCTTGTCAATGGACTTGGAACCTTATTATTTATGTTTATTTTTCAGTCTATTTTACGGGAAAATGTCAGGACACGTGCAAATCAGACGAATCTTGCTTTTAAAATTGCTGATCTGACGTTGCCGTTTTTTCGAGAAGGTTTTAATGAACATTCATGTCGGGAAATATCAAATATTATCCTCAGACTCACAGCGGCCGATGCTGTATCAATAACAGATACTCAGCAAGTACTGGCACATGCAGGTGTAGCTTCCGATCATCATATTCCCGGGAACAAACCAGTTACTGGCTTGACCGAAAGAGTTTTAAAAAACGAGAGGATTATTGAGGCGCAGAGCAAGGAAGAAATTCATTGCCCATTTCCAGAATGTCCCTTAGAAGCGGCCATTGTTTTGCCTTTAAAAATCAAATATAAAGTGGTGGGAACCTTAAAAATGTATTATACTGATCCGGTGAAAAAGGATCAAGTTCAGCAGCAATTAGCTGAAGGGCTGGCAAAGCTATTTTCAGCTCAGCTGGAACTGTCAGAGGTTTACCGCCAGACAAAATTATTGAAGGATGCCGAAATCAAAGCGCTTCAGTCACAAATTCATCCTCATTTTTTATTTAACAGTTTAAATACGATATCCACTTTATGCCGTACAGATCCGGATGAAGCGAGAAGGCTCCTTTTACTGCTTAGTTCATTTTTTCGCAGCAATCTTCAAGGGGCGCGGCAGACATTGGTGTCATTAGAAAAAGAATTAGAAAATGTTTATGCTTATCTTTCTATTGTTCAGACGAGGTTTCCTGATAAATATCGGTTTGATTTTCAAATTGAGCCTTATTTAGAAAATACATTAATTCCTCCGTTTATTCTGCAGCCAATTGTGGAAAATGCCATCAATTATGCATTCCCAAAAAGCAAGGAAAAGGGAACAATTATCTTGAAGATTTTTACGAAAAAAAATCAATTACAGATCATTGTCAAAGATAATGGAAAAGGGATGACAAAAGAGCAGCTGAATCTGATTGGAAAGCAAGTCGTTGAATCGAAAAAAGGAAATGGCACAGCCATTTATAATATCAGCCAGAGATTGAAGGGAATTTACAGCGGACAAGCTAGCATGCTGATTAATAGTAAAATAGACGGTGGAACGACTGTTACGATTTCTGTTCCACTTGAATGCAGAGGGGTTATTCATGGAAATGTTGAAAGTCTATATAGTTGATGATGAACCGCTTGCGCGGGATGAATTAAAATATATTCTTCATAAAACGAAGCAGGTTAATACGATAGGCGAAAATGATAATATGGAAGATGCAGTGATGGAAATAGTCCAGTTGAAGCCCGACGTTGTATTCCTTGATATTGAACTGGAAGAGGGAACAGGCTTAGAGTTAGCAGCCCAGTTGGAAAACCTTTCACCGACTCCAGCCATTGTATTCGCAACGGCTTATGACGAATATGCGTTGCAGGCTTTTGAATCCAATGCACTTGATTATATTCTAAAGCCATTTGATGAGAATCGAATAATGCATACATTGGATAAAATCAATAAGCTGAGAACTTTTGGGAAAGGAAAGACCCTTGATTCACCCTCGATCCGCCTTGAGAGAAATGGAAAAATAGCTTTGTCGATTGAGGAAAAAATTATTCTTGTTCCTTTCTCGGATGTTTTGTATGTTGCATCGAGCGAAGGGAAATCCCTGCTTAAGACACAAATGCATGAATACAAAGTAAACGAGCCTTTGGTAGAGATTGAAAAAAGACTGAATTCAGCGCAATTCTTAAGAGTTCATCGCAGTTATGTAGTCAATTTTGATCAAATTGATGAGATTGAACCTTGGTTTAACTCGACGTATAACTTAATTATGAAAGACCATTCGAAAGTTCCAGTGAGCAGAACTTATGTAAAAGATTTAAAGAGAGTGCTTGGGATTTAATTAGATTTGTATTTCATCTTTTCATTTTTGCTTTTCATCCCTCTATACATGCATTTTAGCGAAAAATCAGCGTTAAAAGTGCTGCTGAATGTATGATAGAAGCAGATAGAGAAGGGAGGAAGAAAAAATGAATGCGGTTACAATTGTTGTCGCAACTCTTTGTATACTGGCCATTGCGTATCGATTATATGGTACTTTTATGGCGGCAAAGGTTTTAAAGATTGATGAATCAAAGCCGACCCCCGCCCATGCGTTGGAGGATGGGCAAAACTATGTGCCAACGAATAAATGGGTTACGTTTGGTCACCATTTTGCTGCAATCGCTGCAGCCGGTCCATTAGTCGGACCGATTCTAGCAGCTCAGTTTGGTTATTTACCAGGCTTAATTTGGCTCTTAATCGGTGCTGTTATTGGAGGCGCAGTCCATGATATGGTAGTTCTCTTTGCTTCCATGCGCAGAAAAGGGAAATCGCTTTCAGAAGTTGCAAAAGAAGAACTGGGTCCTGTAGCAGGATTTTGCACAGGTTTAGCAATGCTATTTATTATTATTATTACAATGGCAGGATTATCTTTAGTCGTTTTGGGAGCATTAGAAAAGAACCCTTGGGGAACATTTGCTGTTGGCATGACCATCCCGATCGCCATGGCTGTAGGCATCTATCACAAAAAAACCGGTAACTTAAAACTAGCCACTACCGTAGGATTTATTGCCATTATGGTCTGCGTTGCGATTGGACCTTATTTACAGGGGACCTGGCTTGGAGATCTATTAACTTTAGAAAAAAGTACACTTGCACTTATTCTACCAATCTATGCATTTTTTGCAGCTACCCTACCTGTTTGGTTATTATTGGCGCCACGTGATTATTTAAGTACCTTTATGAAAATAGGCGTATTCGGTGCATTGATTATCGGGGTATTTATTGTTAATCCGGCTGTTCAATTCCCGGCTATTACTGAATTTATTCATGGAGGCGGTCCGATTGTTGCCGGTCCGGTATGGCCTTTTATCTCAATTACCATTGCCTGCGGAGCTATCTCAGGATTCCATGCATTTATCGGTTCAGGTACTACCCCGAAAATGATTGATCATTGGAAGGATATTAAGCCTGTTGCATTCGGTTCTATGCTTGTCGAATGTGTAGTTGGAATTATGGCATTAATCGCGGCAGTTTCCATGCAGCCCGCAGATTATTTTGCGATTAATTCGACTCCAGAGAAGTTTGAGGCACTAGGAATGGAAACGGTTCATTTAGATCAATTAGAAAAAGATGTGCAAATGGATCTCAACGGAAGAACTGGGGGAGCCGTTACTTTGGCTGCCGGAATGACCTATATCTTCTCGGAATTCCCATTGTTTGAAAAAATGGCTTCTTACTTCTATCAATTTGTCATTCTCTTTGAGGCTGTCTTTATCTTGACCGCGATAGACTCGGGGACGCGGGTTGCCCGTTATCTCATACAGGATTTCTTTGGTGATATTATTAGGCCATTAAAAAAGACCAATTCACTTTCGGCAAGTGTTATTGCCAGTGCGATTGCCTGCTTTGTCTGGGGTTATTTGCTCTTCTCAGGTGATATCAGTTCGGTCTGGGCCTTATTCGGTGTTTCCAATCAATTAATGGCTTCTATTGGATTAATTATCGGAGCTACTGTTATCTTGAAGATTGCGAACAAACGCTGGTACATGCTTACCTGTCTCGTACCATTGGCATATCTGTATGTTACTGTTATGGTAGCGGGGTATTGGATGGTTACGAATGTATATTTAGTGCCATCTAATCCAGGCTATAATATTGTAAACGGAGTCATCTCCATTATCATGCTGTTTCTTGGTATTGTTATTATGGTTGCTGCCATCTATAAATGGATTGGATATTGGAAAATTCCTCAGGCTGAACTGGTTCGCCGTTCAGAGGAGGAGGTAGCTTAATAGAAAAAAGGCAAAGCAGGCAAGAGTAATTCTTGCCTGCTTTGCCTTTTTTATGAAAATCGTTTTATTTTGAAAATTCTAAAAATAATTTTGACATCTATAAAAAGTTAGTATATAGTTACCTAGGTAACTATTTTGCTTGGAGGCGATTTTTTGCTACAGTCCTTTTTTCATCATCATTTGCAGTTCTCCCGATTCTTTACGAAGAAATTAAACGAAAAACTGGCAGGAATAGGTCTCTATCACTCGCAATGGCTTATCGTTTATTTTTTAATGCAATTTGGACCAAGTACGCTGATTGAAATCAGTCAATATCTCAATGTAGAGAAACCAACCATATCCCGTACGGCAGATAGGTTGGAAAATTCAGGCCTGATTGAAAAGGTTCCTAGCAGCGATAAACGGGAACGAAGAATTCAGCTATCGCATAAGGGGGAGCAGGTGTATCATAAGGCAAAATTAATTGTGGAAGGATTTGAGGATAACCTGTTGGAGGGAGTGTCAAAAGGCGATATGGAGACAGCCTTCCGTACCATTCAAAGTTTAAAAGAGAAACTTACATAGAGGAGAATTATCATGAAACAAAATGCAAAACTATGGACAAAGAATTTTCTTATGGTCTCTTTGTCTAATTTTCTATTATTTGTCTCATTTTATATGCTGATGGTGACAATGGCCGTATATTCAATTAATAGATTTCACGCTTCTCAAAGTGAAGCCGGACTGGCATCAAGTATATTTGTTCTTGGTGCGGTGCTAGTCAGACCTATTGCCGGGAGAATAATTGACACAATAGGAAAGAAGCAGATGCTGCTCATTGGTCTCTCCTTATTTCTTATAATGATGTTACTGTATTTTCCGGTTCAAAGTTTGCCGCTTTTATTAATCATACGCTTTATTCACGGCTTTGCCTTTGGAATTTCTACTACTGCTACCGGTACTATTGCAGCAGACATTGTGCCTGTTGTACGCCGTGGCGAAGGAATGGGTTATTTTGCAACAAGTACGAACTTAGCTATGGCGATAGGACCATTTTTAGGCTTATTTATTAGTAAGCATTTTAATCATTCAATCATCTTTGTCATAACAGTTGTTTTTTCGGCCGTTGCCATTCTTGCATCTTTATTTATCATCATTCCGAAGATGGAAACAGTAACGAGTGGTGCAACAGAAGAAACAAGATTGCAGCTAAGTGATTTCTTTGAAAAAAGTACAGTACCTATTGCCATTTTGGCCGCGCTTTTTGGCTTTGTATATTCAAGTATTCTATCTTTTCTGTCCTCCTATGCTGCAGAAATTCATTTAGCAGATGCAGCAAGCTTTTTCTTTGTCATGTATGCAGGATTTTTATTAATTTCGCGACCTTTTACCGGAAAATTATTTGATTTAAAAGGGGAAAATATTGTTATTTATCCGTCGATTCTTTTATTTGGAGCCGGACTTTTGCTACTGAGCCAGGCACAGTATGGTGTCATTTTGTTAATTGCCGGTGCTATGATCGGAATAGGCTTTGGAACTTTCCAATCAAGTGCTCAAACCATTGCTGTAAATGTAGCTTCAACTCATAGAATCGGATTAGCTACTTCCACTTTCTTTGTATTTTATGATTTTGGAGTGGGGGTTGGCCCGTTTTTATTAGGTTATATGCTGCCATTCATCGGGTTTAGAGGTTTATACGTTTCGATGGCAGTCATCGTTTTCCTTGGCCTGTTCATTTATTATGCGGTACACGGAAGGAAAGCTGCACAAAGACAGAAATCGCTTAATCATGGAAAAGAATTTCAAGCAGAGAAGTAATAGATAAAGGAATTCAAACAATCATATTGAATTCATAAGATTTATCATAGTCGGAATAAGAGGAAGGAGGGTGGATCTCCCAAAAGCAACGGTGTCAGGTACCACCACCATACAGGATCTGTCACTTGCATGAGGTCGCACTGGATGTAAATCGATTGTGGAACCCTGACATACGAGACATCCCGGCCTAAAAAGCGCTACCTTGTTATAAAATTTTCAGTAAAATAAGGCTTGGATTCTGAATCGAAGGCAACACCGACACCCAAAGATTCAAAATTTGTATGAAGAATATTTTCCCTATGGCCAAGAGAATTCATTAAGCCTTCATGTGCAAAGATACTGCTTGTTTGCCCGGCAGCAAGGTTTTCACCTGCAGCCTGGAAGGTGATGTTGTCCTTCTCCATCCGGTCAAAGGGAGATTCCCCTTCTAAATTAGTATGATTAAAATAATTATTCTCTGCCATGTCTCTGCTGTGAACACGGGCTATTCCGCTAACCTGTTCATCCCAAGATAACAGTGGTAACCCATGTTCTACACGTGCTGCATTTGTTAAATCAAATAATTGCAATTCGAAGCCCTCTTTTAAATCTGTGCTTTCTTCAGGATAAAAATTGTCCTTCTGCTGTTCCAATTCTGAGCTGATAATTTGAATAGCCGTTACGGTATCGTGTTCATGTTTATCATAAAAAATAGTGACAAAGCTGTTATCGGCTTGAAAGGTATCATATTCACCATCATTTTTTGTTCGGTATGTGATGAGCCCTTTCCTGATGCCTTTCATCGGTTCGCCGAGCTGTGTTAGCACCGTTTCCTTTGCACTGCCCAAGGCGATGCCAAGGGTGGAGGCTATTAAATCCTGATTGGTGTATAATCCAGCCAATTTATTATTTCGATTATAAGCAGCCATAAAAAAATTCTGATAATTGTCATGGTAGGTGTACCACTTTACCCCATACTCATTAAGGGTAGAGCGTTGGGCATTTCCAACCTTTATTTCAACGTCTTCTTTGGAATCTCCAATTTCAAAATTATGGACAGAAAAGATATGTGCCTGGGGTTGATCCAGGGCTATTTTTTCAGATTGCTGCTGTTTATTTTGCGTTTGATGGAGGGCTTTGTTCAAATCATCCCATACTATATCAACACCATCCTGTATTGATTCGAGTGTGGACAACACTTTAGGATGATCGTCGAGGATCGTCATCACTTCAGTTTTGAACTGGTCAATAATCGTTTTATACTGAGGCTCCTTTAAGAAGTTTGCAACGCTATGCCAGAGAAAGACCAGAAGCAGGACTAAAATACCCGATTTGAATATAAATCTCATACCGCACCTCCTGTCCATGAATATCATTGTTGCCAAACTTTTATCTTAAATACAGCTTTTTATTGAAAAAGAAACCAGCTTTAGTAATCAATTCAGATTATTATCATAATAAGACAATGATATACTTTTATTAAGATAATAGAAAGCTGGAAGCGTTGAATAGAGATTTTCATTGGTTAGGATTATAAATGGTAACGTTCTCTTCATGACTGTAAGGCAGGTTATATCTATTGGAAAAGAAGACACTCATGTCCCATCTATGTGTGTTCCGGATTGTTTAAAGTGATCCAATGTTACATTGATACTGAATAATTTTTCGTTCAATTCTATAGGAAAGAGAAGCCGGCTATCCTGACAGCAGTACTTCGGCTTCTTTTTTTCTGTTATCCAACTGCTAGCGATGATTTTTCCTCGCTCCTTCTTCTGTAAAGTTCTCCAAAGAACAATCCCTATGCTCCTGCTTTAAATATTATTTTCAAAAAATTTATAAAAAACAGTGGAAAATCTCTTTGAACTGTTATATTATATTGTTAATAAAATAAAATTGTACTATAACAATGAATATGGACTTAAATTGTAAACTAGTAAATTATCGGAAAAGGGGAATGTAACGTGAATAAAACCGAAGTTATCGCAAGAAGAATTTTAGGTTGGAAATTAAATAGATGGGATAGATGGTATGATTACGAAACCAGACAATTTATTTATGACTGTGACTTTCAACCAGAAAGAACTCTTGAACATGCGATGCGGATTGTTGACAGATTAGAAAAATTTGGATTTACTTATACGCCGGTAAATAATACGAAGGTATATATTAATCATGTATGTGGTACGGGAAACACATTGGCAGAAGCAATTACAAATGCAGCATACACACTTGCAGATAATACTACTGTTCCTGAAGAATGGATGCAATTTGAATTAATATAATAATTTAGAAGGCCGGTATAGTTGCATACCGGCTTTTTACTTAAAAAAATGAGGGCTTTATTTTTCCTTATACAAAACCTGATGTGGAAGCTCATGCATGGAAAGCATAGCAGTGATGAATGATAAGATGATTAAAACGGCAGCCGCATATGGATTTGCCGCAACGGTAGCCTTATTAATAACGATGCCTCCAGCAAAGGAACCGAATGCAATGCCAAGATGTAAAGCAGAGTTGCTCAAGCTTTGCTGAATATCAGATGTCTCTGGGGAAGTCTCTATGAGGTAGCTTTGCATCGCCGGGGAAATTGCCCAGCTTAGGATTCCCCATAAAATAACAGCAGTTAGGAATAGGGCAATCACTCTTGCAGAATAAGAGATCGAGAGCAGAACCACACTGAAGATCATTAAAGAACTAAGAATCGTCCGTTTTGTCCCATAAACATCAGCCATTTTTCCGCCAATGGCTCCACCGCTGACGGCCGAGATACCAAAGACTAGATATATGATGCTGAGTCCAACCCCCTTCAATCCGATTGAATGGACAATATAAGGGGTGAAATATGCATAGAGCAAAGTATGTCCGGACATGTATAAAAATGTAGTTCCGTGCGCAAAGAGGATCTTTTTGTCCTTTAATACATCCAGTTGTTTATGCAAAGGTGCTGCTGGTCTCGGCTCTATTCGATTCATAAATCGAAACACACCAAGTATTGATAATATTGTTAGAATCGTGATAAATATTAAAGGGGCTCTCCAGCCAAACGTCTGTCCCAGAATAATTCCAATTGGAATTCCCAAAACAAGAGAAGCGCTTGTTCCCATTGATACAATTCCAATCGCTCTTCCGCGATATTGCGGTTCCACCATATATGGGGCACTGATTAAACATAAAACAATTAATAAGGCAGCACTACCGGCCGAAATGATTCGTCCAATAAACAGAACCGTATAATTTGGACTCATTACTGTAATTATATTTCCTACTAAAAAAATAAAGAGAAAGACAATGATGAGCTTTTTACGTTCAATCCCAGCTGTGAAAAAGAGCAGTATGGGAGAGGTCAAGGCCAGAATAAGCGAAAAAATCGTTATAAGATTACCGGCTTGACTGATACTGATATGTAAATCCTTGGCAATTAAATCTAGAATACCTCCTATAATTAATTCAACCATTCCTACCATAAAAGATATCATTGTTAAGAAATATACCCTTTTATTCATGTATGTCTTCCTTTCTTTTTGTGCACAAATACAATAGTAAACCGATGCCAGAAGGTTAAGCAACATTTTTAGAAAAGTAAACATACAAAATGCAGTAGTCATTCTCAAAATCTAGTAGAGTTATATCAGCTGATGAAAGCAGGAGAATGCAGAGAAGATGATTTTGGTAATCTTGTTTGAAATGTATATTAACTATTGATTACAGTAGAGGATTCTAGTAGATTTTCCTTTTTTTAAATACAGAAAAATCAAAAAGGTTTAAGAGAATATTTAAATCTCAACGAATTCCTTCTAAATATGTATAATTATGTTAAAATATGTAAGAATTTTTCGAATTATCTAAATTGTGCTAAAAATGTGAAGGTGGTAAAATATGGTTGTAAGTGTGAAAAACAGCTCATTTTTCACCAAGAAATACATAAATAATGAATTTTAAGGAGGAAGAGAATTGAGTCAAATCACAGTAAACTTAAAAGAAAAGGTTGAAAGATTTTTACTTGGAAAGAAAAGGTTATATATCGATGGAAAATGTATAGAAAGCCAATCACAAAAGACCTTTGAAACATATAATCCAGCTACTGGTGAAGTATTGGCGCATGTCTTTGAAGCAGGTGCAGAGGATATTGATTTGGCAGTGAAAGCTGCAAGAAAAGCATTTGACGAAGGTCCATGGAGCAGAATGAGTGCTGCAGAACGAAGCCGTATTATGTATAAGCTGGCAGATTTAATGGAAGAAAACCATGAGGAATTAGCACAGTTGGAAACGTTGGACAATGGGAAACCAATCAGAGAAACAACAAATGCAGATATTCCGCTTTCCATTGAACATATGCGGTATTATGCAGGCTGGTGCACAAAAATAACAGGACAAACCATTCCGGTAAATGGTTCGTTCTTTAACTTCACCCGTCACGAGCCGGTTGGGGTAGTGGGACAGATTATCCCATGGAATTTCCCATTATTAATGGCTATGTGGAAGCTTGGAGCAGCTTTGGCAACCGGTTGTACAATTGTATTAAAACCGGCTGAACAAACACCGTTAACCGCACTATATCTAGCGGAACTGATGGAAGAAGCCGGAATTCCTGCCGGAGTGGTGAATGTCGTTCCTGGATTTGGAGAAACAGCCGGACAGGCATTAGTTGATCATCCGTTAGTCGATAAGATTGCCTTTACGGGTTCCACAGAGGTAGGAAAAAGGATTATGGCAAATGCTTCGAAAACTTTGAAGAGAGTGACACTGGAGCTGGGTGGAAAATCGCCTAACATCATTCTTCCTGATGCTGACTTGCCAAGGGCGATCAAAGGAGCTCTGAATGGGGTAATGTTTAATCAGGGGCAGGTTTGCTGCGCTGGTAGTCGTGTATTTATACAAAAGAAACAATTTGATAACGTAGTTGCCGATATGGCCAGTCATGCAAACTCACTTAAACAAGGTGCCGGCATTTATGCAGATACTCAAATAGGACCCCTTGTTTCAACTGAACAGCAAAATCGTGTGTTAAATTATATAGAAAAAGGACTTCAAGAAGGAGCAGAACTGGTTACAGGGGGAAACAGACCTCAAGAACAAGGGTATTTTGTATCACCGACTATTTTTGCAAATGTGCAAGATGAGATGACCATCGCTAAAGAGGAAATCTTTGGCCCGGTTATTTCCGCCCTGCCATACGATGATCTTGATGAGTTAATTAACCGAGCGAATAACAGTGAATTTGGTTTGGCTGCCGGAGTGTGGACAAACGATATTTCAAATGCTCATTATATTGCCAATCGATTGCGTGCCGGCACTGTTTGGGTCAACTGCTATAATGCATTTGATGCGGCATCTCCGTTTGGAGGATATAAACAATCAGGGATAGGCCGTGAAATGGGTTCATATGCTCTTGATAATTATACTGAAGTAAAGAGTGTATGGATTTCACTGAAAAAATGATACAAGTAGAGACGATATCGATTTTTCATAAATATGGTAATGATAAAGTTTCAACAACTTTTTCAAATCAAAGAAATGAAGGACGGGAAGCCGTCCTTTTTCTGCCGTTTCAGAACTACGAGAACTTCCACTGAGAAAGACTTCTATACCATTCTTCATTATAAAAAAGACCCGGTCCCTTATGTTATAACTATACATAAGGGACCGGGTCTTTTACACAGCTACAAGCGCATAGGAAGGATTATGGAAATTAATCACCTCTGTAAGAATTTTGTAGCCGTGAATATTCTTTAGTGCCTCTTTTGCCTCATTTTCCGAGTTGAATTCGAACATAGTTGTCAGATTTCCTTTTAAAAAGACGGTGATTACCCACATATTAAAATCTTTCCTCCCTGGAATAAAAAATTACCTGCTACAGAACAGGTGTTAACAAAAGTTATTATGCACAATTTATTTGCATTTGAAAATACTTTCTACAAAACAAGTCAGAACATTACAAAATTTTTGATGTTTTTTTACATTAAAGTAGATAGAATGATAATTAAAATAGAAAAAATAATACTTAAATAAGATAATAAGTATTACGAATAAAACGGAGGAGAAACCCTTAAGAAAAGATTAAATTTTACAAATTGGAACTCAATAGAGCGTAATTTTTCTTAGTCGTTAGTATTTTTTGAGAATTTTTATTTTATTGATGACAATTATCATAATATAAATTGTTTTACATGAATTTTGCAGAGCCAGGGAGGAAAACCTTGTGAAAATGGACATGTTAGAAAGAGGAGACAAAATTACTAATAAAAAATATTATATCAAAAGCCTGATGGAATTTTCATAATAATTTTATTTTTCTTGGCCATATTTTATAAAAAAATAGACTATGGTACGATCATTTCAACCTTGGAATGAATAGATATACCTGTTGCCTGAGGATTTAGGGCAGGATTGCCATATATTCCTAGAACGATGAAAAATCATAATATGAGGTGTGTACAATGGAATCACAGGGGCAAATGCATGGTGAAAATATGAAGCTCCTCAAGGAAATATTTAATCTAAAGAAGATTCTGAATGATATGTATGCAAAAAAAGGTCCTAACAGCTCAGATTATATTAATCTCTCCATTAAATTAAATGTTCTTGAGAAGAAATACATGGAAGAAAAATTGATGATGTACCAAAATGAATTAGTCGATCCAAGAAAACAACAGGAAATGACGTATTCCAATCATAAGGGGCATTTTCATAAACGTGAAATGTCAACAGTAAAACAACAAAAATCGTTAGTGTGGCATGCGTTTGTCATCCGCTGAAAAAGAGGATTTGCTAAATGTCCTCTCATTGTTTTCGAACGTATAAGGCAGCTGGGAGAAGCTGCCTTTGTTGATCTGATGCATATGATTCCATAAACAAGCTTACAGCTTCGGATTAAAGGTGATCCCGGAGCGTGATAGAACGGGATTTGTACATGCTAAGCGATCGTGATTCAAACCATAAAGTCCAGCATCAGGATAGGAGGCAACCATGGATGGATTTCTTCCACTTCATTAATTGGATAAGCAACGAGACTTTTTACCTTAGGTGAGAAATATTAATGGTAGTCAGGAAAGAAATGGTCTGGAAGTAATAGAATAATAAAAGAACAGCAAAGCTGCGGATTAATGGAACGCAGAATCTTTGCTGTTCTTTTTGTATACTTAAAATAATACATTGACAATGATAATCATTTTCAATTAAAATATAAACAAGAAGAACTTCAGACATCATCAAGAAAAAACTAGCATGAAGATTCGTAATCGTGCATCCGGAATAGACTGTCTGATAGAAGGGAGAAGGAATGGTAACGGGCTTGGCCCTGAGGATTTTATAATCTATAGGAAATTATGATAGTTGAAAGTAGGGTGCTATTACGAATTGTGCGGGTTATTTGAAACAATGTACCCGTTAAATAATACGGAGGTGCGCAATTATGAATTCATTATTGATAATAGGTGCTGATCATTTAGGTGTGATTCCGGAAAAATTAACATCTGTTGGTTTTAAAAAAATTTTACATATGAGCGGCAGGAAAGTTCAAATGGTGAAACGGGATATCCCGGAAAATATTAGTTGTATTCTTATATTAACAGATTATGTGAATCATAATTTAACATCAGTTATTAAGAAGCGGGCAAAAAATCAATCAATTCCGATTTTTTATGCTAAGCGATCCTGGAGTTCAATCTATAATGTGTTAAAAGATGTAGTGTGATTTTTTGAAAAGTAATTGAAAATTATGTTCATTTGAATTTGGAGGAGTTAACAATGGCGAAAATCGTTTTAATATATGCCAGTATGAGCGGAAATACGGAAATGATGGCAGAAGAGGTTGTGAAAGGGATTCGGGAAGCTGGAGAAGAAGTTAAGGTTATCGATGTCATGAATGGGGTATTTGCGAAGGAATTATTGGACTTCGATGGAATAATACTCGGTTCCTATACCTGGGGGGACGGTGAACTCCCTGATGATTTTCTTGACTTCTTTGAAGAAATGGATAGCATTGATTTAACCGGAAAAAAAGCTGCGGTCTTTGGTTCAGGAGATACAGGGTATAATTATTTTTGTGCTGCAGTAGATATATTAATGGAGAAGTTACAGAAGCGAGGAGCAGAGGTTTATCCTAATGGCATCAGGGTCGATTTAACACCAAGTGAGGAAGATGAAGAGGCTTGTAGAAACTTAGGAAAGAATTTTGTCACGTTTTTAAATGCTTAAATGGTTTAAAGTGAAAGGGGGTCCTGCATGATGAAAGGCAGCCATCCACAAATCTCGATTAAAACGATGACGGATTATCATTTAGAATCGTTTATCAGATGTCCTTATAAATTTTACTATCAGCATGTATTACAGCTTAATGGTTCGGGAATGGGATGGCGGCAGGTGGTGCAGTATATATGCAATCGGGTCGCTCGCCAATATTATCAATTGCCAAGTGACGCCCGCAACAATTTGAATATTTTGAAATTAATTGAAAAGGCCTGGCGACCAGTCAGTTTAAGACTATTTGATTCAAGGCTGCACTATTATATGGTCATTGCAAAAACAACCGATCATTTACTTGAATATTTATCAAAAGATGTGCATGAAACATCACCACTATTTTTATTTCAAAAATTAAATGCCAATATCGAAGAACTGGAAACTCATCTTTCCATCACCTTCGATATAGCAATGTGGTCTGAACATTCCTATACCGTAAAAAAGTTTCTGATTGATGCAGATGAGCAAATGCTTCAACTCTATTCCCATCTGTTGATCGTCTTTTCACATAAAGTGTTTGAACAGCTTCCTGAAAAAATCAGCATCATTACATTGCTTGATGGGAAGGAACATGTGTTTTTACCTAAGAAAGAAGATGTTCCAACCGGGATTCAATATTTGCAAACAATGAAATATCTTCTGCAGCGGCACCCGGCAGAGTTTTTTCAGACGGGGCAATTGAAGGAATGCAGTTATTGCCCTTTTAAGGAAAAATGCAAGGGAGAGACTGCCAAGATCGGAGATATACACAAAAAAGCTGAGAGCTTTTTGCATTAATCCTCGATGTTGAAGTGAAACTTGTCTCTAGGCCATTAAAAATTAGCACCGAGTTCCATCCAAAATGGAAAAATCAGCTGAAGAAAGTGCCTATATTAATATGAAAGGCTACGGCCGTCTAGCCGCAACCTTTATTTCAGCCTACTTTCTGATTTTGGACTGCAAGGTTTAATACCTGTTGTAACGCATGTAATTCATCGTCATTTAGCGGCACAAGCGGAAGACGTACACCGCCGACCGGAACACCTGAATCATTCAAGGCCGCTTTAACAGGTGTCGGATTGGATTGGGCAAATAAGGCTTTAATCACCGGAGCAATGTTTTGCTGTATTAATGCGGCTTCTTGATAGTTGCCGTTTTTAAAATGGCGAATCATGGTCTGCATTTCGTTTCCAATAATATGAGCTGCTACGGAAATTACCCCTGATCCTCCAATAGATAATGTTGGAAGTGTCAGTGCATCTTCACCTGTGTACACATCAAAATCAGCAGGTGTCTGACGGATGATCTCTGTCATCGATTCCAAATTTCCTGTTGCATCTTTTAGTGCAACAACATTCGGAAGATTTGCCAATCGGAGCGTTGTTTCTATACTCAAATTGACGACGCTGCGTCCCGGAATATTATAGAGTATAATCGGCAGTACGGTTGAATCTGCAATCGCCTTAAAATGTTGAAATAATCCTTCCTGCGAAGGCTTGTTATAATAAGGAACCACGAGCATAATCCCATCTACTCCAGCTTGTTCAGCAAGTTTGGTTAACTGAATAGAGGCTTTAGTATTATTGGAACCGGTACCGGCAATCACTGGTATCCGTCCGTCAACAACTTCAACGACAAACTTGTACAGTTCCACTTTCTCCTCAGTTGTTAAGGTTGGTGATTCCCCAGTTGTACCTGTTACGACTAATCCGTCAGAACCATTTTCAATTAAATAATTGACTAAATTTTTTGTTGCATTAAAATCGATCTCACCATCTTGATCAAACGGAGTTACCATTGCTGTGATAATTTGTCCAAAATTCATGACTTCTCCTCATCCTTTTTCATAATTTTTATCAAAATAGAGGGAGAAGGGCAGTTCATAATAAAACGCAAATAAGCAGCATCAAGAGGTTAGCTGCTGCAATAGAAACAATATGTAACAAAAATGTTCCTGTGCGTAAGATAGCCCTCCATATAGTTACCTATATGACAGTTCTGTATTTATTCAATAACAGAACCAGCTTCAAAAAAAATGAGATTCTTTCAGCTTCGGCAAATCCCCCTTTCCCCAATATTCAACGGATCTCATTATCCTCCCATTGTGTACTGATGGTCTTTGCGCCTCTATCCTTACTTCAAAAATACTTGAAATAAGTGTTATTCCATTTAATTATCAGAATAATAACAGATATTTTATATTTTTGCAAGAATAGATGGAAAATAACTTTGTTTATTCATAGAACCGAGGAAATTGATTGACAATATATTCTGTAATTGATCATGATGCGTGTAAGGACTTGGCTCATTTTGATTATGTTAGCTTTATCGGATATTCACTAAGCAGGGGAGAACATGGCTTTGCAATTAAAGCTTTTTAGAGATCTTCCAGACGAGAAAGCCGGCGCAGAGCGTAGCCCATCTTTATACAGGAGAACCACAAATTTTCTAAACATACATTTTTGTGATAGTTAATATGTTTATATATGAAGGAGTGTTTTCGATAAATCAAAATGGAGTGATGGCTGTGCCCGTTATTTTTCGCAAATATTATATTTATACTGTAAATCCCGGAGATACACTTTATTCGATCGCACAAAGATATAATAGCTCGACAGGTGAAATTATGAGAGTCAATCATCTGTTTCCGCCAGTAACGGATCCCGGCTTGATTTTTCCAAGGGACGTTCTTTTGGTACCCGATTTGTTGACAACGGGTAAAGTTCATTACGTTGTCCATACGGGGGATACAGTGAATAAGATCGCGATCAAATACAGTACTTACAGCGATCTAATTGCTGGTACCAATCATCTGAAAAATTCGGACATGATATATCCCTTACAGCAGTTGCTCATTCCCGCGTTTATCTATGACATTAAAACAGGAGATACCTTAAATTCTATTGCCCGGCAATATGGTCTCTCACTGATAAGTATTATTCGGGCAAATGAAAGAAGACCGGGATTTCAGGCAGATGTTATTTGGCCGGGATATCAACTCATCCTGCCAATTCCAACGATGAGAAATATGGTGGTTTGGACACCTCTGCCGGGGGCAAAAGTAGGAAATGGTTTCAAAATCGAAGGCCAAGCAAGGTCTTTTGAGGCAAATGTGCTGCATCAATTAAAGGATGCAAACGGAAATACAATTTCTAACGAACGTTTTACTACTGCGAATATGGGAGCACCGGAATATGGGGATTTTACGAGTCAAATTCCATTTGATCGCAGTCCGAAATCTGACATGGGGGAGCTGTGGGTCTATACAAGAAGTGCAAAAGATGGCAGTATTCAGGATTTAGTAAGAACGAGGGTATATTTTTAATTTGGAAGCAGTGAAAGCAAGGAACTCTCACTGCACTAATAGATGATTGAATATCCTGCAGAAAAAAGTGTGAAGGGATTAATGAAAATCAACGTCCCTTCACTTTTTTTCATCACATGAGGGTTTCATGGATAAGTCGGGTAGC